>NZ_MAEV01000059.1:0-2256 GCF_002013385.1 Mycobacterium sp. D16R24 | reverse complement strand
GGCTCTTCACAGATGAGGGTGTAGAGGTGGTTGGCGCGTCGTTGCCGGGATAGAGGTCGAGGTCTCTCGAAAATGAGGGTTCCTACACTCCTCATCCGAAAGACCTCGACGTGCCTGACGCTACCGGTCGGGCGGGCTTCGCCTGCGCTGACCTGACGACTTTCTGCCGCCTCGACGAACTTGGGCTGCAGGTGACCGGACAACGCCTTGAGCCCGGCCGTGCTGTGCTGGCGTGCCGGGTGACCGACGAGGACCGGTGGTGTCGTCGCTGCGGCGAAGAAGGCATCCCACGCGACAGCCTCACCCGTACTCTGGCCCATGAGCCGTTCGGGTGGCGCCCCACCACACTGCTGGTGACCATCCGTCGCTACCGGTGCGCCGGCTGCGCCCACGTGTGGCGACAAGACACCACCAGGATGGCCGAACCACGTGCCAAGCTGTCGCGGCGTGCTCTGCGGTGGGCGCTGGAAGCCATTGTCTGCCAGCATCTATCCGTGGCTCGCATCGCCGAAGCGCTCGCGGTGTCGTGGAACACCGCCAACAACGCGGTGCTGGCAGAAGGCCGACGGGTGCTGATCGCCGATCCGGCCCGTTTCGACGGCGTGGCGGTGATCGGCGTCGATGAGCACGTCTGGCGGCACACCCGTCGCGGTGACAGGTACGTCACCGTCATCATCGATCTCACCCCTGTGCGTGACGGGACCGGTCCGGCTCGGCTGCTCGACATGGTCGAGGGTCGCTCAAAAAAGGCGTTTCAGGACTGGTTGGCCGAGCGGCCGCAGGACTGGCGTGACGGCGTGGACGTTGTTGCTATGGATGGCTTCTCCGGGTTCAAGACCGCTACCGCCGAGGAACTGCCCGAGGCGGCGACGGTGATGGACCCTTTCCACGTGGTGCGCCTGGCTGGCAACGCCCTCGATGAGTGCCGCCGCCGGGTGCAGCTGGCGACATGTGGGCACCGCGGCCGCAAGTCCGACCCGCTCTACACCTGCCGACGCACCCTGCACACCGGTGCCGATCTGCTCACCGACCGCCAGCGCACCCGGCTGGCCGCCTTGTTCGCCGCCGACGCCCACGCAGAAGTCGAGGCCACCTGGCAGATGTATCAGCGCACCGTGGCCGCGTATCGTGAACCCGACCGCACGAAAGGCCGCACGATGATGGCGGCGCTGATCACCACGCTGAGCACCGGCGTTCCCAAGCCGCTGACCGAACTGATCACCCTGGGACGGACCCTGAAGAAGCGTGCCGCCGACGTGCTGGCCTACTTCGACCGCCCCGGCACCTCCAACGGGCCCACCGAAGCGATCAACGGCCGCCTCGAACACCTGCGCGGATCCGCGCTGGGCTTCCGCAACCTCACCAACTACATCGCCCGGTCACTGCTCGAGACCGGAGGCTTCCGAACTCAGCTCCTTGCACCTCGGCAGTGAAGAGTCCTCAACGCATATTCGACGCGGCCAGAGCGTCATTGGTCTCGGTCACCGAGAAACGATCGGGGTGCCAGCCTCGGGGCAGCCAGTCGCGCATCTCCTGCGCACCCAGCCCCATCGGTGTTGCCCGCGGGTCGTACCCGCCACGAACCCACGCAGCCAATTCCTCATAGCCGCCCAAGCCACCACAATCCTCCGGCGGGCAGGCCATCTTGCCCGCCAGGCACACCGGAGCCGAAGGTGGATCATCGAGAACGTCTTCGACCACCAGCACGTGCTCCCATCCGTCGCCGAAGTCGTAGTCATAGAACAACCGGTCGCCCTTACCGGAGACCACCTGATCCAGGCGCACACCGTCCTCGACGAGACCGTCGTCGCCTTCGCTGAGATCAAATCTGGTGACGAAGTAGGCACGGGTACGCCGGTCCGCCCCGACACCGAACTTATGCAGATGACCGTCCTGCCAGCCCATCGCAACCTGCAGCACGTCATGCAGCTCATCGAGCATGAGGTCACCCGGCAGGACCAGACGACGCCAGATCGGCGGCTTGGCGTACATCAGGTCGACCCGCACCCGGAAACCCCGCACACGCTCCGGCACAGCTCCCACCTCGGGTGTCGGTTCATCGAACACTCCCGCGAACAAATCCCGGCCAGCATCGGCCATCAGCTGTTGCAGCATCGACAGGTCCACACCACCCCCGGACACCGCGCTCTTCCTCTTACTCTTCCGCTTCTTCTCCGGCACACACCCAGCCAACCAGACACCCCAATCACAGGCCGACAGCAGCTGACCGTTCTACACCCTCAATCATGAAGAGCC
>NZ_MAEV01000058.1:0-2602 GCF_002013385.1 Mycobacterium sp. D16R24 | reverse complement strand
TCGACATCATCTTGCCGAAGTAAAACTCACCCCAGGAATATAACTATACTGTGATAACTATCCGCGTATAGTTATCTGCATGCCGCGGCCAGCGCTGTCCAATACCCAACGCGTACAGGGTGAAAAGCTGGGCAAGGAGTTGCGCAGGCTGCGGGGAACGCGCACGGCCGCAGAGGTGGCCAATGAGGCCGGGGTGCCGCTGGACACGCTGCGCAAGTTGGAGCAGGGCGGCACGGCCACACCTGGATTCTTCTTGGTCGCGCAAGTGGCCCAGGTGCTCAATACACCGCTGAACCAGTTGGTGGACAAGGTGATGACCACGAAAGGACAGCGGCGATGACCGCAGCGGAGTCGATCATGACCGTTGATATGGAACGCGGGGCCAGGCGCGATATTCATGCCACGTGGCGCCAGCCCGGTAGCGGGCGGGCGAGCGTTGCCACATGGCATGAAGAAAAACATGCCTATACCTATTGCGGAGTAGGTTCGCATATGGAATCCTTCAGCCATGAACCTAAAGGTCCAGATGCAGTGCGACGACTTGGTTCGCCAGCATCATGGCGCGTTTGCGCAGCTGCGCAAGGATATTGCGGCAATGGTGCTGCGGGCTGCGCAAATATGGGAGACCGAGTTCCCCGACCCGGCGGAGATGCACGGCCAGTTGCACTGCACGTCGGTGCGTGGGCTGCTGCTGCAGTTGCGGATCGCCCGGGACGGCGACGGGGCGTTGATCGAGGGAGACGGGCCGCAGCAGTCCATCTTCACCCCGCAGGCGGGGGCCTTGTCCACGATGTGTGGGCAGGGTATGTCGGTGGTGCTACTCGATGGACGCGGCGGCCAGTTTCGGGTCCGCAAGGCACCCTCGAAGGTGATCGCCGATCGGGAGCGGCTGATAATCCTTCCCCCGAAAAGGCAGCGGACGGCGGCGCTGGAGGCCATCGAGGGTCAACAGGCCCTCGACCAGGAGAGCACCGAGGCGGACGCCGAGCAGCCGACGCCGGCCGATCCGGAGCAGGAGATCCGCGACGGGCAGTTGACCATCAGTGGCCAATTCGATCAGCCGCGGCAGCCGTTGGAGTGGGAAGAGGGGGTGCCGGTCGAGGAGGAGACGGCGGTCGACGAGGAGCCGCAGGAGTCGGAGGCTGCCGAACAGATCGCCAACCAATGGCAGGTGGCGGCAGCCGACCAGGAGGAGCCGCCGGCCACCGACGAGGATTCCGAGGAGCCGCAGGAGGATGCACTTGGCTACGACTGGTACGTGCTGTGGACGCTCAGTCCGGACGCCTACCACGTGCCGGAAGTGTTCTTAGCGGCGGTGATCGGTATCGACGATGGCGCCAAGATCGTGATTGTGGCCTCAGCACCGCTACCGAAGTCGGCGGTACCCCGCCAGGATCAGCAAGACGAGCACGACCGCGATTTCGAGGATTTCGGCCAGGACAGCCAAGAGGGTTCTGGTCCCGATCCAGCGTGACGCGTTTGTCACACCCGCCAGTTAGCGTTGTCGGTAGTGGTGTTGAATCGGGATCGCGATGACGAAGACGATTGAAATTTATGGGTTACGGGCCCGCCAGGCCCGCTTGATGCGGCGGTTGACAGCAAAGTCGGTGATGGACGCGGTGGGCTGGTCCGGTGCTCGTTTGTCACGGCTGGAGCGCGCCGACACGACGTGCCTATCCGAGGACGAACTGCAGTCGCTGACCGAGGTTTTGCGTTTTCCGGCAAGGTTTTTCACAGCGACCCCGGTGTGTCTGGTGGAGCCTGACCATCTGTTGTTCCGCACACCCAAGTCCACTACCGAGACCGAGAAGAATCGGATGGCGCAGTTTATCGCGTTATCGGGCGATTTTCTGTTGGAGCTCGATACTCGGCACAAGTTGCCGCCGGTGCGGATCTCGGCGGCTCCTGATCGTGACCCGATCGCCGCGGCGCGGCACGCTCGCCAATGCTTGGGGGTCGAACCTGATGCACCGATCAGCGATCTGACCCATCTGTTGGAGCGCGGCGGGATCCCGGTGGTGATGAGACACGAGCGTTTCGGCGCCAAGACACCCGAAGATAATTCTCGGGGACGGCTAGAAAAACACCTGGGATGCTCCACGTGGGTGGGCGAGTTCCAGGAACGACCGCTGATTGTGTTGCGGGAGCTGGACTCTTGGGAGCGCACGCGGTGGACGCTGGCGCACGAGTTGGGGCATTTGGTGCTGCACACCGATGCCGCGGAGCTGACCGACGAGCACGAAGACCAAGCGTCTCGGTTCGCCTCGGAATTCTTGGCGCCGTTTGCGGTGGCATCGAAAGCGGTGAAGAACGTGCCGTCGTTGCTGAACTTGATTCCGGTGAAACAGAAATGGGGTATCTCCATCGGGGCGCTGCTACGTCATTTCTATGATCGCGGAGCCTTGGATGAGGACCGTTACGAAATGCTGCGGACCCAGCTGTACACGCGGATCAACGCCGACACCGGGTTCACTTGGGGCAGAACAGAGCCCGGATGGGATGAGCGACTCCCAGAGCGCCCCCGCTTGATGAGTAAGTGGATTGAGTTCGCCTACGGGGTCAGCTCTCCCGAGGCCCTGGCCGCCCACCAGGTCATTTGGCC
>NZ_MAEV01000057.1:0-2041 GCF_002013385.1 Mycobacterium sp. D16R24 | reverse complement strand
ACCCCATGGATCGAGGTGGTGCCCCGCCAAGACCATCCCCACGGAGTGCGGGTCAAAGGCGGCGCCCGCCGCATCTACATCGGCGACGATCTGGAAGCGCTGTACTCGGCGTACGTGTGGCAGCTCGTCGATGTCGGCGCCGACGAACTCGTTGAGAACCTGAACACCCATTTCGTGTTCGTCAACCTCGCCGGCGGTCCACTGTTCGCGCCGCTGCGACCAGAATCGGTGTACACCAAGGTCCGCTCGATCACCAAGGGTGCCCGCGGTGTCCTACCGCAGCAGTGGTCGCCGCATTGGCTGCGTCACACCCACGCCACCGCGTTGCTGTTGTCGGGGGTACCGCCACATGTGGTGATGCGGCGCCTAGGTCATCAAGACATGCAAACCACGCTCTCAACGTACGGCTGGGTGACCGAGGACGCCGAGATGCGCACGCTGGCGCAGTGGAAAAGCTTCGCGGCCGGGTGGAAAGGGCTACATGATGACCCCACTTAACCGATCCGGGCCCCGTCGGGGCACCGGAGCGTCCGCACCAGCGGCCTGGGAGCAGCAATGGGCCCAAGTGCCCGAGCAGTGGCGCACACCGGCATACCGGATCGATGCGGCACCGGCCTGCGAGGTATTCACGCCAAACAAGTACTACCGGCCCCGCGCTGACGGAGAACCCTACGACTTCACCCCGACGGGGCCGCCCCGCTTCGCCCACGAGTTGGCCTGGTGGGTGTACACCTGCTGGCGAGAAGGGCTGTGCCGCATCGATCCTGGCGACCTCAAATGGCTACTGCGGACCCTACCGTCAGCAATCGCCGACTATCAGCACGGCCACGGGCGCCCCCCGGAAAGCCTGCTCGATCTTGACGCCGCCGAGATCATCCGGCACGGGGTGCTGCTGTTCGAACGCCGCAACGGGCGTCTGCCCACCCCGGGGTATCGCCGCAATTTTCAGTACACCGTCGACAAGCTATATGTGCTGCTCTCGGTGCGCTGCGGCGGTGCGCCCTGGTGGTCCCATGATCTATGGGATCTGCGCATCGATCCGCGCATCCCCCAGCGCGAACACGAACCCCGCCACGATCAAGCACTCAAACTCGCTGGCATTCAACCTAACTGGCTGCGCGAGGGGCTGCGATTCTGGATGCGCACCGCGCTGACTCATCAACTGTTCACCTGGACAACAGCCATCTCTCGCAGCGGTAACCTGGGTCGACAACTGGGCACCTTCTGCGTCACCAAGGCGCTGGCCGACGACCCGCTGATCGCCGACGACCCCGACACCCTGCGCCAGATGTTCCTGGACTTCCTGAACTATCTGCGCAGCCCGCAAGCCTCCGCCAAACCCGGCGGGCTCACCGACTACATGGTCGCCGAGATCCAATACGAGGTGCAGTCCTTCTACACGTTCATGTACGACCACGCCGCCGACGCCGCCGCCGGCACCGGCAATCAGCGCTGGAAAGACCTCACCACCGCCCACACCCGGCTATGGTCGCCGACATACGCGCCGCGCAAGACTAAGCGCCACCGCGAATTGACCTGGTACAGCACCGCCGATCTACAAAGGATGCTGGCCTACCTGGACGTCCTGGGCGCCGACAGATCCCGGCGAGTGGTGCTCACCCACCCTGACGGGGCCATCTCGGTTGTGCCCGGTCTAGGCGATCCGCAAGCGGCGCGCGCCTGGCTGCTGCAGGCGATGACCGGGCGGCGGGCCTCGGAAATCCTGATGCTCGATCATGAGCCGCTCACCGCGATTCCGGGCCGTGAACGGCCCGCCACCGGCGACACCGATACGTTCGTGGCGCGGCTGCGTTATCAGCAGACCAAAGTCGAGGGCGTCGACCCCACTATCTTGGTCGAACAAGCTGTCGTGGAGGTCATCGCCGAGCAGCAGCGCTGGCTCGCCCAGCAGTACCCCGGCGTGAGCTCCAAATACCTGTTTGTGGGGATGCTGCATCAACATCAGGGACAGCGGGCACGGCCCTACAGCTCCTACCTGAACTCGCTACAAAAACTCGACAAGGTCCACCGGTTGACCGAT
>NZ_MAEV01000056.1:0-4946 GCF_002013385.1 Mycobacterium sp. D16R24 | reverse complement strand
TACCTCTGACACTCGGGTAGCCAACTACTCGCGCCTGAGATCGTCGTGGGGTCCAACTTTAAAGGGCCCATTGGGAATTGTGCACCGCGCAATTTCTGCCGACGTCATCGATTCATGGAGGAACAATGACAACTAGCGAGAAGGTTTCCGAGACAACATTCACTGACACGGTGGCCGAGCCGTTGGAAGCTGCGGGAGAAGAAGACCGCCAAGAGGCCGATGTTCAGGCAATCGTGAAGCGGTTTGTTGTTACATCCCACGGCGGGTATCGAACTCGTCTGGCCATTCCGGGAGTGGGCCCGTTCAGCGTGGTCATGGTGTCCACTTCGGAAGTAAACGCCCAAGATGTGCCCTTTCAGGGCAACGCCGTCTGCCAGGTCCACAATGTTGTGCCTGAGAATGGCGGCGTCCGAGTCCGCGGATTCATCGACTTCGGAGTCGACATTAGGGTGCAACTTGCTGTCTTTGTGGCCTAGGCGATAACGAGGCCACCCGCTCGGCCCCGCCGCGCTGGTCATCCGTGCGGCGGGCTGGCGGGCGAATGTTCTTGCATCACAATTATTTCGGCGCAGGAGCTGCACGCCCGACCGCGTCCGATCGTCGACAAGAATGCCCAGCATTGTCCGGGCGATTACGCTGATTCGGGTGCTATGCGCGCAGCGATGCGCACGATCTCGTCGGCGATCAGCTGCGGTTCGGTGAACACCACGAGGTGACCGGATTTTCTGGCCAGCACATGTCGGGCACGAAGATGTGCGGCCGTAAGCCGATGTGCCTTAAGAAATTCCGTACGGAGGGATCGGTCCCACGGTGTGGTCTTGGTTCCCGAAATCACGGTCACGGGCATAGCGCCCAGATCGTGGCCTCGGCGACGCAGACTCTGCAATCCCTCGATGAAGAACCTCTCCTCGGCATCAGCCGCGCCCTCGGCGTCCACCGTCAGATCTTCAGCGACCAGATCGTGCACCACGTCGGCTGGCATCCCCGGCGCGGCACGACGGACCGCCAGCGTCACCAGGTGCAAACGGCGCAGCAGACCGACGAACCAGCGACCTGCGGCTGCGATCCGGCGCAGTTGTTTGAGCGGGGATCCACAGCAGACATTCACGTGTTCGTCGGAGTGATCTACCAGCACCAAGCCCGCAACGTGCGACCGATCCTGTAACGCGGCAGCTAGTGCGATCGTCCCTCCGTAGCTGTGGCCCACCAGGATGTACGGGCCGCGGTCGAGCGCCGTCAACAATTCGCAGAGATCGCTCGTCAGGCGCTCCAGAGTGCGGGGCGCGTCATCGGGATCGCTACGGCCCAGATTGGCGCGGTCATAGACCACGGTCGAGAAATGCTGTGCAACAAGGGGCGCCACCAGCCCCCACTCCGACCGAGAAGCCCCCAAACCCGATTCGAACACCACTGTCGGCTCGCCGGCACCGCCGCGCATGTAGTGCAGTGCCCGCCCATCGGCGAGCCGCGCCATGGCGCGTTGACCAAGGGTGTGCGCCATCTGCAGTCCTCCATCCCAAACCGCCTGCGGCCAATCCCAACACGAACAGTAAGTGCAGCGCGGACGAAGGGGCTGGACTCGGCCAGGCGCCTTTGTCGTTTTTCTCAGCACTTCCGCTGCTTCCGCATCGGACCGGCGTACGGCGCGACACATCTGTGAAATCCGCAGGAGTCAGATGTCGACCAAGACGCTCCTCCACGCATGCGATACACAGGTACCCGGCACGATCGAGGTAGATACTGAGCCAAAGATCGTCATGGATCATGTAGTACTCGTCATGGCCCTGGCCGTCGATGTTGTCAGTATCGACACCGCAATCCATACAGGACCAATCAATCACCACTCCGGGGCACCCTCAGCTCGCGACCTAATCTGTTAACGGGTGGCCGTAGGTATCGAGTCTCAATGCAGCAAGCTCGTCGTTGAAGCGTGCACGCGCTGCGACAGCTGCTTCACGCAGGTCGTCATCACCCAGGTCTTCGGGCTCGGTCCGTAGATCAGGATCCTCAACGTAATCGTCAACTACATAGAAGAGACTCATGTATGTGTCATAGCTGAACTTGTATCCATCCAAGGTTTGGCGGAGCAACTCGCCATTTCCTTGTATGAACCGAGTCTCGAATTCACCAGGAGTAATTTCTTGCGCTATGAAGAGATCCAGGTTCTTCAGGAGAGCAAGGAACGTCGGATCTAATAACGAAGTTGACATTTATAGGGCCCCTTCCTGTAGGACGTGCGCCAGCTGGTCAAGACCGAGCTTCCATCCGGTCCAGAACTCACCGTTTGGGTGAAGAACCGCTGTAAGGCCGGTTGTCGGATTTACGCTCAGGATCGCAGGAGACTCCCCTCGACGATAGAATCCGTCTATGTGAATAGTACTTGGATTCGCCATAAAGTCTTCTACCGCCTTTTGAAATAGCTGCGCGTTCTGCGTGTTGTAGTTCCCCGTCACGCCGAAGTCTGAAGCGTGTTTGAACTTCTTCTGCAACTGTTGGGTCGGAATACTTACCTGAGGCACCCCCGAATGGGTCTTGACGCCCTTTCCGAGGACGCTCGAAGCTGCTTGCGTGGCTGCTTCGGCGGCTGGCTTTGCCACGTTGGCGGCCTCTTCGGCAGGTTTGAACAGCCTGTAGAACTTTGATCCAATCTTGCCGATCATTCCGACACCGGGGACGCTGAACACCACTTCAGCACCGGAGATGACTTTCTCGCCGGTGCTGATGTCTTCCCAGTGCGTCAGATTTGTGACCGCCTCAGCAGGCACGATCATGTTGGCCAGGAAGTTGGCATCCTTGTCCAAATCGCCCAGCAGCGGCTGGGTCTTACCGGGCCGCATCTGATCAGCGGCAAGACCATTGGGCCAGAACCACTGATGCTTGTTATTGCTGTCCACCACCCGCATCTGGCCACGATCCATCACACCCGGAGTGCCGTCAGCGTTGAACGACATCTTGCCCTGCGGCACCCCATACTGATCGACCAGTTGGCGCTGGGTGATCCCGGCAAAACCGGGCACCGGGGTCTTATCTCCCGAATAGCTCAGTCCTGGAGCGAAATCGAGCAACTCGCTACTCGACGCGGTAGGGGCCTGAAGAGGAATCTGGCGTGCGGGCATTAACGGATTACCGTCACGCCCGATAATCGACAACACCCCCGATTGGCTCATTTCCGAGCGCGAACCATCTGGCCACAGCGTCGGATGTCCTGGCCTGGCCGAGGGATTCAGGTATTCATTGCCGACCTGACTGCTTGTCGGGCCTTGCCCGCGTACTTCGACCGGGCCGATGAAGCCCGGCTCACCCGGCTTAGGCGAAGGAGAAGGCGGTGGTTTCGGTGTGCCGTTGTCGAGGGCCTGCACCGAACCATTAGATGGTGCCGGCGTAGGTGTCGGTGTGGGGACATCGCGGGGAAGCGGTCCGGACTGGAATTCAATCGGCTTGACCTGCGATGCCTGAGACACGTTCGTCGCGGTCCCTGACAGCGCGTCCGTGGCACCCGAGGTGTCAGGCATGCCGGAAGTTCCCAGGCTGGAGACCGTGTTAACGGCACCGGCGCCTTGTGAGGTGAGTTGGGATCCTTGGCCGACGAGGTCAGTGATCTGTCCGGCTTGCTGGTTGAGCTGGCGTGCCTGATCCATCTGGGGTTTGAGTTGCGGGTTGGCGTCGCCAACCGCCTGGGCGACTTGGTCGGCTTCTCCCTGCGCTGTTTTCACGATCTGGCTGCCCGCGTTGATCGCGTCGGCAGTGCCTTGCACACCCTGGGATATGCCCTGTACCAAAGTGATCGCGTCCTGCGGGTTGACTGCACCAGACTGCGCCGACGAAGCCAGCGAGGCACCAGCCTGAGCTGCAGATCCGAAGCCCTGCGCGGCCTGACCAGACGATTCGCCGATCTGCTGCCCCGACTGCACGTACGTCTGGATATCCCCCGGAAGACCTTGTGCCGCTTGCACGCCGTCTTGCGCCAACGCCTGCGTATCCGGACCCTTCTGCTGCTGTTGGGGCTGCTGCTGATCATCTTCCTTGCGGCGACGCGAAGAAGCCGCACCTAGCAGCAGCGAAGCCAGGTCGGTGTTCTGCGACTGATCGTCGCGGTCGTCCTGCTCGTCCTTGTCGTCTTTCTTCTTGTCCTTGGACGGGAACCTCGGCAAGTCCTGCTTCTTGTTCTGTTTGTTCTGCTGCAGCTGCTTAGTCAGGTCATCGATACGCTGGCGGTCCTGGCCGGACTGCTGCTGTTCCTCCTGCAACTGGCGGGTGAGGTCATCGATGCGCTGCCGATCGGACTGGCTCGGCTGCTCCGTGTTCTGTTGGGGCGGCTGATTCTGCGATGGCTGTTGACCAGAGTTGCTCTGTGATGGTGGCTGCTGACTGCCCTGGTTGGCAGGCGGCTGCTGTTGTGGTGCACCCTGGTTGGCTTGCCCGCCTTGCGATCCGGGGTTGGTTTGTCCGCCGTTGAAATCTGGATTCGGCCTGCCCGGTCCTTGGGTATACGGAGTCGCGTTCTGGTAATTCGGGGGTTGGGTTCCATGTGCGGGCTGATCCCACCCCTGCTGAGGACCCTGCTGCCCACTGGACCCATTAGCGCCGTTATTGCTGATCGAAGGCGCCTGCGTGTTGTAGATCGAGATCGAGCCGTTTTGATCCATCGGCGGCTGATTAATCCCGCCCTGATAGTCCGGCATCTGCGGACCACCTTGACTGGGCGGCTGAAACATCTGCCCACCCCCAGGCGGACCGTCACTGCCGCCCGGGCCACCACAATCGGGCGGGCACGCCGCGTGGGCTTGCGGCACCGTGGCTGGGGTGAACCAACCCAGGCCGAGTCCGCTTGCCGAGAACAGCAGTACCGCGATAACACCGGCTGCCGCAGTAGCTTTCTGGGAGGCGGCGGTGGCCCACTTGTACAGGCCAGTCAGACCTTTCCACCAACCCAGATTCGAGCCGAT
>NZ_MAEV01000055.1:0-7541 GCF_002013385.1 Mycobacterium sp. D16R24 | reverse complement strand
CTAGGGAGCCGATCAGCAGCTTCCGATCGCCGGTGACGGTGTCGAGGCGGTCGTAGCGGACCTTGGCCAGCACCGGGTACATCATGATCAGCAGCCCTAAGGCGATGGGTAGCGAGATCCCGTCGACCTGAACCTTTTCCAGCGCGGTGTTCAGGCCCGGTATCGAGCGGCCTAGGAGCAGGCCGGCGGCCATCGCCACCCCGATCCACACCGGCAAGAACCGATCCAGGGTGGACAGCTTCCCGGCGACCGCCACATGCCCGGCCGATGTCATGGTTTGGTTCATCGCGGGGTGCAGCATGCCGTCGTAGCCGCCGCCGCGGCCTCGGGATGTTCGGCCGTGTCCGCGGGCTGGCTCTCTTGGGCCGTGTGTTCGCAGGCGCAGACACCGTCAGGGTCTTGGGCCAGCAGCTCGGGGCTGGCCCCGAAGGTCTCCGAATCGGCTAAAACGGTGTAGATTTCCCACTTTTCGCGATCGGGCGCGGTGACCCACACCTTGTCCTGGGTGGCGAAACAGCACGTGGTGCCGATCTCTTCTTCGGTGAACATGCCCGCCGCGCTCAAGCGCGCGATCTCGGCGTGCACCTGCTCGCTGGAGTCCACCTGCACCCCGAGATGGTTGATGGTGCCGCCATGGCCGGGGTTCTCCAGCAGCACCAGCTTCAGCGGCGGTTCCTCGATCGCGAAGTTCGCATACCCCGGCTTGCGTTTGGCCGGTTCGGCGCCAAAGAGCCTGGAATAGAACGTGATCGCCTCGTCAAGGTCATCGACATTGAGGGCGAGTTGAATACGGGACACGGGTGCCACCTCCACAACTAATGAGATATTCATCGAACTAGTCGGACAGTCGCCAGTATGCCACCTCTTTGACATATGTCAATGCGACGGGGAGAATCGGCTGTATGCCCAAAGCGCTGCCTGTGGTGGACACGACTGGTCCGGTGTGTTGTGCGCCGGTGGCCGCTGGTCCCATGTCCGATATGCAGGCGTTGGAGGTGGCGCTGCGGCTTAAGGCCCTGGCTGATCCGGTGCGGGTGAAGATCATGTCGCAGCTGTTCAGCGCCCCTGACGGCGAGATCATCAGCGGCGATCTCGCCATTGAGATGGGGCTGACCGAATCGACGGTCAGCCACCATATGAATCAGCTGCGCAAGGCGGGGTTGGTGGAGTCAGATCGCCGCGGCATGAACGTCTTTCACCGTCCGGTACCCGATGCGCTGACGGCGCTGTGTGCCGTACTGGACCCCACCTGCTGCCGGTAGTCGCGGCCGCGATGGCGGGTTAGCGATTCAGGTGTCCATTCTCATCGGATTTCGGGCATCGGATTTCGGGTAACGTCGCTGCCTGCTCCGCCCGCCGGTGTCAGTGGTTCTGGGGTGAATGTTGTGGGGTGCCGGTCAGAGCCGGGGTTCTCTGGGGTGGCTGTGGGTGTGGCGAGTGGTTTGGTGCGGGCGGCGCGGACGCCGTTGGCGATGACCACGATTTCGGCGAGTTCGTGGATGGCGACGACGGCGGCTAGACCGAGGAGCCCGGTGAGGGCCAGTGGGATGAGCACGCTGATCAGGGCCAGGGACAGGCCGATGTTTTGCAGCATGATGGATCGGGCGCGGCGGGCGTGGCGGAATGCTTGGGTGAGGTGGCGCAGGTCTTCTCCCATGAGGGCAACGTCGGCGGTTTCGATGGCTACGTCGGTGCCCATGGCGCCCATCGCGATACCGAGGTCGGCGGTGGCCAGAGCGGGTGCGTCGTTGACGCCGTCGCCGACCATTGCGGTCGGGTTGTGTTGGCGCAGTTGACTGATCAGGTGGGCTTTGTCTTCGGGGCGCAGGTCAGCGTGCACGGTGTCGATACCGGCCTGGCGGGCCAACGCGGCCGCGGTGGCGGCGTTGTCGCCGGTGAGCATGAGGACCTGGTAGCCGTCGCGGCGCAGCCTCTGGACCACTTCGCGGGCTTCGGGGCGCAGTTCGTCGCGTACGGCGATCGCCCCGATAAGTGCGCGGTCCTCTTCGATGAGGACCGCTGTTGCGCCGCCGGCTTGCATGGCGGCGACCTGGGCGGCCAGCGGGCCGGGGTCGAGCCAGCCGGGGCGCCCCAACCGCAGGCTGTGGCCGTCCAGGTCGCCGGTGAGCCCGGCGCCGGTGACGGCTTGAACGTTGTCGGCCGGTACCACGGTGTCGGCGGCGGCCAGGATCGCGGCAGCCAGCGGGTGTTCACTGCGGGCTTCCAAAGCTGCTGCAGCGGAAAGGACTTGGGCGGCGGTGGCGGCGCCGACGGTGGCGACCTCGATGACGGCGGGCCGGCCCGCGGTCAGGGTGCCGGTCTTGTCCAGGGCCACGGTGCGGACCGCGCCGAGGGCTTCTAGGGCGGCGCCGCCCTTGACTAGGACCCCGAGTTTGGAGGCGGCACCGATCGCGGCGACCACGGTGACCGGCACGGAGATCGCCAGCGCGCATGGGGATGCGGCCACCAGCACCACCAGGGCCCGTTCGATCCACACCAGCGGATCCCCCAAGATGCTGCCCACGACGGCGATCGCGGCGCCGGCGATCATGATGGCCGGTACCAGGGGTTGGGCGATCCGGTCGGCCAGTCGCTGGCTGGCGCCCTTGCGGGATTGTTCGGCCTCCACGATCGCCACGATGCGGGCCAGCGAGTTGTCCGCGGCGGTACTGGTGACCTCGATATGCAGTACTCCGGTGCCGTTGATCGACCCGGCGAACACCTCAGCGCCCGGGCCCGCCTCCACGGGCACCGATTCGCCGGTGATCGCCGAGGTGTCCAGGGCAGTGCGCCCCTGCCGGATCACACCATCGGTGGCCAGGCGTTCCCCGGGACGCACCACCATCATGTCGCCGACCTGCAGATCGGCTGGGGCGATGACGGTTTCGGTGCCGCCCCGGATGACGGTGGCCTCATCGGGCACCAACGACAACAAGGCCCGCAGGCCACGGCGGGTCCGCGCCAGCGAGTACTCCTCCAGGCCCTCACTGATGGAGAACAAAAACGCCAGCATTGCGGCCTCGCCGACCTCACCGAGAAGCACCGCACCGACCGCTGCGATCGTCATCAAGGTGCCCACACCAATCTTGCCGCGGGCTAGCCGACGCAGTGTGGACGGCACGAACGTGTAGGCACCGATCGCCAAAGCCAGCCCGTACAACCCTATTTCGACCGGGCGCGGCCCCCCGGACCAGCCGGTGATATAGCCAGCCGCCAGCACCACGCCCGCGACCGCGGCCGCACGCAGCTCCGCGATCTCCCAAAGCCGTTCGGGTTCGCGCTCGGCCTGGCCGCCGGGGCGGTCCTCATCAGAGCCGCAGCCACACGCATCGCTCACCGGGCCACCTTCTTCTTCACGTCACCGGGGTGGCCGTAGTTCGGGCACAACGCCACCGCGCTGCCCGTGGCGGCCAGCAGCGCTTCGGCGGCAGTGAACACCGCCAGCACCTCGGGGCGCGCCAGCCGGTACACCGAGGAGCGGCCCTGCGGCCGGTAATCGACCAGACCGCAATCACGCAGGCAGCCCAGATGCGCCGACACCGTCGACTGCGCCAAACCCAACTCGGCGGTCAGATCCACCACCCGGGCCTCACCGGCAGCCAATCGCTGCAAGATCACCAGCCGCGTCCCATCCGAAAGGCTATGGAACAACGCCGTCGCCGCCTCCACATCGACCACCTGCCGGGGGCTGCCCGAAGACCTGTTCATCGCCATCAGACGATGATAGCGTTTAATACTGTTGATTGGTCAAGCCGGGGCGGCAGCGCCAAAGATCGATGTGGCCCGAGCGGCGGGGCCGAACGATCCGGAAAGGGCGGGCGAGGATGCTGGAAGACCCGTTAGTGCTGCCCGCCTCAGGTATTGACTTCGACACGGTGGCGGCGACATTCGCGTTCGTGGACCTGGTCGGTTACAGCGCGCTCACCGAGATATGCGGAGATCAGGAAGCTGCCCAGCTTGCCGCGCGGCTGGCTGAGCTGGCCCACGATGCACTGCGTCCCGGCGTGGCGCTGGTCAAAACAATCGGCGACGCAGTGATGCTGGTCGCGGGCACACCTGCACAGATGGTGGCCACCATCTGCGAGTTGGCCGACTCGGTGGCCGTCGAAAACGGGTTCTTGGCTGTGCGGGCCGGTATTCATCACGGCAACGCGGTCAGGCATGGCGATGACTTCTTCGGGCACGCAGTGAACATCGCCGCCCGTATCGCCGCACTCGCCGGAGCTGGGCAGGCCGTCATCACCGTCGAGATTCTTGACTCCACCGCCGAATACGGTCTGCCTACACGGTCGTTGGGTCCAACGCTGTTGCGCAACATCACCACATCCATGACGCTGCACATGGTGGCGCTCACCGCGGCCCACCGCCCCCGCGACCTTGTCTGCGGCATCCGCATCGACCCGGCCACCGCGCCGGCCCGGCTCCAGCACGAGCAGCGCACCTGGTGGTTCTGCTCGGCTGCATGCGCCGACCGATTCGCCGCCAACCCGACCCGTTACACGCCGCCGGTATCGATCACCACTAGCGAAGGGCCACGAGCATGGCACGTGACTGGACACGCAACCGACTGAAATTCTTTGTTGCCGGGCCGCTGTTCGAGGCGGGCGACCGGGTCATTCCCGGCCATCCGCACAACCGTCTGGCGCAGCTGGTCGCCGACCATCACCCGGCGCGGGTACTCGAACTATGTGGCGGGACCGGTTACACGGCCCGCCTGCTGGCGGCCCGTGCCCCGGATACGGCGATCGACTCGGTGGACATTTCCCCGGAGATGCTTGCGGTAGGACGGCACCAGCTGGCCCGTAGCGGGCTGCGTAACGTGAGGATGCACGAAGCAGATGCCGCCGAATTACCTTTTGCCGATGACACTTTCGATGTCGCGATGAGCATCTTCGGACTACACGAACTCCCCACCGATACCCGGCGCCGGGCGTTGGACGAGGTGGTGCGGGTGCTGCGCCCGGGCGGATCGATCGCGGCCATCGACCTGGACCGGCCGCCCTCGGCCCAGCGGGTGTTCAACGCCTACCTGCGCCTCACCGAGCGGCCCCACGCCCGCCAGGTCCTGGGCAACGGCCTGGCCGACGAACTCACGCTCCACGGCCTCACGGTCACCGAACACCGGCCAGCGCCCGGCTGGGCGAGGCCGTTTCAAATCATCCAGGCCCACACCTAAAACCCCAGTACAGCAACACAAATACCGCCAGCGGTTCATGCGTTCACGGGGTTGGCCGGTGATCGGGCGCTGGGGTCAGGCCGGAGGCGGCGGTGGTGGCGGCGGGCAACACGGATCGGCCCCATTCATCGCCGCGGCCATCGCCTCACAACAGTCACGTAGCTCTTGATCCATTTTCTAGATCCACCTTCCTGATCCGTAGCGCCAACCGGATATCGATCGGGCACCGCCCATCCTGAACGTTCCTCTACGGTGGAAGGTCAAGGGCAGCCGTCGGAAAAGGGAGATCGGGATGCAAATCAGTGAGCTGGCCCGCCGCACCGACGTCCCGGTCAAGACATTGCGGTTCTACGAAACCGAAGGCCTGCTGCCAGCGCCCACGCGGCGGGGCAACGGATACCGGGACTACAGCCCCGAATTCGAGGGCCGACTGCGATTCATCCGCCAGGCCCAGACCGCCGGACTCACCCTGGCTCAGATCCGTGAAATCCTGCACTGCACGATCAGGGCCTGGCGCCCTGCGCCACGGTCACCGCGCTACTGACCGAACGACTAGCCGCCGTGCGTGCCCAAATCGCCGAATTGCTTGCGCTGCAAACCACCCTGCAGAACCTGATCGATCGCGCCCAGCGCAGCGCACCCGGCACCGCCGCCAACGTCTGCTGGATCCTGGAAACCAACAGCACCGAACATTGACCGCCGGCCGCGCAGACACCTCGACAAAGCGCTGCCTACCGGTAACCGTCTCGCCGGCTGCGTCGAGTTGTTCGCCCTCATGGTCGCCGGCGCTACCAACGGTTGATATCAGTGCCGAGGGCTCTGCCGTGGAATTGGCGTTGCGGCTCAAAGCATTTAGCAGACCCGGACAAGGCTGCGGTTGGTGTCGATCCTGCTGACCGCCAGCGAGGGGCAAGTACCAGTCCAATACTCATCCGATCGAGGCCGTGCGTGATGGCGCTAAAGAAGATTGCCCAGAGGTGCTGATGACCTGCTGCTGACCAAACTGTGCACCGCCCGGCCGAGTGTGTGGAAGCTGCGTGCGTTCTCGATATAGCCATCCACGTGCGGTTTGCCTACGTAAGATCGCAGGATTCCGGCCAGCGGTCGTAGGTTTTGTCGTCTTGGAGGCTGCCGAGAATCGTGTGGGTCCACCTGCGCACCTGCGCACCTGGTGATGGACGATGCAGACGCTCTGCCCGGTGCTTAGTTTGTGCACGTGCAAGGTCGCCATGTGCGCACGGTACGGACAGAGATCGACAAGCCGAAGCGCTAACTGCCGAGGCGCAGTTGCGCTGTGAGCCGTGCGATCTCGCCGTGCGCTGCCGCGAGGGCGGCGTCCTTCTCCTTGAGTTGTGCATGTAGATCGGTGATTTGGGCCCGGTGTTGGTTGCGCTGGGTGCTCAGTTCGCGGCGCAGCCCGGCCACAATGCTCGTGGGCATCGCCCCGGCGGCAGCGCCGGAGGCCGGTGTAGTGGATGCGCGAAGGGAGTCGTGGGCGCGGATACGGGCCAGCTGCTCAGGGTTGCGGTAGATGGTTTTGCGGGTGACCCCGGCGGCGCGGGCCACGGCGTTGATGTTGATCGGTGCATGCTGACGGCGCAGGTCACGGATCGCTTTGTCGATGCGGGCACGGGCATCGGCGGAGCGTGCCTTGGCGTGCCGGAGCAGCCCGTCCAGGCCCGGTTGGGGTTCAGTCATGGGTGCTCCTGCGGCGCTGAGCGTGATCGAGTGCTGATTCGTGAGCGCCACGGGTTGCGATGGGCAGCAACGGAATCCGTGTGGCAGTCGCCGGTCCGCTGACTGCCACAGATGTCGGGATCGAGTGGTCGGTCAGGCGGGTGATGATGGCGTCCAGGGAGGTGATTTCGCGCAGCCGCTCGGCGACCCACACGTTGGAGTCGGCCAGCTCGCGGCCGGTGCGGGCGGCCACTTGGGCACGGCGGGCATCGAGTAGTGCCGCGGTGGCCGCGCGCTGCTCGCGCAGCTCGTCCAGATGGGTGGCATCGGTCGCGAAATGGCCGCACGACAGGCAGGCGTTGCCTTTGTCGCAGGACTTCAGCGGCGGCAGCAGGCATACCCCGTTGGGCAAGATGCGGTCGGTGCGTTTGGCCAGCTGGGTCATTTCATAGATGTCGGCGGGGCTGATCGCGATGTCGGCGCCGTGAGCGCCGATCTTCTTGTGTTTGAGGAATTCTGCTTCGGCAGTGGCTGCCAGGGTGGCGGCGTAGCGGGCCGTCATCTCCGGGCTCTTGTGGCCCAGGTAGCGCTGCACCACGTGAAACGGGACACCATCGTTGAGCAGTTCGGTGGCGCGGGTGTGCCGCAGCCGGTGAGTTTGGGAGAACCGCAACGGGTTTCCTGCTGG
>NZ_MAEV01000054.1:0-9391 GCF_002013385.1 Mycobacterium sp. D16R24 | reverse complement strand
GAACATCCGAGGCGTAGCCTCAGGGAATGCGTGCTGGAATCCTGATCGGCGCGGCCGCAGTGGCGCTGGGCGTCATCGCGAGCGGCGCCCCCGCATCTGCCGAGCCATGTCCACCGGAGGTGTGCAGCATTCCCGGGTTGCCGGGCGGTAGTTTGCCCTTCAATCCGCAGATGTCTGACCTGCCGCAAGACCCGATGTGGATGGGCCAGGCCTGGGATTGGTTGAGCAAGCGGGACAACACGGGCATGTTCAATGCCCCGGGGCCTGCGGAGTTCATTCGATCGCAGCCATCCGACTCGGGTATCCCGGAGCAGGCCCCTCCAGCCTCACCGGGGCTTGCTCTGCCGGGCGACTAGTCCTGAGCCCATGTTCCGTAGGGCACATCAGGATCGGTGCCCAGTGGAGTGGACGGATCGGCTCCACCGATATCAGTTGCATGGTCCGGGACGTACGGATCGGTTCCGTACGGCACGCCGGGATTTGCGCCTCCCACGGATTGGTCTTGCCGTAATACGTGGCTGCGGCCGCGGTCTGTGGGTAACTCCATGGAGCCCTGCATCGGAGTGTGAATCCCGTGATTGGGGACGGACGGCTGGTCGTTATCGGCGGCGGCGAGCGGGGCGAGCATGATCGCCGCTCCTGCCGCCAAACAACAGGCAGTTGTCGAGAAGGTGAACTTTCGGAACGTCATACGACCAGCCTTCTCCCGCAGTCTGTGAATCAGCTGTCTCTATCCTTGTGGTCGAGTGGGAATGTGACGAGGTGTTTTGGTCGGCTCTCCTCGTGAGGTTCCCACTCGGATTTGTCGGTGGGCGGTGAGATGCTCCCGCTGTGGGGGAGGTTCTGTGGCCATTCCGGTCAACTGAGGCAATCGCTGCCGGAGTTGTGACTGAGCACCTACTCCGAAGTCGGTACGAACAGATTTATCCGTCCGTGTACATACCCCGCGGATCGAGCGTGACGGCGATTCAGCGGGCACAGGCCGCATGGCTGTGGTCGCAGCGGAGCGGGGTGGTCGCGGGGTTGTCCGCGTCAGCACTTCTCGGGTCGAAGTGGGTCGATGGTGCGGCCGACGCGGAGTTGATCTATCGCAACCACAAAGCCCCGACCAGACTGAGGGTGCACCGGGAGTCATTGTTAACCAATGAGGTTGATCGCATTGATGGCGTTGCGGCCACCTCGGCGGCGCGCACGGCATTTGACCTGGGACGTTGGTTGCGGCTCGATACCGCCGTTCAACGATTGGATGCCCTGATTGCCGCTACCGGTGTCAGCCCTGCGGAGATTCAGAAGGTGGCGGCCGCGCATCCTGGAGCCAGAGGGTTGGTGACGCTTGGCAAGGCGCTGGAATTGGTTGACGGTGGAGCGGAGTCACCGCAAGAAACTCGCACTCGGCTGCTTCTCGTTAGGTCAGGATTTCCCAAGCCGCGAAGTCAGATCCGTGTGTATACGCGTTATGGAGAGTTTGTCGCAAGGGTCGATATGGGATGGGAGGACCTCAAGCTCGGAGTCGAGTTTGATGGCGCACAGCATTGGACCGACCCGTATCAGCGTTCTCGCGATGTCGATCGCTCGGCCGGACTCTCAGCGGAGGGCTGGACCATCATTCGGGTGACATCCGAGATGCTTCAGCATCGCGCAGGCACGATCGTGGCTCGGGTCGACGAAGCGTTTCGAACAGCACTGTCGAGTGGGAATCTGGCGAGGGATTTCGGTCGATTCGCCTCGTGAGATTCCCAGTCGGCGTCTAGATAATGGCGGCGTTCGCTGCCGTGAGGTGAGCGACGGCCTCGGTGACGATCGCGTCGATCAGCTCCTGGCAGCTCGGCAGGTCATCGAGGATGCCCGCGACCTGACCCGAGGCGAGAACACCGGCACCGGTATTCCCTTCGACGAGTCCGGCTTTCAGCAGCATCGGGGTGTTCGCCGCCATGAGCACCTGTGACCAGGTGAGCTCCTTGCCATGCCGCATCGCCAGGCCGTCCTTGATCATGGACCGCCAGGTCATGCCCGTCATCTTCTTGAACTTCGCCGCATTCAGCATCGCGGCACTGAAACCGCGCACCCGCGAACCGCTTTCGAGCTTCTCAACCAGCTCTGTACGCAATACCCGGTGCGGCATGCCATCGACACGGGTCGACACCACGGTGCCGTCGAGAGCCGAGGCCAGGTAGCGTTCCTTGACCGCATCCGGCACGGTGCTATCGGCGGTCAGCAGGAATCGGGTACCCATGGCCACACCGGCCGCGCCGTAGGACAGCGCCGCCGCGAGGCCACGTCCGTCGAAGAATCCGCCGGCGGCGATGACCGGCATTCCGGTGTCCTTGACCGCGTCGAGCACCGAGGGGAGTAGCAGGGTTGTCGCGACGGGGCCGGTGTGTCCACCGCCCTCGCCGCCCTGCACGATCACCGCATCGGCGCCCCAGGCCGCGACTTTCTTGGCATGCTTGGCCGCTCCGATAGACGGAACCACCACCACGCCATTGTCTTTCAGCCTGGCGATCAGATCCTGCTTGGGCGCCAGCGCAAACGAGGCGACCTTGACCTTCTCGCGGATTAACAACTCGATGCGCTCCGTGGCGTCACCGGCATCGGCGCGAATGTTCACACCGAACGGCTTGTCGGTCAGCGACTTCGTCTTCGCGACTGCCGCGACCAGTTCCTCCAGCGTCATGGTCGCAGAGGCGAGAATGCCCAGACCGCCGGCGTTCGAGGTGGCGGCGACCAGGCGCGGTCCCGCCACCCAGCCCATACCTGTCTGCACGACAGGATGGTCGATGCCGACCAGCTCGGTCAGCGGTGTCTTCAGGACCGGTGCGCTCACGCCTTGACTTCCTTGTCCCGGAATGACTTCGGATCAATCACTTCGCGGATGATCCGCAACTCTTCCTCGGTGGGTACCCGGGTCTGGTCAGCGTCAGCCAGACCGTGCACCTCGAAGCTGGTGTTGGATGCGACGTCCTCGGCCGAGACCCCGGGGTGCAGAGTCAGCGCTTGCATCTCGTGGTTGGGTCCGTTGAAGTCGAACACGCCCAGGTTCGTGATCACCCGGAACACGTTCAGGTACTTGAAGGCAGGGTTTGCGGGGTCGGCCTTGTCGTAGCCGACGCCGGACACGATGTCGACGGAGTTGCCGAAGACCCGTGCCGAGTGGTTACCCACCCAGTACGAGGTGGCGTGGTTGATGGTGTTTCCCGGAGCGCCGCGCACACCGAACATCTGCCGGGTGGGTTGTTGCAGCGGCCCGAACGCCGAGAGGTTCTGATTACCGTAGCGATCAATCTGGTTGGCGCCCATGACAACATGCCGACGACCCGAGGCCACCACATCGAATACCTTGCGGAACGGCATCCATCCCTCGATCGGAGAGGTGCCGCCAATCGCCGGTGTTTCGGCCATCAGGACGGCCTCGCCATCGGAGAGCACCAGGTCGGGGGAGAAGGTCAGGCGGGCCAGCCGGGCGCCGACGGTGGACATCGTCGACATCGCGGAGGCCATGATCTCGCCTGCGTCCCTGAATAACTCGGCGCATGCGACGGCGCATACCTCGGCGCGGGTTGCCTCGCTCATGCCTGCTGCTCCTTAAAGCGCTTGACGGCTGCCTGGTAGTCCTCTTCGGAACCGGACAGGTATGTGTCGACGAACTTCTGCCAGGTTTCCGGAGCGCCTGCGGCCTCGGCATAGTGCCGCTGGAACTTCTCGTCACGGCCGTAATCTGCGGCGCCGATGGTGAAGTGCGCGCCACCGGGTGCCTCGACGACCTTGTCGACCATCATGCGGTTCAGCAGAAGAGATTGCAGAGGAACGGTTTTGACCAGTTCCTCGGTGGAGACGATCTTCTCCACCGAAAGGTAGCGGCGCTCGGCGGCCAGGCAGTAGAGGTCGTCGAAGTACGGGTCGACGCCGGTGTAGGCGGCGTTTCCGGTGGCGTCACCCAGATTCAGATGCACGAATGCTGCATCAAGGTTCAGTGCGGGCATCGCGACCAGGGTTTCCGCGTTGCCGGACGAGTCCGGGTACGGCGACGTGACGGTCTTGAGTTCGTCGCCCCAGAAGTTCATGACGTCGGACCCCAGCCCGGCCCGGATGGGCAGGAACGGCAGTCGGGCGGCGGCGGCTTCCAGACCGCACTTGACCATGCCCTCATCCATCTCGCGGGACTCGATCGCACCGGTGGTGCGCGCCTTGGCGAACCACGGGTCATAGAACGGCGGTGAATCCAGGGAGACGAAGCCGTAATAGGCCTTCTTCACTTTGCCCGCAGAACACAGCAGGCCCAAGTCCGGTCCGCCGTAGGTTACGACCGTCAAATTCTTGATGTCCGAACGCAGAATCGCGCGCACGAAGGCCATCGGCTTGCGGCGTGAACCCCAGCCCCCAAGGCCGATGGTCATGCCGCTGCGCAGTTCGGCGACGACCTCGTCGAGTGTGGTTGTCTTGTCGCTCATATTTTCTCCTCTTCGCGCAAGCGGCTCATCGGCTACTGTCCCTTCGGCTTTCCGGTCTCGACGAATGCGTCACGATGCTCGTCGGCGACACCCGCCAGGTTGAGCTCGAATGTGAAGCCCTGTTCCATGCGATAGCTCGACTCGACGTCCTGCGGGTCGATGAAGTTGATGGCCTCCTTGGCGGCCCGGATCACGCGGGTGTCCTTGGCGGCGATGTCACGTGCCACGCGTAGCGCAGCTTCGTCGAGCTCATCGCGCGGCACCACCTCGTGGATGGATCCGTAGTGGTGCAAGGTCTTTGCGTCGATCTTGGCTGCCGTGTAGAACATCCGGCGCATGACATGCTGGGGGACCAGTCGCTGCAGATGAGTGGCGGTGCCGAGCGCGCCACGGTCTACCTCGGGCACGCTGAACACCGCATCATCGGAGGCGACGATCACATCGGCGTTGCCCACCAAGCCGATTCCACCGCCCAGGCAGAAGCCGTTGACGGCGGCTATGACGGGCACCTTGCAGCGGTACACCGCGCTGAAAGCCTCGAAACAGCCGCGGTTGGTGTCGATCAGCGCGGTATAGCCCTTGCCGTCCGCTTGGGTGGCCTGCATCTCTTTGATGTCGGCTCCCGCGTTGAAGCCGCGGCCCTCGGCCCGCAGGATCACCACGTGGGTGGACGGGTCATTGCCCGCGGCCAAGATGGCGTCGGCCATTTCAAACCATCCACGCGAGGGGATGGCGTTGACCTTCGGGTAGTCGACGGTGACGGTGACGATGCCCGGTTCAACCGTCGCGGTGATGATGCCCATGAGACTCCTCAAGGTACCGAAACAAGCACTTGCTTGGTACGCTACCATGGCTCGAAAGCGCAGGACAAACAGTAGGAATACGGCAAGGAGTCACGTGCGAACCCCTTACGAACTCGGCCTTGAGGGCCGCGTCGTGCTGGTCACCGGAGGTGTCCGCGGCGTCGGCGCCGGGATCAGCCGGGTGTTCGACGAGCTCGGTGCGACGGTGATTACCTGCGCGCGCCGCCCTGGTGAGACCCCCTACGAATTCCATCCCTGCGATATCCGCGACGAAGAGTCGGTGGGCGCGCTCATCAGTGCCATCGTGTCTGGGCACGGGCGCCTGGATGCTGTTGTGAACAACGCAGGCGGTGCCCCCTTCGCGCTGGCCGCCGACGCGAGCCACAACTTTCACCGCAAGATCATCGAACTGAACTTGCTCTCCGCACTGCTCGTCTCGCAGCGCGCCAATGCCGTTATGCAACGCCAGGACGACGGCGGCACCATCGTCAACATCACCAGCGTGAGCGCAAGCCGGCCCTCGCCGGGCACTGCCGCGTACGGCGCGGCCAAGGCCGGACTGGAGAGTCTGACCCGGAGCCTTGCCGTGGAATGGGCGCCCAAGGTGCGGGTGAACGCACTGGCCGCCGGGATGATCCGCACCGAGCTCTCGGAAATGCATTACGGCGACGAAGACGGGATCGCCTCCGTCGGTGCGACGGTGCCGCTGGGTCGTCTTGCTAATCCTGACGAGATCGGTTGGACCGCAGCATTTCTTGCCTCACCCTTGTCTTCCTACGTGACCGGTTCGGTCCTCACGGTGCACGGTGGAGGGGAGCGCCCCGCGTTCCTCGACGCCGCCAATGTCAACAGCAATGAGAACGGCGAAAAGGAATAGAACATGCCAGGTTTGCTCGACGGTCGGGTCGTCATCATCACCGGCGCTGGCCGCGGTATCGGTCGTGCGCACGCGCTCGCGTTCGCCGCCGAGGGCGCACGCGTGGTCGTCAACGACATCGGTGTGGGCCTGGATGGATCGGCGGGCACGAGCCCGGCTCAGGAAGTCGTCGAGGAGATCAAGGCAGCGGGTGGCGAGGCCGTTACCAATGGTGATGATGTCGCCGATTGGAAAGGCGCCAAGAATCTGATTGACACCGCAGTCAATTCTTTTGGCCGCCTGGATGTCCTGGTCAACAACGCCGGTTTCCTGCGCGATCGGATGCTTGCCAACATGAGCGAGGAGGAGTGGGACGCGGTGATCCGCGTGCACCTCAAGGGACACTTCGCGCCCTTGCGCCACGCCGCCGCGTATTGGCGCGATGAGTTCAAGGCCGGCAACGCGGTGGACGCGCGCATCATCAACACCAGTTCCGCCGCCGGGCTGCAAGGCAGTGTCGGGCAAGGGAACTACGCCGCGGCCAAGGCCGGTATCGCCACCTTGACCTTGCAGGCCGCCGCCGAGATGGGCCGCTACGGCATCACCGTCAATGCCATCGCTCCGGCAGCGCGCACCCGGATGACCGAGGCGGTCTTCGCCGAGACCATGGCCAAGCCCGAGGACGGCGCGTTCGACGCGATGGCGCCGGAGAACGTCTCGCCGCTGGTGGTTTGGCTGGGCAGTCCGGAGGCTCGCGACGTCACGGGAAAGGTGTTCGAGGTCGAAGCGGGCGTCATTCGCGTCGCCGAAGGCTGGGCGCACGGTCCGCAGGTGGATAAGGGATCCCGTTGGGACCCAAGTGAATTGGGCCCAGTGGTCACCGAGCTGCTCGGCAAGGCGCGCACCCCGGTCCCGGTATACGGCAGCCAGTCCTAATCCGACGGCCGCTCCAGGACGACGACGGGGATCTTGCGGGTTGTGTACGACTGGTACTTGTCGAAGTCCGCGTACAGCTCGACCAGCTTGGGCCAGTAGTACGTCCGCTCCTCATCGGTGGCGGTGTGCGCCGTCATCGCTCGAATATCGCCCTTGATCTGAACGGTGACTTCAGAATTCGCCTTCAGGTTGAGGTACCACGCCGGGTTGGCATCACGTCCGCCTTGCGATGCGACTAGGACAACCTTGTCTCCATCGGGTAGGTAGAGCAGCGCGCTCAGTCGCTTCTGCCCGGTCTTGCGGCCCGTGGTGGTGAGCAGCAGCACCGGTATGCCCCACGGGAAAGCCGCACCTACACGCCACTTTCCGCCGAGACGGCCGCCGGTCCTCTGGTACAGCCATACGTTGACTGTGGTCATCCACTTGATGAGCTTGCCGGCGAACTCGGAGTTCAACTGGGCGGGTGCATTCGCGGATAAGCCGCTCGCGGGAAGACCGTCAGACATGGCCCTATGCTACGAGGGTGTCAACACCTGGAGCCTCAGACGAAGTGCGTATTGCCGCAGCGAATGCATACATCGAAGCCCTCGTCACACATCAGGCGGACGCGGTGCCGTTCGCTCCGGAATGTGTGCGGATCGAGCAGGGTGTCAAGACCGGATTCTCCGGAGATCACTTGCGGCGCAGCCTGAACAATGGTCCGCAGTTCCGCCTGATTGCGGCCGCCTCCAACCGGCAGTTCCGTGTCGAGGGGGAGAATGTCGTCGCGAGTTTCATCATCGAAACCAAAGCCAAGGTCGCCGGGTGGCGCGTCGTCGCGAAAGTGGACGAGACGTTCAAAATCCCGGCGGATGATCCCCGGATTCATCACATCCGGGCGATCTTCGTCCCGAAGCTGTCGCGCTCTTAGAACAGGTTCTGGATCTGCGGGTTTCCCTCCGCGCCCCCTTGTCCTGGGGACAATTTCTGTGCTTCACTGCCACTAGAGCCATTAGTGAAATGCATCACAGGCCGGGAGGTACAGCGTGGTACAGGCCCAACATCCCCACTTGCCGGACGGCATCGACTTCACGGATCCCGACCTTTTTGTGAGGGGGATCCCGGAGGGTGAGCTCGCCGAACTGCGGCATACCCAACCGATCTGGTGGAATCGCACCGAGCGCGGGGTTGCTGGGTTCGATGATGATGGCTTCTGGGTGGTGTCCAAACACAAAGATGTCAGGGAGATCTCGCTTCGGTGCGACGTGTTCTCCAGTGAGCAGAACACCGCGATACCCCGCTATCTGCCGACCACTCCACGTGAGCGGATCGACGCGACACGTTTGATCATGCTCAACATGGACCCACCACGGCACAGCAGGTTGCGGCACATCATCAGCCGAGGGTTCACGCCGCGGGCGGTGAACCGACTGCGCGACGATCTCAACACCCGGGCGCAAGGCATTGCGAGAGCGGCAGCCCAGATGCGGCACGGGGACTTTGTCGAGCAGGTGGCCTGTGAGCTTCCGCTGCAAGCGATCGCGGGCTTGATGGGTACCCCATTGGATGAGCGCGAGCAGCTCTTCGATTGGTCCAATAGGCTGGTTGGTTCGGACGATGGCGAGGATGACAGCGCTATCGCCAGCGCCGAGTTGCTGATGTACGCCATGGGAGTTGCGGCCCGCAAGGCCGTGGAGCCCGGTCCCGATATCTGCACTGATTTGGTGAATGCCGATATCGACGGCCAGAAACTATCCGATGACGAGTTCGGCTTCTTCGTCATGCTTTTGGCGGTAGCCGGCAATGAAACGACTCGCAACTCCATCACCCATGGCATGCACGCGTTCACTCAGTTCCCGGACCAGTGGCAGCTGTACAAGAAGGAGCGGCCCGAGTCGGCCGCCGACGAGATCGTGCGTTGGGCGACGCCGGTAACGTCGTTTCAGCGGACTGCGCTGGAGGACACCGAGCTTGGTGGCGTGCGGATCAAGAAGGGGCAGCGCGTGGTCATGATGTACCGCAGCGCGAACTTCGACGAAGAGGTCTTCGAAGATCCGTTCTCTTTCAACATCATGCGAAACCCCAACCCGCACGTGGGATTCGGGGGAAATGGCGAGCACCACTGCGTCGGGGCCAACCTGGCCCGCATGACCATCAACCTCATGTTCAACGCGATCGCCGACCACATGCCCGACCTCGCGTCGGCAGGGGAGCCCGACAGACTGCGGTCCGGGTGGCTCAACGGGGTAAAGCACTGGGAGGTCGACTTCTGTCCGGCCGGATTCCCTCGCGAGCAGGCGGTATCCCCGGGCCGGGCGAGCTGACCAGAAAGCCCCCGGCACCGCGATGCCGGGGGCTCTTCGGCGGGC
>NZ_MAEV01000053.1:0-11233 GCF_002013385.1 Mycobacterium sp. D16R24 | reverse complement strand
CGGGGCGGTATCGTTTCTAACTAATTCGGTCCCGCATCTTTCCTGAAACACCTGTTCACAGCGTCAGATCTTGTTTCGGCGGGTCCGCAAGCTCGGTATTTGATGTTGTTGACCACTCATCAAATCGCTGTAGACTGGTCATCAGCCTGCGGCACTAGCCAAAGGAAGTGAACCCGGCAGCCATCCGGACGGTTGGTGAGCCGGGTTTCGCGCTATCTGGGGCCGGTTTAAACCTGCCGGATGCCAGCGATAGCCGGCTCGATGCGGGTCCGCCAGGTCCCTCCTTTGGCCCAGCACCAGGCGATCGCGTCGGGCAGGGCCAGTAATGGCTCGGTGGCCGCACGGTGATGGGCGTACTGCATATGTGAAACATGCTGGCGAGTCAGGGTGTAGAGCTGGCGGCGGTCCCAGTCGATGAGCGAGTCGTCTTGTTCGAGGATGATCCGGATATTCAGATTTGGGTCCGTGTCGCGAACAAGCGCTTGAAGACAGGCGTATCGAGCATCGAGTTCACGCCGATAAGTGCCCGCATCGGCGGTGTACACCATCGAGGTCACTTCAGCCGCGCAGATTGCATCGGCGATCACCTTTCGCCGGGAGTCGCTTTCTTTGGCCATATGCAAACGACGTTGGCGAGGTAACACCATGGCGCGTACCAATTTTCGCAGAGGCTCCAGATCGCCGGAGACTACCGTCGCGGCCACCAACAGATAATTGCGATGCTTGGATTCGTCAACGAAGATATGGGTCGAGCTCACTGCATTACCGGCCGATCTGCTGCAGCCCGGTTCACACGCTTGATGGTGCGGTAGATAGTGGAGCGGGCCACCCCGAACAGTTCGGCCAGCTCAGCACTGGTGTGCTCGCCGGCGGAATGTAGGGCCATCAGGTGTTGGTGCTGGGCTTTAGTGAGCTTGGGTTGCTTGCCACGTAGCCGACCTTTGGCCCGCGCAATCTTCATGCCTTCCCGGGTGCGCAGCCGGATCAGATCAGCCTCGAATTCAGCGATCATGGCCAACACGTTGAACATCAACTTGCCCATCGGATCACATGGATCATGCACAGAGCCACCGATGTTCAACTTCACACCTCCATAGCCCAATTCCTGGGCGATGCCGTGCGCATCCGGTACTGAGCGGGCGAGGCGATCCAATTTGGTCACCACGAGGGTGTCTCCCTCGCGGCAGGCTGCGAGTGCTTTCTCGAGTTCGGGTCGGTCACGGTGAGTGCCCGTGAGCCCGTGATCGACATAGATTCGCTCCGGATCCACCCCAAGGGCTTCCAACCCAGCCCTTTGAGCGGCGGTGTCTTGCTCATCTGTCGAAACTCGCGCGTACCCAATCAACATGAAATTGACCGTATCGGCGATCGCCAACGCTGTGTCGCGACACGCGTAGCGGTTACCCCTCCCCTAACGGGCACATCACCGGGCGGTTCTTACGGGACACCATTGTCACAGGCCGCGACGCGCTGACGGTCGAAAATTGACTGTCGCGCAGACCGATCCCCTTATAGGACAGCACCCCCGTGACCAGAGGTCAGCCGAACAAACAGCGACGCAACGATCCGCCCCAGTCGACAACACCAGGGCTGTATTCGCCGCCGAGTTCTTCTATGGCCTCATCGATCGACTCGTATTCCGACTCGGTGAGGTAACCAGTTTTGGTAACGGCTTGACGTTCCCGACACAGATCACGAAGTGCGGCAAGGATTTCCGGTGCATACGACATACGAAATTCTCCCACGCCAAAAAAGGGGTGGTGCCCTCTAACCGGGCAGCGCCAGAATGCCCGCCGAGCGCGGGCAGGTGCACGAAAAGTCGGCCTGAATCACCCGTCTCTCACGACGAATGGCTAGCTTTGTGTGAGCGCATTCATGCTGGGTGTCAGGAGATCGGCGAGGTCGGACCATGGGATGGTCGTGACCCTCAGGCCATGTCCGAGCTGGTAGTCGGCGAAGTGTATTTCGAAACCCTGGGCGGTGGGGATCCAGTTCGCGAAGTTCTTATCGGTGGCCCGTAGTCCGGGTGTGTTGCTATCGATTCCGAGGATGGCCGCAGACTTTTCCGATAGTCGGTTCAGCCCGTCTTGTTTGTTGGTGAACAGGTCTTGCAAGGTGATTGGTTGGGCGTCTCGGCTGTCGATGACAATGGTGGCGATGTAGTTGACCGGATGTGCTGCGCCTTTTGCGTAATACACGCCGACGGTCACCTGCGATACCGCCGATGGCCGGAAGGAGACCGTGGAGTTGGCGTCAAGACCCCAACTGTCGCTTCGCGCCTCGGACCGGGCATCGTCAATCAGCCCGGTCACCGAATGGCGGCTCGCGTTATTGAATGCGCTGGTTACTCGTTCATCACCGCCAATGAGTTGACCGACCTGTGCCTTCCACGTCCCAGTGTGGTCGTCGGTAGATCCTTCGAGTGCATCGATCCGCACCGAATATTGGTGGCCGCCGGACTGGCCCGTCGCGCCTGCTGCGCTGGAGGGCGCGGTGGTGGTCGCTAGTGCTGTCCCATGGACGGGGGCTGTGGCCTGCGCTCGGTCAGATGGTCGTGGCTCCGTGGGAGCTGCCGCTGTACTGCATGCGGGCACCCACGCCACAGCACACAGCATGACCGCGCTGACGGTCCAGAGGCGGCGTTTCACTTGGGGCCTGCGAACATCTGCAGGATCTCGTTGTAGGCCTGGATCCGCTCGGTCAGGCCCCACTCCCCACCGTTGATCGCATGCGAGATACCGACGATATCGCCTTGATCGGCAAGGTCATTGAAATTACCGACATCGGGACGCCCATCGGTCCAATACCATCCGGCTGTCCGGAATGCGGCAGTCAGGTTGCCGGCCAACGTTTCCGGGCGGGCAACCAAATCATAGCCAAGTGCTTGACCTGCCAACGTGTAGTTATGCCTACCCGTGAGCTGCATGCCGCCGCGCCCCTTAAAACGGGGCCCATCGCCGGGCTCCGTATTTCCCAGATCCGTGCGGCCCTCGTACTGAACACCGCTTGAATACTCGGTCAGTGTTGCGCCCCAATCGGTTTCCTCTGACGACTCAGCCAGGAACGCCGCCGCACGCAGCGGAGAATTGATCTGCCGCTCAGCCAACGTCTGGTTGATTACGTTCGTCCATGACGTCACGTCCCCGGCAAGCTCATCGGGCGGCACCGGCGTGTAGTTCGACCCGTCAGAAGAACGCAACGCATAGTGCTTGTAGATCTGCTTGAACTGATCCTCGGTGATCTGAAACGGCGGCGGGTCGGCCGGGTCTGCCGGTGCAGGTTGTTGCGGCGCCCTCTGCAGCCCCGTGCTCATCGCAGTAGCAGTTCCGTCAGGTACGGGGCCACTTTGGAAATCGACCGGTTGCACATCCGATGGAGCTCCGGCGCCCGAAAACGTGTTGACCGCGCCAGCTCCCTGCGAGGTGAGCTGTGCGACTTGGCCAACGCCCTCGGTGCCCTTCGACACAGTGTCGTTGAGTTGCGTGAACTGCTCGACCTGAGGCTTGAGCTGCGGGTTGGCATCGCTTACGGCTTGGGCGACTTGGTCGGCTTCTCCCTGAGCGGTTTTCACGATCTGGCTGCCTGCATTGATCGCATCCGCGGTGCCCTGGATGCCTTGTGAGACGCCCTGCACCACGGTGATCGCGTCTTGCGGGTTGACCGCCCCTGACTGCGCCGACGACGCGATAGAGGCACCCGCCTGCCCGGCAGTGGCGAAGCCCTGGGCGGCTTGCCCAGACGATTGGCCGATCTGCTGACCGGACTGCACGTACGTCTGCACGTCGCCGGGCAGTGATTGCGCGGCCTGAGTGGCGTCTTGGCCGAGCGCCTGGGTATCCGGGCCTTGTTCCTGGCCGTCCTGCTTGCGGCGCCGTGTAGAGGCCGCTCCCATGAGTAGCGCGGCCAGATCGTTATTACCTGACTGCTTGTCACGGTCCTGCTGGTCGCGGTCCTTTTTGTCGTCCTTGGACGGGAACCGCGGCAGCTGCTGCTGTTTCTGGTTGTCGCGCTGGCGCAGCTGGCGGGTCAGATCATCCAGACGCTGCCGGTCCTGGGTGGACTGCTGCTGTTGATCCTGCAGTTGTCGAGTCAGATCGTCGATCTTCTGCGAATCAGACTGTTGCGGCTGCTGCTGATTGGGCTGCTGGGGCGCCTGCTGCGGTTGTTCAGGTGCCTGCCGGGGTGCTTGTTGCGCGGGCTGCTGCGCCCCCTGGTTGCCGCCTTGTGAGCCCGGATTGGCTTGCCCGGCTTGGTTCCCGGGGAAGTCCGGATTGGGCCGCCCAGGGCCTTGGGTCAGGCCCGGAGATGCGGTCTGATAGTTCGGTGGTGACCATTCGCCGTTGCGTGCCTGCCAGGAACCATCCGGGTTGGCCCGAAACGGCGGCTCCTGCATGGACTGCTGCCCGCCGGTCTGCGACGGAACCTGCCCGGATGCAGGGTTTTCGTTGTAGATACTGATTCCGCTGTTCTGATCCAGCCCAGGGCGGCCGTAATTGCCGCTGTTGTAGTCAGGGAGCTGCTGGCCACCCTGCGATGGCGGTTGGAACATTTGACCGCCCCCCGGTGGGCCATCCAGACCACCGCCGCCACCGCAATCCGGTGGGCACGCCGCGTGAGCCTGCGGCACCGTGGCCGGGGTGAACCACCCCAGGCCCAAACCGCCGGCCGAGAACATCAGCACCGCGATCACCGCAGCGGTCGCGGAAGCCTTCTGCGAGGCGGCGGTCGCCCACGTATACAGGCCTGAGAGTCCTTGCCACCAGCCCAGGTTCGACCCGACCGCCCACACCATCACCGCTGCGATCGCGGCGATAGCAGGCAGCACAGGGCTGCCGGCGATGGTCGCAGACAGGCGCGGGGCAAGCCAGGCCGTCAGGATCACCAATCCAGCCCCACCGGCAATCAGGGCGGCCAGCAGCGCCGGATGCGACGGCGCACCGTTGCCGTGGCCGCTGCGGTCGTGCTCGGCGAGCAAGCCCGCCTCGACCAGGGCGTCTTTGACCAAACCGGCCAGGTACTTGCCGCCGGTGAATAACGCAGCACCCGCGGCAACCGCCACGAGCATCTGCACCACACCCAACATCAGCGACCAGCCGGTCTCGCCGGAAATCTGATGCCACCACGTGCCGTAGCCGCCCCTGAACGTGAACCACATGCCCCACGCCCCGGCGATCACGCCGACACTAGCCACGACAGCGTGCCCCGTCTCGGTCAAGCGTGTCTTGCCCACGTCGAATACCGCCGCAGTGAGCGGTCTAGCACCCCACATCGCGAGCTTGACGCCGCCGCCCAGGCAGGAAAACCAGAACAGCAGCGGCACAATCCATACCGCCAAATCACTCAAGCCGTCACCGGCTCGGTAGAGATGATGCAGACCGGCCACCGCCGCGGTCGCCAGGGCGGCTCCGGCGATCACCGCGGCCACGTGTCGTCCTGAACTGGACTGATCACCGGGTGCCGGTAGTGGCGCGATATCACCCGAGGGTTCGCTGACGGCGGCCAGGTCGCGGCAGTCGGTCACCGCCACAGGCCGCGACGGGCCCTGTGCTGCGTGGCGTGCAGGTGTGCTCATAGGCGAGACTTCCAGTTACATATGATCAGCGGCTATTGCTGTGACAGTACACCTGAACTCGGACACCCAGCAACGAAACAACCCCGCAGAAAAACACCTGGTTATCTGATCTTGATAGCCGCCACCATTCGGCAACGGCTGAACCGAGGTGATACGGCACCACCTGGTTGCCAGGCCACGGTCCGAGCGGGCCGAGGCCTGAGCTACTGGCGGCTGCGGTTCTTGGTGACGGCCAGACACGCCGAGAACCGCTGCCATCATGGGGTGGTGAACAACGACGAAGCACCGCCGGCTGGCTGGGCTGTTTTAGATCATTCCTACGACGACGCCGACCTGCCTGCGCCGTTTAACACAATCGGTTTTGACTCGAACAACATCGGCGCCTCGGTCTGGGTGTATCTACCTACCGGGGCCATGGTCGCCGCAATACCCACAGGCCTATGGAAAGAACGGGCCCAGTTCGCGTTCTACTACGCCGCGCCGAACGCTAAAACTGCAGTGCCACTACAGGAGTGGAGCGACGCACAGCGCGAGTGGGACGGCACAGATCCGAATCACTACGACCAACGCCACGACGACGCCATCGCGTACTTCAACGCGATGGCCGGGGGAGGTTTGGGCTGATCGCAGCCATCATGAACGGATCAGACCGACAACTGCGGTGTCGCCCGACTTGAGAGTTAGTCGTGGTCGATGACACGGCCAGCTCCCGGCGTATGGGCATCTGTCGGCGCGTTGGTGGCGGATGGTTGTGGCTCGTGCGTGCCGGCGGCAACTTGGGCGATCACGGCTTTTTCTTCGGGTGTTGGCGGGTTGAGGCGCAGGTGGGCACGGCCCCACCACCGGTTGAGGACATGGTCGACGCGCGCCAGATCGAGGTCCTCATCGGCCTCGGCGAGCGCGATGCGCAGCTCGGCTTCGAACTCGGGCAGCTCGTCGGGAGCTGCGGCGGCCAGGGCCGCTCGGATGGCAGGCCCGCTGCGTTGAACGGGCACGTACATGCGCAAATCGTACCGGCGTCAATATGCAGGTCTACATCTGCGCTGACGGGGTCGCTTAGGCCAATCTCCGCCGCTACGCCGAACTACCCTCGGGCCATCCGGGGTCTGGCGGCAAGGTTGGAGGTGGCTCTGAACGCCTGTAGATGTCGGGCCAATCTGGGGGCGTACCTGGTGCGAGCTTGTTGCATACGCGGCGTTGTTCGTCACTAACGCGCGGTTCCTCGAACAGGAGCCAGGTCCCGAAGACGTCGTCTGTGGGCCGCCGTGCGGGGCCGCGCTGCTGAGCGGGTGGGGCGTGTTGTTGATCGGGTGTCAGCGATGGATCGGGGCCGAAGGTGTACACCTTGGTGATGCCGGTCGGAGTCGAGCCGCGGCTGCCGTAGCTCCCGTCGCGTTCCTTCTGCGCGGTCTGGCCAGAGTAGTCGCAGACTGTCGCGGTATAGCGTGCACCGTCACGGCGGAAATCCACCACTTCGTAATATCTCGTGCCGACAACGACGGGCTGACTGGGGTCGCCTCCCAAGTACCCGAGGTCCCCTCCATCGAAAACATTGTTCTCGGCGTGTTCGACCCCGGGATACCCCTTATCAGCTAAGGCCAATCTCCCGTTGCGGTAGGAGAGGCCCGCGCTCCAGTATGACTCGGAGATGGCGCGGACGAAGGTGCCTTCGGGAGACATGAGGTCCAGGCTTGGGTTGGGTATCCATCGGAATGTGTACTGCTGCTTGTCTTCCGGTGGCTGTGGCGAGGGTGTATCCGGTTGCTGGCATCCAACAACGGTCAGAGTTAGGAGCGCCGTGAGGGCGCCCGCTATCCGGTTGGTCGCCATTTGCGGTTGGTGGGGTCGGCGCCCTGCTGTTCTTGCGTCTGCCACTGGTCTGGGGCAAAGCCGTTTTCGCGCAGCACATTTCCGATCAGGGTGCGAGCGCCATTGGCATCTTGCGCAATCTTGAGGGGGTCGGGGTGGCCGTTGGTTAGGTATCGGTCGAGGTCGGGGTAGTTCGCGAGGTCTGGGTTGGACTGGAGTAACCCGTTGAGGATAGCTTTTTGGCTGTCGAGGGTGTTGAAGCCGTATGGGCCGGTGGTGACCATTTTGTTGGCGGCGTCGGCTGGGGTGCCGTTGCCTTGGATAGCCTGGTCGGCAGCTTCGAGGCCTTCAATGGGGGCGAACGCCTTATCGACGCCGAGTTGTCCGGTGACCCATTCGCCGAGCTTCTTGGTGGCTGGGTCTGCATCCTTGGTGTTCAGGGCGTCCATCGCGCCGTCGAGCATGCCGCGCTTGATGCGACCGCCGTCCTCGAATGCGTTGTCCCGCTCGGCCCCCTCGGGCATCTGGGCCGCGTGGGACAGGTTATGCGCGTATTCGTTGTAGGCGCCGCCGTTGATGATCTTGGCGGCGTCTTCATTCCGGTCCAGGTTGGCCATCAGGTTCTTGGCCTGGTCGGCGTCCGGGAGTGCCTTGATCTCCGGGGTGTTGGAGTTATCGGCGCCGAACAGTTCGGCGACGTGTGAACCTTCAAGCCGCGCCGTGGTTTTAGCCAATTCTGGGTTGGCCTCGGCCCACGAATCCCCAGTGAAATGCTGGCCCGGTCCCGGCAGGTCCCGCAGCGCGTCCTGGTGTTCGGGGTCGGCCAGGTAGTGGGCTTGCTCGTTAGCGACCTGCTGCGCGTACGGGTTGGTGGGGTCGTCGGCGGCCCACTGGAGGACATCATCGACCTTGGCGCCTTGATCGCCCCAGTGCTGCTCATTGAGCGCCCGCAGGAACGAATCCGCGCCCGGTGAAGCACTTTCGGGCTCGCGGGCCATCTCGGCGATGTCCACGTGATCGGCGCTACCGGCCTGGAACATATCGGCCACTGCGGATTTGAAGTCACCGCGTGCATCGGAGGTGATGCCGCTGGTGAAGTCCTTCAAATTGTCGTTGTGGGTGTTGATCTCGGCGTTGGAGTAATCCGATGCTGCGCCGAGCATCGCCTGGGCGGCCTCCGATCCATTCAGGTAACCGGGGGTGACGCCCTGGAAGATATCGGCCACATCCTGCATATCGGCGACACCACGTAGTTCGGTCTGTGGTCCGCCATACCCACGCGCAGCGTTGTCGAACGAGACTCCCACCCGGTCGGCGCGGGTGAGGGCTTCACGCACCCCATCGGGCAGGTTGGACACGCTGCCAGCGGTAGGGATGAAGTTGCCTCGGGTGGCCTCGGTGACCCCGGCTTTGTTCTCGATCCCGGAGCGAATGTTCTTGTTAGACACCATCGCCAACGCATCCTTGACCGCCGTGCGGTCCTGCGGGTTGCCTATCCCGTTGAGAAACGCATTGACCTCACCGGGTGTCTTGCCATCCAGCGAGCGGGACAGCTGATACAGGTACTGCATCTGGTTGGACGGGATGGTCACCGGCTTACCAGCGGCCAGCGCATCAACCTGTTCGGGCGACAGGACGCTGGCGGCACGCACCCGTTTAATCAGCTCAGGATCGACATATCCGCCTTGCAGAGCTGAGCCATCCTCGTTACCGCGTGCCGCATCCAAACCGCCCACCGGGGCCAGCAGGGTATCCAAATCCATGGCATCGACCTGACTGGCCGCCTCTAGGTCGGCAGCCCCCCACGCGTCGTACAACCGCTGTAGCCGGGCCTGGATATTGGCGGCGTACTCCTTGCCCTTGGCGATCTGCTCATCGGAAGCGCCCTTGGGCGCGTCCCATTCGACGGTCAGATCATCGGCGATCTTGTAATGATCACCCGTTGCCTGGTCGTGCAGCGCGATGGTGGCATTCTGCTGCTCCAACTCCCGCGAGAGCGCGTCGATAACCTTGGGTGCGCCATTCAGGATCGCTTGCCCGGCACCGAGAAACACCTTCTCGTCGCTGCTAGCGGTCTCCCGTGCCGCATCCGCCGCCGCACCGTCCCAGTACTCGCCACCGGGACGCTCCACCGCCGTCTTGTAGTCAGCGCCCGTCTGCTGAATCTCGACCCCAGCCACCATCGCCTGACGCATCAGCTCAATATTGGCCTTCGTCGGCGTAGACAACAACAACTGATACGACCGCGCGGACATCAGCGCTCCCCCATCGGTACATCACGAGTCAACGCCAACCCGGCCGCCGAGCGTATGGCCTGGGTGACGTGCTCCTCGGTATCCCCGAACTGCGTCACCGTCTGCGCCGACAGGTCAGCCACGGTGTTCAGGCGTGCGGCCAAACTCCGCTGCACGTTAGGGACCGACTTGCTCACCAGCTTGCCGATAGCCACCGTCGACGGAGACCGACCAGACTCACCACCTGGATGAGCACTCGCAGTCTTAGTCAACCTCGCAGCCAACCCCTGCAACTCCGGCGACAACTTCGCCAGCGCCGCAAGATCGACCTTCAACTGTTCATCAGACACGTGTACCCCCGCCGCTAAGCACATTTCAGGAACCGGTTGCAGGCCCTGGCGACCAGAGCGAACATCGCAGCAACTACCTCTGAAACCGTACCGGGAACTGCGCCACGTGGATAGCGATGTGCTGCCTTAGATCCCGCAATTTCCCCGGTTTTTTCGCTGGCGGGGAGATCCCTCGACTAAACGAACACGTCACCGGGTGCAGGTAGCATGGATTTTCGAGGCTGTGTCTTCCGAGGGTTGTCAATCTGGCGGGAGTGTCGTTATTCGAAGTGTGTGATCGGTAGTCGCCTGCGGTTTTGTGGCGACGGTGTCCCAACATGTTCGACCGAGCTGAGGCGGTGAGACTGCCGAGGCTGGGTGTTGGTACCCGATTCCACAAGGAGAACCGTCTTCATGACAACCGCAGATATCACACCTTTCGAAGCCACCACCCCCAGTTCCGCTGGCTCAACAGCAGGCGTCAGCATCGCTGGATTGCCCGAATGGATCGCCGCCCAGGAATACAGCGCCCAACTCGCGCTACGGGCGCTGGCCGATCTGCTGAACAATGTTCCTGCGCGAGCACCCGAGAGGGACGCTTTCGAACAGTTCTGTGAGCGGTCGCTTGGTCTGCCTATCGCAGAACTGGTCAGCGAAACCCACAATCTGTCCGGAGTTGGACGGATCACTGGTGGTTTAGCGATCGCCGAGTTACTCAACGCTCACCAGCCCCAGACGGGTCCCCACAGTTACCGACCCGAGCCGCCGCGGTGGGGCACTTTCGAAGCCGGCGGCGAGACACTGCATTTCCCAACCGACGTCGCGTTCTACACCGACACCGTTGTCCCCGGACTCGATGCAATCGTTGCCCTGCGATCGACACCGGCACTGAGCCGAGGTGAAGCGTCCAGCATTTCAGTACATGTACGGCCAGACGACCAGCAGCAAGGGCGAAAACTGCTGCAGCAGATAATGTCTCGCGCTGGCGAACTCAACATCTTCCGTGGCCGCGTCCTACAAGCCAGTCTCGGTAATCATGGGCTGGCGTTCGAGATCATCGACGCCCCCCACGCCACTCGCAGCAAAATCATCGCCACCGAGGACGTGTGGGACGAAATCGACCTGAACGTGCGAGGGGTCAGCAGTCAACATTCCACGATGACCGAGCTGGGGCTCGGCGGTCGCCGGGGTGTGCTGCTGGCCGGCCCGCCTGGTGTGGGCAAATCGGCGATCGCCTCGGTCATCGCGGCTGAAATGGCTGGACAATTCACGGTCGTGTACTGCGATGC
>NZ_MAEV01000052.1:0-12267 GCF_002013385.1 Mycobacterium sp. D16R24 | reverse complement strand
GATCGATGTGCCCCGGGACCGGGGTGCGACTTTTGAGCCGCGGATCGTCAAGAAACGCCAACGCCTGATCAAGGCTCGGGGCCATTTCCCCTCCGAGCAGGCTGCCCTGAAATGCCTCTACCTGGTGACCCGATCGCTGGACCCAACCGGCGTTGGCGGGGCACGATGGACGATGCGGTGGAAACCTGCTCTGAATGCGTTCGCGATCACCTTCAGTGACCGATTCCCGGCAGCTGAAACCTACTGATGGAAACCGCCGGAACACCGTTAACGAGATAGTCCCTCCCCTGGGGACCATTGCCAGTGGCAATGGGTGCACAACCGCGGTCGCTCGTCAGCGGCTTCACGATGCTTGGAAAAAGCTTCGCAGGGAGGACTCGTCGCCGTCAATGTCAACGAGTGCTCTGATTTCATCCAGAGACAACACGCCCGCTGCGAGCCCCAGAACAAGATGGGCGTTGGCGGTGAGAACCGCGTCAAGCTCTCGTCCGTCGGGTTTGCTGATGTCGATACCGGAGTCGGTGGCGCGTAGTTGGATCATGGCGCCGTCGACAACGATTGCCACGGTTGCGGATTGGTTGATGGGTAGGCGTCCGTCGAAAAGGGCGGGAAGCGCGATGAGGAGCCATTCCGGGCGGAATTCGTCGTTTTCGGGTCCGCGGATCATCAATGGGGTGGACCAGCGGACGAGAGCGTTGATGGGCTCGCGTAGCTGTAGACCCCACTCGGTGAGGGCGTAGGTAATTGCACTGGAGTCGCCGGACAGCTGCCGCTCGATCACGCCGGCGGTTTCGAGGTCGCGAAGCCGGTCAGTCAGCAGGTTCGTTGCGACGCCGGAAAGTCCTTCACGGAGTTCTCCATACCGCGCAGGTCCCATCAGGAGCTGGCGGACAATCAACAGATTCCACCGGTCACCCACCACATCCAGGGCCCGGGCAAGCCCGCAGTACTGGCCGTAATCTCGACTCATCACCTTCTACTTGCTATTTTAAAGTTGGCTTGATTATATCAGCGGATAATACGGGAAATTCTACGAGGGAGGGGTTGGCAGTGGAACTCGATTGGCTGGCCGTCGTCATGGCCACTGTGGTCGGAATGGCTGTGGCGGGTGCCTGGTACGGCAAGGTATTCACCACCCTATGGTCGACATTGACGGGGGTAGTCGCGGAGGACTCCAAGAAGGCCAGCCGAAGGAATATGGCCCTGCTGCTTGTCGCGAACGTAGTGACGGCGGTGGGCCTGGCAGTCACCATCGAGGTTGTGTCGATGGCCGCAGGCAGTGATGCGTTGTGGCTGGCACCGCTGGTCGGTTTCGCAGCGTGGTTGACGTTCTCGGCCACCACACTTCTCCAGCACAACGCTTTCGAATTGAAGCCTGTGCGATTGACCTTGCTCAACAGCGCCTATCAGCTCGTGTTGTTTCTCGGCATGGCCCTCACGATCGGGCTGGTGTAGCCATACATGGCAATCGCAGAGCGACCCGCGTGGGTCGATGACGAACTGTTCCCGTTCGAGAGCCGTTTCCTCGACATCGACGGGCACCGCGTGCACTACGTGGACGAAGGTTCGGGGCCGACGTTGCTGTTCCTGCACGGCAACCCAACCTGGTCGTTCGACTACAGCACGGTGATCGCATCCCTGCGAGCGGATTTCCGTTGCGTCGCAGTCGACTACCCCGGATTCGGGCTCTCGACGGCAGCGTCGAGATACCGGCATCTACCCATCGAACACGCAGAGATTATCGATGCGTTCGTGGCGACGCTCGGATTGAGCAACGTCACCCTGGTGGGCCATGACTGGGGCGGACCGATCGGACTCTCGGTGGTGCAACGCCGGCGCGAAACCTTCGACCGGCTGGTGCTCGCCAACACCTGGGCATGGCCGGTCAGCGACCCGCTCATACAAGTCATGTCGCACGTGATGGGCAGCCCAGTTGGGCGGCTACTGATCCGCCAACTCAACCTGTTCGTCAACGTGATGATCCCAATTGGGCACCGGCTAACCACACCGACCAACAGGCAGATGGACCACTACAGGAAGGCCCTCGACGGCCCGTCGCGACGGGAGGCTTCTGCGGTTTTCCCTCGCGAGATCACTTCCAGCCGAGCTTTTCTCGCCGACATCGAGGCCAGGCTAGGCGATATCGAAGCATTGCCGACGTTGATCATCTGGGGTGACGGCGACTTCGCCTTCGGCGACAAAGAACTGCGGCGGTGGCAGCAGACCTTCACCGATCACGAGACTGTCATCGTCAACGGTGCCGGTCATTTCGTTCCCTCCGACGCTCCCAGCCAATTCGCCGCGGCGATCCGCCGCTGGTACACACGGTCGGGCTCGCAATGACATTCGATTCGGCTCGTCTCTTGGGTAACCACCGCCACGACAACCCTTTCCGGAGCCAGTCCGTGAACCGCAAGGCAGGTATTCTGGCCGCTGTCTATGCTGCGGTCCTCGCCATCAACCTCGACGTCACGATCGTCAACGTCGCCTTACCGAGCATCGCCGTAGAACTGCATGCCGACACCCGCGGCCTGCAGTGGGTCGTCGATGGCTACAACCTGAGCTTCGCCGCGCTCGTCCTCGCGGCCGGCAGCCTGTCGGACCGCTACGGACGCCGCCCGGCCCTGATCATTGGACTGCTTGGGTTCGCCGCTACCAGCGTCCTCGGGGCGCTAGCCACTAGCACCGGGACGTTGATCGCGGCGCGGTTCAGTATGGGTATCTTCGCCGCGCTGATCTTTCCCACCACACTGTCGATCATCACCAATACCTTCCCGGACCGCCGTCAACGCGCCACCGCGCTCGCAGGGTGGGGTGCCGTCGTTGGCGTTGGGGTCGCGGCCGGCCCAGTCACCGGCGGCCTTCTGCTCGAACACTTTTCATGGAGCAGCGTTTTCTGGGCGCTCGCACCGTTGGCCTTGCTGGCGGCGGTGCTCGCATACCTACTAGTGCCGGAGTCACGCGACCCCGGCGTGCCTGCGCTCGATATCCGAGGTCTCATCACCTCGATTTCCCTGCTCGGGGTCTTGGTCTACACCATCATCGAGGCCCCGGTCCGGGGCTGGCACAGCCACGCCACGGTGTTCGGTCTCGTGACTGCGGCAGCTCTGGCATTGGCGTTCGTGACGATTGAGCAGGCAGCCCACCACCCGATGCTCGACATCAGGCTCTTTACCGATCGCCGATTCAGTGCCGCCAGCGCATCTGTGACAGTCACCTTCTTCTCTCTGGCAGGCTTCATCTTCCTCATCACCCAGTACTTTCAGGTTCTACGCGGGTTCAGCCCGCTCGACACCGGACTCCGGATCCTGCCCGTCGCACTGTCGATCGCGATCGGTTCTGTCTGCGGCGGGCTGCTCGCACCACGCATGGGTACCCGCACCGTCGTCGTCGCCGGACTGATCTCCTTCGGCACCGCGATGGCGTGGATCGCCGGCAGCATCGACACCGACACCCCCTACGGAACGATCATCGTCCCCCAGATGCTGCTCATGGGGCTCGGCATCGGGCTAGTATCCACTCCTGCAACCGAATCCATCATGCTTGTCCTCCCACCATCTAGGGCCGGCATCGGCTCAGCTGTCAACGACGCCACCCGCGAACTGGGCTCAACGCTCGGTGTCGCTGTCGTCGGCTCCCTGTTCTCATCCATCTTCGGCGCCCGCCTTATGGACAGCGCTTTCGCGGCGACCGGCAAAGCAAGAGAAGCCGCCGACTCGGTACAGGTTGCGTTCGCGATGACCACCAACAACCCCACACTCGTGGCCGCCACGCAACAGTCATTCCTGGCCGCGCTCACGGCGGCCTGCACTCTGATAGCCGGTCTTTGCTACCTCGCTGCTGCCGTGGGTGTCGCGGCGTTACCGGGCCGACGGTTTCAACCACCGCTCGCAACGGATGTCGCCGCGCTGAGTGACCGGTAGTACAGCTACCTGCCAACCGAAGAGAAACTTGCCCCAGATCGGATGAGAACGGACAACGATCTGTCGCATTTTGATTTGATCTGTCGTACGGCTCTTAGTATTTGGGATGTGTAGGCGTCTCGGGCGCTGGTCGCGCCACATGCTGCTAGTGACGTTGACGTGGAATTCGTCGCCGATGGTCAACGACCAGCAGATCAGCTCTTTCACCGACTACCCGCTTGCACTATTGATAGTTCACTAGTGACGTTGTCGTTCTCTAGGTACGGCTTTGCGCACCGAAACGGCGTTTGCCCAGCCTGGGGTCGTTCGCCCAGATCAGAAACAGAATGATCCCTTCGATCACGTGGACCCAGGAACCGAAGACATCGACCCCGAGGTGGTGACGCACACTTTCTCCGCCAACGAGTCCCAGAGTGCCCCACGCGATGTAACACACGGTGGCCACGAGCGCGTAGACGATGGTCCAGTCGCGGCGTAGGACTGCGACCAGGCCGAGGCCACCGGTGATGAAGTGGCAGGCAGCGTGGCACAAATTCAAGGTGACCGGCACGAACCCGAACAGGATTGTCGTTTTCAGCATGTGAGTGGAGAACATGCCGGGATAAATCATGTAGGCGAAAATGCCGTTGGTGAAGAACCAGAATGCCATCATCCAGATTCCGAATTGGATGGGTGTATTGGTGAGCGCGTTGACATAGGTGGTCATCACGGCGCGGACGGTGCGCAAGCGAATCATGACGGGGTGTTCTTTCTCTGAGTGGTGATGCGGTCGAAGGCCCCGTGTTGCCACGGGCGGCGAGGCTATCGGCTCGGACCATTCGGCAGCCACTCCATCTCGACGACGCTCTAGGCCCGTTGCCCGGTGCACACATTGGGTAGTGCTCTGCTCCGTCAGGGCTCGACGCAAGACCGTGCGAACGCAGGCGAGACAGGCTTGAGGGTGCGGGCGAAGTCGTTGCGCAGCGTGCCGATGGCGTCTGGGACGTAGTTCTGTTCCATCTTCCACGGCGTACACGTGGACTGCTTCGGAAACGCTCCGACCGACCGCCGCACATATCCGGAGGTGAGCCCAAACAGCGGCAGCGCCTCCATCGAATCGTCAGCGACTGGCGTGACGGCGTCGAGATCCTTCGAGGCCATCCAGTTCAACACCTTGCACACCAACCGCGATGACAGGTCGGCGCGCAGCGTCCAGGACAGCCGTGTGTAGCCGATGCAGAACGCGAAGTTTGGAAGCCCAGAGACCATGGCACCTTTCCAGACGAACTCGTCTGCGAAATCCACGACATGCCCATCGATACGGGGCTCGATGCCGCCGAACGTCGACAGCTGTAGCCCGGTCGCGGACACGATAATGTCGGCCTGCAACACCCGACCGGAGGTGAGCCGGATGCCGTCAGACACGAACTCTTCGATGGTGTCGGTGACAACTTCGGCGTGACCGGCTTTGATCGCCTTGAAGATGTCCGCACCGGGCGCTGCGCACAGGCGCTGTTCCCACGGGCGGTAGGTCGGAGTGAAGTGCTCCTCGACAGCTTCCGCACCCAGGATGCGAGTCGTTTGAGACTGCAGCAGGGTGCGGGCGCGTTTCGGAAAGCGCTCACAGAACTGGTGGAATCCGATGCTGAATGCCACGTTTTTCGCGCGCGCCACGCGATGAGCCACCTGTTCCGGGAGGTGCTGGCGCAGCCAGTCGGCCTTCTTGTCCCGGCTCGGAACGGCGCTGATCCAGGTCGGGCTGCGCTGCAGCATCGTCACATGCGTCGTCTCCGATGCCATCGCTGGAAGCAGCGTGACCGCTGTGGCGCCGGACCCGATGACAACGACCTTCTTGCCGTCATAGTTGAGGTCTTCGGGCCAGAACTGTGGATGCACGAACTGGCCCCGAAAGTTCTCCTGCCCCGGGAACTCTGGCGCGTGCCCCGTCTCGTAGTTGTAGTAGCCCGCACAGGCGTAGACGAATCCAGCAGTGACCGAGGTAATCTGCCCGTCCCGCTCAACGGTGATGTTCCAGCGTCGGTCGCGGCTCGACCAGTCAATTGAGGTGACTTTCGCGCCGTAGCGAATGTTCTGGTCAATGCCAAACTCTTCAGCGGTCTCGCGGATGTAGCTCAGGATGGAGGCGCCGTCGGCGATGGCTTTTGCGTCTTTCCATGGCTTGAACGGGTAGCCGAGGGTGAACATGTCCGAGTCCGAACGGATACCCGGGTAGCGGAACAGGTCCCAGGTGCCGCCGAGGGTGTCGCGGGCTTCGAGGATGACGTACGACATGTTGGGGCATTCAGTCTGCAGCCGGTAGGCGGCACCGACACCGGACAGGCCAGCGCCGACGACCAGAATGTCGACGTGCGCCGGAAGCGATGCCGTCCCCGACACCGTTTCGCGAGTTTTCATGCGTCAACAATCGTCCGCTCAACCTCTGCAATTTTGTCGCCATACGACATTCAATTGTCTTCTGACGACAAACGCCTTAGTGACGGTGTTGGCGCGTCTGTGACGGGGTGGCGTTCCACCAACGGCGCGCGGCGCGAGTGAACGACGCCTGTTCGTTCATCCCGATCATCGCCGCAATCTGCCCCACCGGCAGTTCTGTGCCGATCAGCAGCCGCAGCGACTTGTCGCGGCGTTCATCGTCGACAATCTGCTCGAACGAGGCCCCCGCGCTCGCAAGTTGTCGTTGCAGTGTGCGGGGATGAAGTAGGAGCAGACGGGCAACCGCGTTTAGGTTCGTGGAGCCGGTGCCGAGCGATTCCTGGACCGCAGTGCGCATCCGGGAGACGACGTCTTGGCCGCGGGTGGCGCTGCGCCGTGCAAGGTAGGCGAGCGCGAGTTGATGGATGGTGTCATCCACCCCGCGCAACGGCGTGGCGAGCACATCACTGGCTAGCCGCAGCATCACCCCGCCCCGCACCCGACCACTGTGCACCGGCGCGCCGAAGAATTCCCGGTACGCCGCAGGCGGGGCCGCGGGTTCATACGGGAGTTCGACGCTGCGCAACTTGTACGGGCCGCGATTCAGGTAACTGATGACCCTGTGCGCAGACCCGACACCCAGGTCACCGGCTTGCACAGGTCCCGAGCGGCCGGCCGGCCGGTATATCAGCGCGACCGTGTCAGGTTTACCCAGCGGGTCCGTCTTGGTAGCCAGACTGACCATCCGGCTGTGCACCGAGATGTAGCGGGTCAAACAGTCAACCGCGTCCCCAATAGTGGGCGAATTGGTGACCGCGACCGCCAACGGTCCAAGAACCGACAACGACTGCGCGGACGCAAGCCGCAAGCCAAGGTCAGGGGCGTTGAGCTGGGCCGCCGCCTCTTCGAGCATCGCGGTCGTTGCAGGCGCATCAATGAGAACGTCGTCCTGACCTAGACATTCAGGTGGCAAACCGAACCGCAACACCAAGTCCACCGGATCGCCGTTCAGCCCTGTCACGACCTCACGGAAGCCGCGCAAAGTCGCGGAACGAACAACAGTCATACCCGAATTGTCGCCCAAAGATAAGCCTTTGTCGTATAAGGACAAAATTGCGTGTCGCGTCGGCGAAAACTAAAGGCCACATCGTCCCCGACATCAGGAGCAACTCACATGCGCGCCTTGACGTTTGTTGGTCCCCGCGAACTGCGATTCGACGACGTCGACGCACCGGTACTCATTGACCCCGCCGACGCCCTGATCCGGCCTATCGCGGCCACCACCTGCGACTTGGATCAATGGACCATCCAGGACAAGGTGCCCCTTGCGAAGCTCGGCCCCTTCCCCATCGGCCACGAATGCGTTGGCCGTGTCATGGAGGTCGGTCCCGGCTGTACGCTCAACATCGGCGACATCGTCTCAGTTGCCTGGCACATCGCTTGCGGCACCTGCGCCGAGTGTCAGCTCGGTCACCCGGCCCGTTGTCTCAAGCACGGTGACGCCCAATACGGCCTGCCTATCAACGGCCAGTGGGGCGGCACTTTTTCCGAACTCATCCGCGTCCCCTTCGCCGACTACAACTGCCTGACTATTCCCGCCGGTATCGACCCCATTCACCTCGCTTCGCTGAGCGACAACCTTGCCCTTGGGTGGGAGACGACAGTTCCAACCCTGCAGAAGGCCGGCATCGATAACCCTGAAATCGCCGTCTTTGGAGGCACCGGATCCATCGGCCTCTATGTCGCCCAGGTCGCCGCCGCCCTGGCCGGCGGCCGCACCGTGTTCTACGACGACGACCCTGTCCGTATGGCCGTGGCCGAGAAGATCGGCGCTGAAGTGCGTGATATCAACGGCCCCATCGAAGACCAGTACGACCTGGCTGTCGACGCTACCTGCGACGCCGAGAAACTCCGCAAGGCCCTGCTATCAGTGCGCCCTGAGGGCTACGTCAACAGCGTCGGCATCTACTTCCGCGACGTGTCACTGCCACTGCTCGCGCTCTATCAGCGCGGGGTGAACTTCCACAACGGCAAGGGCCACGCCCGGCCCGCCATGGACCCTATCCTGGAGAACGTCATCAACGGCAAGCTGCAGCCGGAACTGGTAACCAGCGGCGTGTACGCCTGGGAACAGATCCCGGACGTACTCGCGGGCGAAAACCCGGGCCACAAACCGATTTTCACTCTGCCTGATGCGTGAGCTGACATTCGTACGCGCTGGTCGCCTGCAGTGGTTCGAGCGGCCCGAACCCACCCTGCAGGCAAGCACGGACGTCCTCGTCCGCCCGTTCGTGGCTAGCCGGTGCGATGGTGACACCCTGCCGTTGCATCGGCCGGTGTCATTGCCGATGCAGGCAGGACTCAAACTCGGTCTCATCGACCCGGTCATCGGTCACATCGTGGGATCTCGACCGTTCAAGGGTCCGTTCGGAATTGGGCACGAATGCATCGCCCAAGTCACCGCCACGGGAAACGACGTCGCCGACCTTAAGGTGGGTGATGTTGTGGTTGTGCCGTGGGCGCTGTCCTGCGGCACCTGTCCGCAGTGTCTGCGCGGCTTGACTGCGAAGTGCTCCACCATGGGCGCGATCAGCCCAGGTAAGACATTGGCCGCGTTCGGCTTTGGCCCCCAATGCGGGCCGTGGGGCGGCATGGTCACCGACATGCTGCGCATCCCGTACGCCGGTCACATGCTCGTCAAAGTGCCGGAGGGTCTCGATCCGCTGCGCATCGCTGCCGCCAGCGACAACCTCTCCGATGCGTGGCGTGCCGTCGTGCCAGCCCTACAGCAGCGGCCCGGCGGCCGGGTGCTCGTGCTCGGTGGCGGCGGCAAAAGCATCGGCCTCTATGCCGCTGGTCTCGCGGTCGCTCACGGGGCTGAGGTCGACTACACCGACCAAGATCAAGACCGCCTCGCTATCGCCGCCGCCCTTGGCGCCCGCGTCCACCTCGTCACCAAACTCGGCTCCGCAGCGCGACGGTCGGGATACGACATCGTCGTAGAGGCCGCATCAACGGGCAGGGGTCTTCGCGAAGGGCTCCGCGCCCTCGCCCCCGGCGGAGTGTGTGTCGGCACTGGCTACTACGTCAGCACCAACACGAAGCTGCCCGTCATGGACATGTACGCCACCTGCGCCACCCTGCAGGTCGGCGTCTCCCACGTACGGCCCGTGCTCCCCGAACTACTTGCGTACATCGCCCACACGGGCTTCAAAGCCGAACGCGTTACCACCCTCCTGGCCGACTGGGATGACGCCCCCGCCGCCTACGCCGAACGCACCACCAAAGTCGTGTTGCACCGGCCCCCGCTCGACCTCAACTAATACCACCTCAACCAAGGAGAGAAATGCCGCAAATCCAGTTGACCGTCCCCGCAGGCGCTTTGACCGACGAAGGCCGCACCACCATCCAGCAGGAGCTGGCCCGCACCCTGCTCAAGTGGGAAGGCGCCCCCGATAACGACTTCTTCAAGGCCCTCAGCTGGTCTTACCTGTACGAACTGCCTGCAGGTGCACAGGTGACCGCGGCCGACGCCGAGCCCCGGTTCCGTGTTGATGTGACCGTTCCGCAGTTCGCGCTCAATGACGACCGGAAGGCCGGACTAGCCAAAGAAGTTACCAGCCTCGTTCTCGCCGCCGCCGGCCTCGGTCTCGACCAGGCGCTGCGCGTGTGGGTCCTCATTAATGAACAAACCGACGGCACCTGGGCCGTCGGTGGCCAAATCTTCCGTCACGCCGACCTCGTCGCACTGGCCAAGGGCTGATCGATGAAGCATGGGTTACGTCGACCGGAAGTTCGCCGAACACGAGATCGCGCTGTTGACCCAGATAGGACCGCGGCCACAGACGGTGAAAACTGTTACATTCCTTGTTATTCCGGTTCGGGCGGAGGCGTGCCGCAGTGCGCCGCACCGTATCCTTTCCCAGAACTGGGTTGTTGGCGGCAAAGCCCGAACCGAGCGGGAAGAACGGGACAAACGCGATATTGCGCGTGGTGCACTCGTCCAGCAGGGACTGCGACGATCGGTCAACGAGGTTTGAAGGCGTTTTGTACGTACACGATTTCGGTGTGTTCGGTCGCAAAAAGAAGTGACCGAGACTGATATTGCTCAGACCGATACCGGCGATCAAACCTTCGTCCCTGGCTTGGATCGTGCTGGTCAGCTGACGTTCGAATTGCCTACGGTTCAATCGACTTGGCTGGTTGGGATCGCCCGCCTCGATGTCATGGCGGAACTCGTCGGGTTCCTGGGCAGGCAGCCAACCTCCAGTGTCAGTGCGCCGGTTACCCACCTTGCTGACCAGTGCCAACTGCTGCGGACACGGATACAGCGCCGTGTTGATGAGCTCGTTGGCGACATCGGGCCCGTAGAACTGCGCCGCGTCGATGTGATCGACGCCCAGCTGCACTGCTCGCCGCAACACCCCAAGGCCCGCTCCCGGTCCTGCGGTGGTCCAAACACGCCGGGTCCTGGCAGTTGCATGGTGCCGAAGCCGATCCGTGCCACGGGGATTGAACCCAAGTGAAATCGTTGCATGTCGTCTCCTTGATCTAGCGCTCGCGCCATACCGGAGAGCCCTACGAGGCTGACAAGACCGCCTCGATCTGAGCTACCGACTCTGCGACTGGCCGGCTGGTGTCGATGGGATGCGCCGTGTCTGACGTGCTCACGGCCGCGCCGAAGGCGGCGGCGACGTCAGAAGTGGCGTCCGAGAGCGTAGGCCCGCGGTGAGCAATTCTGTTCTGGGCAGCAGAAAGCGGCAAGTGGCATTCGAATTCATATAGCAGGGCGTGTGTTTCGCGGGCGAGACAGCGGGTCTGCTCTTGCTGATGAGGGTCACGCCATGTTCCATCGAGGATCACTGACTGGCCACGCGTCAGGAATTCTCGCGCACGCTGCAGCACGGTCTCGTACACCGTTGCGACATTCTGTGCGGAGTACAATCCACTGTCGAGGGTGCCAGAATCGCCAACTATGGCACCTTGCTCGTGCAGCTGTTGGCGCACTGTATCGGTCGAAAGTACCTGCGCTCCCGTCTTTTCCCCCAATGCAGTAGCGAGCGTTGTCTTTCCGGTACCTGGCCCACCGCCGATTCGGATCAGCCGCACCGCGCCCGCCCGAAGTCGCTGGCGCGCTAATTCAAGGTGCGCGACTGCCTCTGCCGCCGACGCCGGATGCCCCTGCGTGAATCGGATGCAGTCCACCTTCGCCCGGACCACGGCACGGTACGCAATGTAGAAATGCCACAACGATTGTGGAGTATCGATTCGGGCCGACCGCGCGTACTGATCGATGAAGTAATCGGCCAGATCGTCGCGGCCTAGGAACGCTAGATCCATCGCCAGGAACGCTGCGTCATCGACACAGTCGACGTAGCGTAGGGAATCGTCGAACTCCAAGCAGTCCAACATGACAGGCCCGGTAGATACACAGAAGATATCCTCGGTCAGCAGGTCGCCGTGGCCATCAACGATCAGACCTCGACCGATTCGCTCGGCAAAAAGCGGATGCCGGCCCCGGATGAATTCACTCGACAGTGTTCTTATTTCACGGACTGCGTCATCGCTCACCACGGATCCCGCGAAGCCGTCCAGGACAGCGATGTTCTCCTCCCAGCGGGCCGCAACGGCGTCGACTGCTCCTGATTCGCTGATCGCGGCGCTGCGTTCGGCTGCGGCGTGAAAGTGTGCCAGCGCCTCAGCGATGGCGACAAGATTCGGCTCGACGTCTGTTCCGGTTCTCACCATCGTGGCCAGTCGCGCGGAGTCCGGGTAGCGACGCATCACTATCACGGGCTCGCTGGCACCGCCCGCGGGATCAGACAGGTGAGCCACACCCAGATAGCTATCCGGCGCCAGCCTGCGATTCAGGAAAACTTCCCGATTACAGGCACTTTCGCGTAACTCCACGGTACTGAAATCCAAGAAATCG
>NZ_MAEV01000051.1:0-12696 GCF_002013385.1 Mycobacterium sp. D16R24 | reverse complement strand
CGCTAAACTTCACTCGTGCTGCGGCCGATCTTCGCATGTCCGTTCCTCCGCTTAGCCGGCGGATCCGCGCCATGGAAGGGACACTCAAAACAACGCTATTTATTCGCGATACGCGCCGGGTGGTTCTAACCCCGTCAGGCGTCAAACTGCTCCCGCTCGCCGAGAAGATACTCCACCAATTCGATGCCTTGCCGGATGTTGTGTCACATGATCTCGCCTTCAGCCGTCAAACAATTAGGTACGGCGTACCGCCCTGGCTCCACCCAGAACTGTCCTCCAGGCTCGAGCGCCTCGAGGAGCTCTACGCCGAGCGGCTGACGCTGATCAGGCGACGGCGAAGGAGCCAGGAAGCCATCGGTGCGATAGTGCGGAAAGACTTGGTGTTCGGCTTCGCGCGGTCAGCACCAACTAACACCACATTGAGCAGCGTCGTTGTTCGGCAAGAGAGCGTAGGGGCAGTGCTGTCGAGAGCGGACTACGGTGCGCGTACATCAATCTCCCTCGAAGAACTCATCGAGCTCGACTACGTCACCGATCGGCGTGACAGCGACACCGAATACCGACGACAGGTAGATGGACTACTAAGGGCCACAATCCTTCTCAAGCGATTACGACACAACCCCGCCGATCATTCTTCAGCCGCTGAAGCCATCAGCACAGGCGGAGCATTCGCGATAGCACCCATCTCGGAAGGCGCCAGAGAGACCTCTGACCTCTACCACTCTGCAGAGACAGTGTGCCTGCCTATAGACGATCTCGACTTCGTCCTGCCAACCTGTCTGGTGTGGAGCACGGAGCTGGCTCAGAACGACAGAAATTCGCGGGATGTGATCGACACGGCTGTACGTTTATGCCAGGGGGGCGCCCCCCTCCTTGATTCAGCGTAGCCCGGCTCGCTCAGACCTGACGAACTGAGAATCAGTGCACGTGGTCGGCGATCTGCCCCTGCTCACCAAACAACACGGCATTCCACTTCGCGATGAGTTCGGTGTTGTCCACGTCATCCGGGTGAAAGTCCTTGCGGCTGTATGACGCTAGCCGCCGAAACACCTCGCGCGAGAAGAAGGGCGAGCGGAACAATCGCAGGGCACTACGCAGGAAGATCCCGGGGTTGTAGAAGTCCGGGTCCCGAATTAACGATATGAACGACGCACACGCGGCGAGCGAGAAGAACCCACATGTGGTGAACCACATGACAAATACCCGCATGCGGTGAGTACCACCGACGGCCTGATAGACATCGAAAGCCACCGCACGGTGCTCAGATTCCTCCAGCGCGTGCCACAGCAGCATGGATCGAACCTCACCCTGTCCCAACATCTGTTGGGCCCGTTCATCGGCCAGGAGCGTCTCGGCCAGAATCGCGGTGTAGTGCTCCAGCGCCGCGGTCATCGCAAGGCAGTACTTCGCCGAGGAGTAGCGCGTGCGCGTTTCCAGTCCCCTGCGAGTCGCCCGATCGATGAACGCGGTCGGATAGCCCATCTCCTGCAGGCGCTCGTTGAGCTCACGGTGCTCACGGCTGTGTGTCGCCTCCTGGCCGATGAACCCGGCCACCTGCTTCTTGAGCTCCGGATCGGTGATCTGATCGGCGACCGCGCGCACCGAGCGGATCATGAACGCCTCACCCTCGGGGAAAGCCCCCGAGAGCACCGCCACGACGTGACTCATCCCCAAGTCGTCCTGCACATAGTGACGCCGCATGGAACCGGCCGGATAACGAAACTTGATCCGCCTGGTCTTGATTTCCCGTTCCACCATCACCTCACCCCGCCGCCGGTCTCCCCACAAGTATCACCAGCGATACCGACACGCGTGGAGCCAGGTCCTAGTGCAGGTGCCCGGCCAGCTGCCCGTTCTCCCCGAAAAGCTCGGCATGCCATTTCTCGATGAGTTCGGTGTTGTCGGAATCGTTGGGGTGGAATCCCGGACGGTTGTACTCACCGATGCGGCGGCGCACCTCGCGGCTCAGGAACGGCAAGTGCCGCAATGCCGCAATGCTTTTCACCAGCCGGACGGGGTTGTATGCGGCCTTGTCACGCAGCAGCGAGATCACCGTCTCAAAGAATGTGGTGTATATGAACGCGATGGTGGTACGCCTCATTACCCAGATGCGCAGCCGCTCACTACCGCCGACCGCGCGGTAAACGTCGAATGTGACGCAACGGTGCTCAGCCTCTTCGAAGGCATGCCACAGCAGCATGGAACGCACCTCGCCCTCGCCGAGCATGTCCAGGGCGCGTTGATCGGTCAGCAGGGTCTCCGCGAGTACCGCGGTGTAATGCTCCAACGCGGCCGTGACGGCCAACGTGTAGATCGGCGGGTAGTTCCGGGTCTGGAAGTTAAATATCCGGCGAGCCAGCCGCTCGACGAACGCGGTGGGATATCCCATCTCCTGCAGGCGCTCGTTGAGCTCACGATGCTCGCGCCCGTGGGTCATCTCCTGGCCGATGAACCCGGCCACTTGCTTCTTGAGTTCGGGATCGGTGATCTGGTCCGAGTAGCGCCGGACCGACCGGATGAAGAACTCCTCACCCTCCGGAAACACCGCCGACAGCATCGCCATCATGTGACTCGATACCAGGTCACCCTGCACAAAATGACGGTCCAGCGAACCCGGATGGTAGCGAAACTTGATACGGCGGGTCTTGATAGGCCTGTCCATACTCAGCTTCCCACTACCCCGCACTGACTGATTTCTGTCGGCATCGCCAACGCGCTCAGGGTACCGCAGTTCGCCGAGATTCCGATGACCCAGGCCTTGACATATACCTATATCGGCATATGTTTCGTTCATGGCTCGCACCCCCACGACCGCTGACGCGTTCAACGCGATCGCCGAGGCGGGCCGGCGTGACCTTCTCGGCGCCATCGGTACCGGCGAGGTCACCGTGAACGAACTGGTGACGCGGACCCGGATGGGCCAATCGCAGGTGTCCAAGCATCTGGGCGTGCTCCGCGCCGTGGATCTGGTGCGGGTGCGCTCACATGGACGGCAGCGTTTCTATCGCGTCAACGGTGCGGCCCTGCGGCCCGTCCACGACTGGGTGGCCGCGTTCGAACGCACCTGGAACCAGCGCCTCGACCGACTCGACGATCTGCTCACCGAACTCAAGAAAGAGGAAATAGAATGACAGTTAGCAATCGCTACGGCAGCGCCACCGTCGAACTTCCCTCGGACACAACAATTCTGATCACCCGATCGTTCGACGCACCGGCCGCGTTAGTTTTCCGCACGCTCACCGAACCCGAGCTGGTCAAGCGCCGGTGGGGATTCGAGACCGCACGATGGCAGGTCTGCGACATCGATCTGCGGGTCGGTGGCACGTGGCAGTACGTGGTCAGCCAACCGTGTGAGTCCGAGCCGGACATGGAGGTCGCCTTCCACGGCGAGTACCGCGAGATCGACGCGCCGCATCGACTGGTCAGCACCGAGGTGTTCGAAGGTGTGCCCGACTGCGAGGCGCTCGTCTCCACCACCCTGGATGAGGCCGATGGCGTCACCGCCATGCGGGTCCTGGTGCAGCACAGCTCCAAGGAACATCGCGACGGACACATCAACTCCGGCATGGAAGGCGGTATGCAGGTCAGTTACAACCGCATCGAAGACCTGCTGCGCGACCTGGACTGAAATAGGGCGTCCCGCGGCTGTGTTACAGCCACGGTGAGCAACCACTTCACCTCCGAGTACATCGCCACCAATCCGCAGTGGGTCGACGAGCAGATCGAGATCTACGAATCCAGCGGCGGAGCCGAGGGCACCACATTCGACGGTATCCCCGTCGTGGTGCTGTACACCATCGGCGTGAAATCGGGACAGATCCGCAAGGCCCCGCTCATGCGCGTCGAGCACAAGGGCGTGTACCTGGCGGTCGGCTCTATCGGCGGTGCGCCGAAGAATCCCGCCTGGGTCGCGAACCTGCGGGCCAACGCCGTGATCGACCTGCGCGACGGAGAAAACGTGAAGACAGTGCGCGCTGACGAGATCACCGACGAGACCGCGCGTGCCGCCTGGTGGGAACGTGCCGTGGCGGCCTTCCCTTCCTACGCGGAGTACACGAAGCGCACCACGCGAGTCTTTCCGCTGTTCACCCTCACTCCGGTGAGCTAGCGGCCGCCTTCTTGCGTTCGATATCGGCCAGCGCCTCGGCTAGTTGCGCACGCTGCGCGGCCGAGGCGTCCCAGGCCACCTTGCGGTTCTTGACGACCCTGGCCGGCGCCCCAACGGCGATCGAGTAATCCGGGATCACACCCTTGACTACGGCATGGGCGCCGAGCACGCAACCACGGCCGACAATCGTGTCGCGAAGGACTGTCACCTTGGTGGCGATCCAGGTGTCCGGCCCGATGCGCACCGGGGATTTAGCGATGCCCTGGTCCTTGATCGGGTAGGTGATGTCGTCCATGCGGTGGTCGAAATCGCACACGTAGCACCAGTCGGCCATGAGGGCGGAGTCACCGAACTCGATGTCGATGTACGCGTTGACGACGTTGTCCTTCCCGAACACCACCTTGTCGCCCAGACGTAGGGACCCCTCATGGGCACGTAACGAGTTTCCGTCACCGATGTGCACCCATCGGCCGATCTCCATCCGGGCCAGCTCGGGTGTGCAGTGGATCTCGACGTTCTTGCCGAGGAACAGCATGCCGCGCGTGACGATGTGGGGGTTGGAGAGCTTGAACTTGAGCAGGCGCCAGTACCGCACCAGGTACCACGGCGTGTACGCCTTGTTCGCGATCACCCATCGCAAGGACGCCTTGGTCAGGAATTTGGCCTGCGCCGGGTCGCGTAGGCGCTGTCCGCGCCACCGCTTGTGCAGGGGAGCGCCCCACATCGTCGTCATGGCCGCACAGCCTACGGGACGCGGCAGGACGCGCACGCTACCCTGCGATGGGCCGGACCGCCCCCTATGGAAGGAGTGCCTCACCGTGCTTTCCCGGGCACGAGTACTCGCGAGCATTGCTTTCGCGACGCTCCTCACCGTCACCGGATGTTCCGGCGATGATTCCTGGATCAACATCAAGGCGGCGCCCGGCTGGTCCGCCACCTACGCCGACGCGCATAACAGCAGCTACACACCTACCGAGGGCGCTCGCGAGCTGACCCTGGAGTGGAGCCGGAACACCAAGGGCCAGATACGCAGTGCCGCGGCGATCGGTATCGACAACTTCATCGCCGTGAGCGCCGACACCCCATCCGGTTGCACGCTCATGGAGTGGGAGAACAACAAGGCCGCCCGCCAGCGCTGGTGCACCCGGATGGTTACCGGAAGCCCATGGTCCGGACCGCTCTCCGACGGCTACAACAACATTTACATGGGTCAGCCCGGAGCCGTGGTGTCGTTCCCGCCCACCCAGTGGATTCGGTGGCGCAAGCCCGTCATCGGCGCACCGACCACACCTAAGATCGTCGAGCCGGGACGGCTTCTCGTCGTCACCCACCTCGGTCAGATACTGATTTTCGACGCCCAGCGTGGCGAGGTTGTCGGTACCCCCATGGATCTGCTCGAAGGGGTCGACCCCGCCGATCCACGGCGCGGCCTGGGTGATTGTGAAGCGGCAAGGCCCCAATGCCCGGTATCCGCCTCCCCCGCCTACGACCCGGAGACCGGCACGATTGTCACCACGCTGTGGCAGCCGGGCAAACCGGTACCGGTGTTGCTGGGCATCACCTACGACGCCGACGGCAAGATCACTCTGAAACACAAGTGGGCCAACAAGATCATCGATGAAGGCGTAATCGGCTCCCCCGTGATGTCCCAGGATGGCGAGACGGTCTACATCAACGACCGCAAGGGTTCACTCCACGCGATGCACACGTTCGATGGCAGCCAGAAATGGTCGGTGCCCTTAGGATTCAACGCCACGACGCCGCCCTCGGTAGCACCGGACGGGACCATCATCGCCGGAACCGGCGACAAGGCCACCCTGGTGGGTATCAAGGACGCCGGCGGCAATGGTGAAATCGCCTGGCGTCGCGATGATCTCGCTCCACTCTCGACATCAAGCCAGGCCGCCGGAAACGTGGGCTACGCCGTTGTCAAGGACGGGGACAAAGGCCTGGCCCTGGTGGTGTTCAACACCCCGGACGGAGCGACCATCAACCGCTACGCATTGCCTGATGCCACCGGCTTTCCGGTCGGCATCTCGATCGGACCGGATCAGCGGGTGATCGTCACGCTCAGCGAGGGCTTAGTGTACGGGTTCCGCCCGGGGACCTAGCCTCACAGACGAATGCTGTTGCACCACTGCCTATCCGGGTGATCACGACCGATAACGCCGCACTACCCCGCAACTTCAGCCTGGTACGCAGCACTGCCGGATCGAGATCGACTCCGCGCACGGTGATCTCCACGGACCCACAATCGCGAGCGGCGAGCGCCTGGCGCAGCCGCTTCTCGCTGTACGACAGCGAATCGAGCACCCGATAGCCCTGCACACCGGCAGGTACGGAATCCCCCGACAGATAGGCAATACGGGGATCCAATTGCCACAGCCCATGTCGCACAGCGTATTGCCGCACCAGACCTGCGCGCACGACCGCGCCGTCGGGGTCGATGATCCATTCCCCCGCGTCGGCGACCACACAGTCATCGGGGTCGTCATCGGTCAGCTGATATCCGTCGCCGGCCGTGGTGAGTACGGTGGCGCGCCTGCGCGCCCGAGCCAACCCCGCCGACCACAGACATGCCTCGCGGACGCCCCCGTCGAGCGAAACAACCTCGACCTCGCCGGCAAACCCGGTCTGTTCCCGCAGATCGGTGAAGTCCAGTCCCGGAGCGCATTTGACGACCAGATCGCGATCGGCGTATGTCCGCAGCACCACGTCCAGGGGTGGCGAGTAGGCCGACGGATCGAATCGTCGGCGCCCTCCGGAGCGGCGCCCCGGATCGGCAATCACCACCTCGGCGCGGCTGGACGGTGCCAGCGCATCCGCCCGACACACCAGAACCTGTTTGCCAATGTTGTGGCGCGCCATTGCCGTTCGCACCGGATCGAGATCGCTGCCGATGACCGTGGCGGCAACGCCGTCGAGGGCGGCGAGCTCGGTCCCCACCGAGCAGGTGACATCATGTACCACCCGCCCGGTCAGTCGCCCGGCCCGGTGTCGCGCCACCACAGCGGGCGTCGCCTGCTGTAGCGCGTCATCGGTGAAGAGCCAGTCCTTCACATCGCCCAGCTTGGCTACCGCCTTACGGCGCAGCTGCACGGTCTGCGCCAGCACCGCGGCGCGGTCGCCGAATTCGGTGCGCAGGGCCGCCGTATCGGCCACCAGGGTGCCCGCCGTGAACGTGTACGCGGACGCGGACGCCAGGTCCGCACTGCCCGCCTCCGACGACAGATACGCGACGTCGGGAAGCTCGAACACCGGCGGGTTTTCGCGTGATTACGAGGGCTTGAGCCCGGTGATCATCACGTTGTAGTACCAGCCCTTCGGCACCACGTGACGCCACACGTTCTCGTCCACCCAGCTGAGCGCCTTCCAGCCGCCGAACGCGAATTTCGCCCAGCCCCACCCCAACTTGCCGGGCGGCACCGTCGACTCGAACGTGCGCACCGGCCACCCCAGCATGGCCGCGGTGAATTCCTCACTGGCGGTCCGCACCGCGACGGCGCCGGCATTGCCGGCCATCTTCTCCAGATCTGCCGGATCAAAGGTGTGCAGGTCAACGACCCATTCCAGGGCCGCGGCGCGCGAATTCTCGTCGAGCTCCTCCTGCGGACGCCGCCAGCTCTCCAGTCCGGGCAGCTTCATCGCCTGGACCGTGGCCTTCCACGTCAGATTCGCGAGCGCGCGAGCGTACAGATTCCCGACGGTGGTGGGCTCGCCGGCGAAGATGAACCGTCCACCCGGCTTGAGCACCCGCAGCACCTCACGCAGCGACAGCTCGACATCGGGAATGTGGTGCAGCACGGCATGGCCGACCACCAAATCGAAGGTGTTGTCGTCGTAAGGGATCCGCTCGGCATCGGCAACCCGGCCGTCGACGTCCAGGCCCAGTTCCTTGCCGGTACGCGTGGCGACCTTGACCATGCCCGGCGACAGATCGGTGACCGAACCACGGCGCGCGACGCCTGACTGCATCAGATTCAGCAGGAAGAAGCCGGTGCCACAACCCAGCTCCAGGGCGCGGTCATAGGGCAGCTCGCGCTGATCCTCGACAGGCACGATGGCGTCGAACCGGCCGCGCGCGTAGTCGATGCAGCGCTGGTCGTACGAGATGGACCACTTCTCGTCGTAGGTCTCCGCTTCCCAGTCGTGATACAGGATCTGGGCGAGTTTGTTGTCCTCAAAAGCGGCAGCGACCTGCTCCGCAGTGGCCTTGGTCGTCGGCTCGGAAATCTCCGTCATGGCCGTCAGCCTAACGCCTGGTTAGGCTCCCCTGAACCGGGCCGTCCCCGGGCCGATCTCCAGCTGAGCGGCCACCCCGTCCGCACGGTCCTGTGTCGCGAACACCTGGCAAAACAGCTCGCGTTCCCTGTCCAGTCCCCCGGCCAGCGGACTGTCGAAACCGTGATCGATTGCCTGCTTAGCGGCGGCGAGAGCCAAGGGCGGCCCGTCGACGAAGCGCCGGGCCCAGACAGCGGCCTCGGTGTACACATCATCGGGCGCCACCATCTGATCCAGGAGCCCCATCCGCAGGGCCTCCTTGGCGTCGACCAAGCGGCCGCTGAACACCATTTCCTTGGCCCGGCTCAAGCCCACAACGCGCGCCAGCCGCACTGTCCCGCCACCGCCCGGGATCATGCCCGCCAGAATCTCCGGCGAACCCACCTTGACGTTGTCCCCCGCGATCCGCCAATCGGCTGCCAGCGCCAGCTCCAGGCCGCTGCCCAACGCATATCCCGTGATCGCGGCGATCGTGGGTTTGGTCAGCTCTGCCACTGCGGTCAGCGCGGCCTGCCGGTCGCCGGCGCTGCGCGACATCTCGTCAGGGGTCAACTCCGACAGTTCGGCTAAATCATCACCAGTGCAAAAGATTTCATGTCCGCCGTAGACGATGACGACGCGGATGTCGGTGCGCGCGTTTGCCTCGGCGGCAGCCTGGGCGAGTTCGCGATACATCTGGCGGGTCAGGGCGTTCGTGGGCGGACGCGACAGCGCGACGGTGCCGATGCCGGGATACTCGGGCGCGGTACGTACCGAGACGAATTCGGGTTCGGTCATGCCAGCTCCGGCCCGGTTGACTCGGGGATCTCCACGGCGCCCTGCCGGGCGGCCTCGTAGCGGTCCACATCGTCGAACTGGACGAACCATCGGCCGTCCTGCTCCGTCAAGATCGGCATGATCGGAGCGATGTGTCGCGCCGACGCCAGCACCTCCGAGACCGTCGCGCCGGACGAGGACACGGCGTCAAGCTGTGACCAGGTGGGCGGAAGCAGAAAGCTGCGTCGCTCGGTAAAGGCCGATATCGCGGCCTCGGGGGTCTGCCAACCCGAGGCGACGGCCTCGGTGTTGTCGCCGTCGGCGTCCTGCCCCGACGGCAACGCCGCGACGAAGAAGAAGGTGTCGTAACGACGCGGCTCCGCCTCGGGGGTGATCCAGTTGGCCCACGGCCGCAGCAAGTCCGCCCGCAGCAAAAGCCCCTCACGCTGCAGAAACTCGCCGAAGGACAGCGTCTTGTCGGAGAGGTCGTGGCGGGCCTGACGGTAAGCGGCCGCGTCTCGCACGATCTCGGCCTCTGAGGTGCCCGCGAACAGCACCCCGCACTCCTCGAAGGTCTCGCGGGCCGCGGCACACACCAATGCCGACGCCAGCTCGGGCGACACACCGAACCGCTGCGCCCACCAGTCGACATCCGGGCCCACCCACGGCAGGTCGGCACGCAGATCGCGGGAGTCCACTCCACCGCCCGGGAACACGGTCATCCCACCGGCGAAGGCCATGGCGTTATCGCGGCGCATCAGAAACGCCTCGACGCCGACGACCCCGTCTCGAATGAGCACGACGGTAGCCGCGGGTTTCGGCTGCGCTGGATTGCTCGGGGCTGGATCGTTGGAGGTTGGTGTCATCGAGGAGGGCTCCTTAAACTTTGCGCGCTAATGCGCCCGGTGGGCTGCCCGGGCCCGGGCACGTCGCGCGAAGTAGCGCCCGTCGATCATCTCAACCACGATCGACTGACCGAACGCGCGGGACAGGTTCTCGCTGGTCATCACATCCGCCAGCAGGCCCTGAGCGACAACCTCTCCCTCGGACAGCAACAACGCATGGCTGAAACCAGGCGGGATCTCCTCCACATGGTGGGTCACCAAAACCATCGCGGGCGCATCCGGGTCAGCGGCAAGCTCACCCAGCCGCGCCACGAGTTCCTCACGCCCGCCTAGATCCAGCCCGGCGGCCGGCTCGTCGAGGAGCAACAGCTCGGGATCGGTCATCAATGCACGCGCGATGAGCACTCGTTTGCGCTCACCCTCGGACAGCGTCCCGTAGGTGCGTTCGGCCAGATGCTCGGCGCCGAGGGTCTCGAGCATGTCCACAGCACGAGCAGTGTCGATCTCCTCGTACTCCTCGCGCCACCGCCCCAGCACCGCGTATCCGGCCGAGACCACCAGGTCACGGACCACTTCGTTATCCGGTATCCGCTGCGCGAGCGCGGCCGAGCTCAGACCGATCCGCGCCTTGAGCTCCGTGACATCGACACGCCCCAACCGCTCACCCAGGATGGCCGCGTGACCTGATGTGGGGTGCTCCATGGCAGCCGCTATCCGCAGCAATGATGTCTTGCCCGCTCCATTGGGACCGACAACCACCCACCGCTCGTCCAGCTCGACCGACCAGGTGACCGGGCCTACCAACACCTTGCGATTGCGCCGCAAGAGGACATCGCGGAAATCGAGCAGAAGGTCCGGATCAATTTCGGCCACGGGGCCATCGTGCCGCATCAAGCCCGGCGAGCGGCGAGCGGGAGCCATCTCGCGCGCCGTCCTGACCATGCGCCCGCGCCTCCATCGCGTATCCTCATCCATACGTCAGCAAGCTCGGAAGGAATTCTAGGCAACGATATGACAAACGATCTTGATCCGGATCCCTACCTGGACACGGTGCACAGTATCGGGCTTGCTAACCATCGACTCATCGCCCAGCTCGATGCCGAAGCAAGTCGAATTCAGCAACGTGCAGCTCACGGCGAGGATCGGTCCTGGGTACGGGATGACCTCAAGGCGTGGCGTCGCCGGGCCGATACCTTCCAGTCTCAGCTGCGCCGCGACACGACAGCCCTTGGCCAGTTGATCGACGCCAACCGGCGAATCCAGGGATCGGACAGTACGGAAGATAGTCGCACATCAAAACTTGATTCCTCGGTCGATAGCAACCGCAGCACCCTTTACCCATTCAAAGATCCCCGATCGCAAGAGGAATTCGTCGCCAGACTTAACCGGGTGTTCGCGGTGCTGCACACGCCCGGCCGTGGTCCGTACTCCAACAGCGAATTCCTAGTGTTCATGCGGACCGGGGGTACCGTAGTCTCAGCGCCTTATCTGTCACAGTTGCGGAACGGGCAGCGGGGACGGCCCTCCCTGCAGGCGCTGGAGAGCATCGCGCACGCTTTTCGCATCGACGTCCGTTACTTCACTGATAGTGGCTACGCGGACGAGCTGGACGAGGATTTGACCACTCTCGAGCTCGCCCAGAACGAAGCGGTGGCCGAGCTGACATCCGCACTGATCGACCTCCCGGACGCCCTTCGCGAGCAGTTGCTCATCGACGCCGAGTCATTCGATCGGCGCAATCAGGCCGCTACATCCTGAGGTGATGCCGCCGGCACGACAGCTGCGGAGTTGTCGCGTTGCGTGCTCAGCACCGCACCCCAGCCACTGACGGCCAGTAGTCGCCGGGGCGTGAGCCGCAGCACCACCTGAATGAGGGGCCCGATCCCCAGCGCATAGAGCATGGTCCCCACGCCCACGTTCCCGCCGAGCAGCCAACCCGTGGCCACCACGATGACCTCAATGGTGGTCCGGATCAGCCGCACTGATCGGCCGGTGCGATGGACCAGTCCAGTTGTCAGTCCATCACGAGGCCCCGGCCCCAGCCCGGCACCGACGTACAGCACTGTCGCAATCGCGTTCAGCAGTACGCCGCCGACCAAAAACCCCACCCGCGCGGCCATCGCCGACGGCGCGGGCAGCCAGGCCAGCGTGGAATCGACGGCAACGGCGATGACGACGATGTTGGCGATCGTCCCCACACCCGGCCTGTTACGCAAGGGAATCCACGCGAGAAGTACGACGGCACCGGTCACCGCCGAGGCCAGCCCTATGCTCATACCGGTACGCATGGAGAGCCCCTGATGGAACACGTCCCACGGGTCCAATCCGAGCCCCGCGCGCACCATGAGCGCCATCGAGAACCCGTACAGGTACAGACCCGCCAGCAGGGCAGTGCCGCGCGCACCCCAACCAATCCATTTCCCGGTCACCACTCGAGTTTCTCGGCCAACTGGCTTGTCTTTCAATAGCCAGTTGAGTCACACTGGCTTTTATGTCTGATCGCGTCGTCATTGCCGACACCCTGGCCCGTCACCTCGGCCAATGGCGCACCGCGGGATCGGCGGGCCCCGCGTACGGAGCGCTGGCGGACGCGATTCGGCTACTCGTCATCGACGGGCGGCTGCCCCTTGGCGCCCGCATCCCTAGCGAACGAGCGTTGGCGAGTGCCCTGCATGTCAGCCGCACCACTGTGACCGCCGCGTACTC
>NZ_MAEV01000050.1:0-13923 GCF_002013385.1 Mycobacterium sp. D16R24 | reverse complement strand
TGATTTGCTGGGCATTGAAGCATCTTAGATCGGCTGCAGCGGTGACACCTGTCGAGTGCTGGCCGTTAGCGGGTCTGCGCTACGTATAGGTGACCTGATCCACCCGCTCAGCGCACTTAACAAAACGATTGGGCTGCTGCACCAGAGTTGTGTTCGCGAGCGCCACCCGGTGACCTAGAACACTTGTCGCGTGAGCACCTTGAGAGTTGAATACCCGAGGCGAAGCAGTCCGATCCACGTTCTGGGTGCAAGTACCAGCGCTCCGCGTTGAGTTTTCGACGGTTGAAGTGCTCGATCGTGGAATCGATCGCTGATCCATGCAAGCGCTACTGGTGTGGATATTGGATGCAGCAGGAGGTGCTCGCTGAGCACATCGCGCAGGTATGTCACGTGTGCTCCGCTATCACGGTATCTGCGAACGAGTACATCAATGTTCTGAACGCCGATGATTGGGTCGGCGATAGCTTGGAATACCAGGAGCGGCATAGCTGGAGTAGCTTGACCGAGCCGCGTATCCTCGAACATCTTCTCAACTGGCGCAAGGCCCAGAATCTGTTCTAGTGGTTCGTCCACGTAGTGATCGACTTTTTGGAAGCAGAATCGAGTCACGGCACGTAGGGTCGACATTTGCCTCAACGAGCTCAGCAGTGTTTCGCCCTGCGCGGTGACGTGTTGCCGAACGATCGCATCGAAGTCGGGGTAGCTGTTTCTGAGCGCGGCGATGACCAACGCGGCGAGCCCGGCAAACACCGACCCATTTAGGCGGTGGAAAGCGGCGCGTAGGTCGGCTACGGGCGATCCGAGCACCGCGCCGACAACGTTGAGTTCCGGGGCATAGCTATGCCACAACTCGGCTGCCCATCCGGTAGCCAGACCACCTCCGGAGTAGCCCCACAGAGCGATAGGAGCTGACTTAGACAAACCGGCCTGTTCGAAGCTGACTGCCGCGCGGAGCCCATCGAGGATGCAATAGCCGGGTTCGCGCGCAGCGCCCCAACTACCGCGACTGCCTTCGTGATCTGTTACGACCACTGCCCAGCCTCGGCGCAGCGTTTCTGCGATGAGAAGATACTCGAACGGTGTTGCGCCGCCAAGTATCTGTGCGCGTCGTTGAAATGTATACGAGGGAAAGGCTTTCGAGGTTATCGCGTCTATTGCGCACTGGTAGGAGACAATAGGGCGAGGTGTCTCGGACGAGCCTGCCGGTAGGAGAATTGTCGTTACTGTCGCTTGTGGGTTCGCGTTGGCGTCGATGGTCCGATACAGCAACTGATAGGCGGTAACGCGCTGAGGAATACGTCCGAGGAAAGCTACATCGATAGCACGTGAACGCAAAATGTCCCCTGGCGCCGCCCGCGAAAAGCCGTCAGGTGGGACGCAAAATGGATCATCAGCTGGTGGGATCGGCCGACTCACCCTTTCCTGGCGATCGGTGCTAACACGATGCGCCGGGAGGTCCTCGGCGGGCGAGGTCATTGCGGAACCATAGCTTGCGAGTACATCGGTCGCAACCAATCTGGAGTTCAGGCCAGATCGACGAACTCGGACCATTCACGTTTGCTCCGTGCAAACACCACATCGTCCAGGACGGAACACGGCCACCGAGCAGTGCAGGCGACCTGGACCTCCTCGTGCCTCTTCCCCGACGGCCCTCTACATGGACGACCAGCGTCCAAAGCTGGCTCTGGATAACTCAGAGTTGTCACGGGCTCTTGAAAGCTGCCCCTCTGGTTTGTCTTGCGTCAAGTTTTTAGCAGCGTTTGACTGGGGCGATCCCGGCCGAAAAAACCTGGTGCCACTTACAGACCAAGGTCGCACTGCCCCCATGCCAGCGCGGTGCTTTGGCGCAGCTCATCTCACCGGCCAACACTGACAACACTGACAACACTGACAACACCTCCCGCACCTTGTCCTCGATCGGGCTCTTCGTTCGCCGCGACCTGGCCATCGCCACCATCTTCCAGCGCACTGCGACTCTCCATCTCACGGCCTCGCCAGAAGGCGTCAAGCGCCGCCCCAACACCTCAATCGAACTCATGTTCGAATACTAACGGTGCCCACCGACAACTAGCCGCCCCTGAAACAACTGTGACAGAAGTGAATTCAGTCGCGCGGTGTCAGCCCGCTGACCTCGGCCACGATCTCCAACGACCGCAGTTGCAGTTTCCGGTCGGGCGCGTTGGGGACCACGATGAGCTCGTCGGCATCGGCCAGTTGCGCAAAATCGTCCAGGTATGCGCCCACATCGTCGGGTGTTCCTACCGCGAAGTACTTCGTCATCGCCTGAATCTGTTGTCCAGCAGGGGACTCGAGAGCGGCGAGGGCCTCGTCGTCGGTGAGGCGCGGATCTCCGCCGCGATGCAGGAAAAGCTTGGCGCGTTCGATCAATGCCGCGCGATGTTGCTCCCGCGCGGTGGCTTCGTCGTCCGCGGCAATCACATTGACCCCCGCGATGACATACGGTTCCTGTAACTGCTCGGAAGGCTGGAACTCTCGCCGGTAGAGCGCGACCGCATCCTGCAGCGCCGGCGGCGCGAAATGCGAAGCGAAACCATAGGGCAGGCCTAATACCGCCGCCAGCTTCGCGCCGAACAGCGATGAGCCGAGGATGTAGAGCGGCACATGCGTGCCGCGTCCCGGCGTTGCGGTCACGCCCGGGACCCGGCTCTGCTCGCCCAGATACGCCTGCAGCTCGATGACGTCCTGCGGGAAGTGCTCGGCGTCCGCGGGAGAGTGCCGTAACGCGCGCAGAGTCACTTGGTCCGTCCCGGGGGCTCGGCCGAGACCGAGGTCAATGCGTCCCGGGTGCAGGGTCTCGAGCGTCCCGAACTGTTCGGCGATCTGCAACGGCGAGTGGTTGGGCAGCATGATGCCGCCCGCGCCCAGTCGGATGGTTGACGTCTGGCTGGCGACATGTCCGATCAGGACACTCGTCGCCGACGAGGCGATGGACCGCATGTTGTGGTGTTCGGCGTACCAGACGCGGTGAAATCCCAGCGCTTCGGCGTGCCGCGCGATCTCGACGCTCGCGGCGAAGCTCTCCGCCACGGTCTCGTTCGGCGCCACCCGCGCCAGATCCAGAATCGACAAAGGTCTCGCCATGAACTGGAGCAACCCTCGGAGTTTCTTCGCTATTCCCCCGTGGGACGCACCATAGAAGGTACAAACGGGTGGTGCCCTTCATTCCGACCGCAGCGGAACTGGCGGGTGCTCTCGCCGAACTGCTCGACGACCTCCAATCCGAGCTGCCCTCATCTTCGGTGCATCGAGCCCGTGTCGGTGCCAACATCGCCAGGATTCTGCAGCGAGAACTGACCTTGCCTGCGGCGCCGCCTCCCGGGGACCCTTCGTGGGCCGATCTGGTCGAGGCGGTACGCGGTGAGCTCGCAGTCGTCAAACCCGGGTACGACGTCTGGGAGGGGCAGTGATGAGACCCCTGGGCGAAGAGCATCGGGCGGGGACGGACCTGAGCGACGGGCTGACCCGCTACCTGCACGACGAGTTCGGCAAGAAGTTTGAAGTGTCGGGTGTGGTTGGCGTATCAGCTGGTGCGCGGCGGCGAAATGTGCTGCTGGACGCCACTTCCGGGGGTGAAACCCTCGAACTGGTGGCGACGATTGTGCCCGCGGTTGTGCAGCAGGTTCCGGTGGGCAGTGAGGCTGGGGTGCGTGAGCTGGCGCGCAGCCACGGCGTTCCGGTGCCGCGGGTTCGCGGTGTCTGTTCCGAATCCTCGTATCTCGGCTCGCCCTTCATGATCTCCGAGCGCATCGCGGGGGAGACGGTACCGCGCAAGGTGCTTCGACTGGTGCAATCCGCGGGGATCGGCGATCTGGTGGCGGACCAGCTCGGTGCGGCCATGGGACGACTGCACGGGATCGATCCGGCGATGGCACCGCCCGATCTACCCGGCGACCCGGAGGCCGAGCCCGCTGTTGTTCTGTTGGAGCAGATGCGCGAGGGAGTGGCGGCATTGCTTTCGGATCGGCCGGTGTTTCAGCGCACGCTGTCCTGGTTGACCGAGCACATGCCCGGTCCTCCGGCGCAGCGATGCCTGGTACACACAGATATTCGCAACGGCAATGTCATCGTCGGCGAGGACGGGTTGCGTGCCGTGCTGGATTGGGAGGGCACCACGCGTTTCGGGGATCCGATGCGGGATGTGGCCTGGACGGCCCTGCGGATGTGGCGGTTCGGCGAGGACGAGCGCGAGTTCGGCGGGTTCGCGGGCCGTGACGTGTTTGTGCGCGCGTACGAGAACGCCGGTGGAACATTTCACGCCGGCCGATTCCAGTGGTGGAAGGTCCTCGGCACCTTGTGGTGGGGTGTGGGTCTTGCCGCGCAAGCGAAGTCGTATCTGGACGGGAGCGTGCGGGATATTGTGATGGCCGCCAGCGGTCGCCGGATACCTGAGATCGAGTGGGACTTGTTGATGTTGACGAAGCCATCGATAAATCCATAGGTACCGGAAGGAACCAGATGAATTTCGAACTGCCGCCCGAACTCGTCGACTATCTTGCCGAGCTCGACGAGTTCATTGACCGCGAGATCGTGCCGCTCGAGCAGGCCGATGACAACATCCGGTTCTTCGATCACCGACGGGAAGACTCCCGAACCGATTGGGAGCGAGGGGGTCTGCCCAACGGGGAGTGGGAAGCACTGCTCGGTGAGGCACGTCTGCGTGCCGATGCTGCGGGTCACCTTCGGTACCCGTTCCCCGCGGAGTTCGGCGGACGTGACGGGTCCAACCTGGGTATGGCGGTCATTCGCGAGCACCTGGCTCGGCGCGGCCTCGGACTGCACTGTGACCTGCAGAACGAGCACGCCATCGTCGGCAACAATGTGGGGCTGCTGCTCATGCTGGAGTACGGTTCGGCGGAGCAGAAGGCCGAATGGGTGGAGGGACTGGCCAGCGGCACCAAGTCTTTCGCGTTCGGTATCACCGAGCCGGAACACGGCTCCGATGCCACCCATATGGAAACAGCAGCGGTGCGCGATGGCGGCAGCTGGGTTATCAATGGCGAGAAGACCTGGAATACCGGTGTGCATATCGCTGATGCCGACCTGATATTCGCCCGCACCTCAGGTGATCCTGGTGACGGACGCGGCATCACCGCATTCCTGGTGCCCGCGGACGCACCCGGTTTCAAGGTCGAGGAATACCTCTGGACCTTCAACATGCCCACCGATCACGCCCGCGTCTCGCTGACAGAGGTACGGGTTCCCGAGTCGGCGATCTTCGGCGGAGAGGGACGCGGGCTGGGGGTCGTACAGCACTTTTTCAACGAGAACCGGATCCGGCAAGCCGCTTCCAGTCTGGGTGCGGCCCAGTTCTGCATTGACCGATCTGTCGAATATGCCAAGGAACGCAAACCCTTTGGTAAACCACTGGCATCGAACCAAGCGATCCAGTTCCCGCTCGTCGAGCTGCAGACACAGTGCGAGATGCTGCGCGCGTTGATCCACAAGACGGCGTGGTCCATGGATACCTATGGTCCGTTCTCGGTCTCCGAACAGGTCTCGATGTGCAACTACGTTGCAAACCGGTTGTGTTGTGAGGCCGCTGATCGCGCCATGCAGGTCCATGGCGGGATGGGGTACTCGCGCCATATGCCGTTTGAACACATCTATCGCCATCATCGGCGGTACCGGATCACCGAGGGCGCCGAGGAGATTCAGATGCGCCGGGTGGCTGGGTATATGTTCGGCTTCATGAATCAGAAGGCGCCCAAGGGGGTCTAGTGGCCGAAACGTTTCCGCCCGTCGTGGTGGTCATGGGTGTGGCAGGGGTCGGCAAATCGACCGTGGCTCGCGCGTTGGCGCAGCGCCTGGGTGCGCCCTGTGCGGAGGGGGACGACTTCCATCCGGAAGCCAACATCGCCAAGATGTCGACCGGCATTCCGCTGGACGACTCCGATCGATGGCCGTGGCTGCAGCGGATCGCCGAATGGATGTCCGAGCGCGGACGGGAGGGGTCCGGTGGGGTGGTCACCTGCTCTGCGCTCAAACGCCGGTACCGCGATGTTCTCCGTGCGGGATACCCGAATGCGTTCTTCGTGCACCTGTCCGGCGACAGGGTTCTTATCGGTGACCGAATGTCTCATCGTGCAGGGCATTTCATGCCGACATCGTTGCTGGATTCGCAGTTCGAGATTCTCGAACCATTGCAATCCGATGAGAAGGGTGTCGTACTGGATGTGGGGATCGGGCCGGAGGAACTGGTAGCGGAGGCATTGGGGCAGCTCGGCCCATGAGCGCTAACCTGCTTCTGCTGGCCGAGCCGGTGAAGATCCCGCACACCACGAGCGACGTTCGGCTGCTTACCGCGGTGGTGCTGAGCATCGGCGTGATCATCCTGCTCATCACCCGGCTCAAGCTGCATCCGTTCCTGGCGCTGCTGCTGGGATCGGGGACGCTGGCCGCCGTTGCGAGTGTTCCGTTCGACAAACTGCTGGGATCCTTTGTCGCAGGGTTCGGCTCGACCATTGCCGGTGTGGGACTACTCATCGGTTTGGGGGCGATGCTGGGTCGCCTGCTGGCCGATTCCGGTGGCGCCAATATCGTCGCCGATGCTGTGCTCGCGCGGTCCAGCCCGCGCATGCTGCCCTGGGCGGTGGCCCTGATCGCGGCAGTGCTGGGGCTGCCGTTGTTCTTCGAAGTGGGTGTGGTGCTGCTGATTCCGATCGTGCTTTTGGTGGCACGCCGGGGAAATGTGCCACTGCTCCGGGTGGGCATTCCCGCGCTGGCGGGCCTTTCCGTCTTGCACGGACTGGTCCCGCCACATCCGGGCCCCTTGGTGGCGGTGGACGCGCTGAAGGCGGATTTGGGTGTCACCCTGGCGTTTGGTCTGCTGGCGGCGGTGCCCACCTTGATTGTTGCGGGGCCTCTCTATGCGCGGGTCGCGGAACGCTGGGTGGGGCCCTTGAAGATCCCCACCGCGACGGCGCCCGAGGCCGAACGTAAGGGGCCCGCTCCGAGTGTTGTCGCGGTGGTGGCAACAATCTTGCTTCCGGTGACGCTGATGTTGGCGAAGGCACTCTCCGATGTGGTGATCGACAATCCGAAATCATTGGTGCAGAGGATTTTCGACACCGCCGGCACGCCACTGATGGCGCTGTTGGCGGCGACCCTGGTGGCGATGGTGACCTTGGGGAGGGCTTCGGGTCTCGACCGCATGGGTGTCTCGGGAGTCATCGAGAAGTCACTCGGCCCCATCGCGGGAATCGTCTTCATTGTCGGTGCCGGAGGGGGATTCAAACAGACCCTCATTGATGTGGGTGTCGGGGACGCCGTGAGCACCTGGTCAGAGAAATGGCAGATCCCCGCGCTGGTGCTGGGATGGCTTATCGCGGTGCTGATTCGGTTGGCCACCGGATCCGCCACGGTGGCGACCATCACCGCTGCCGGCATTGTCTCCCCGCTCGCGGCGGACATGTCTACCGCACACGTGGCGTTGTTGGTGCTCGCGATAGGCGCTGGGTCGCTGTTCTTCTCCCACGTGAATGATGCCGGATTCTGGTTGGTGAAAGAGTATTTCGGGATGACGGTGGGTCAGACCCTGAAATCGTGGTCGGTGATGGAAACGGTGATTTCGGTCGTCGGATTCGCGATGGTGCTGCTGCTGAGCGCTTTCGTCTAACTCTTTGTCGCACTCACGAATTGCGATAAGCCCCGGACTTCCTGTTCGATGTCCCGAAATCCCGCGTCCCGTAGCACCGACGTGATGTCGGACCGGTCGAATCCGTGCAGGCCGCCGAGGGCTGCCAGTTTCACGGATGTCGACCGGAGTAGTGCGGGGCCGCGTGTGCAGCTGGTCATGACCGCGATGCGCCCGCCCGGAGTCAATACGCGAACCATTTCGTCGAGAACCTTGAACGGTTCGGGTACCAAATACAGTGCGGCAAAACAGCACACCGCATCAAAGCTTGCATCATCGAACGGCAGAGTGCGCGCGTCCGCACGCAGGTAGCCGACACCGTCGGCCGTATTAGTCCGGAGCGCGCGCCGCAGCATGGGCTCGGAGAAGTCCAGCCCGACCGCCAGTGCGTCGGAGTCCAGGTGCTGTCCCAGGTACCTGGTGAAGTTCCCGGGCCCGCAGGCGACATCGAGCAGTTTGTGGGCCCCGTCGAGTCGCAGAGACTCTGCCGCGCGGCGTCGTTCGGCGGCCGGGGTGATGCCGGTATAGAGCACCGTCTGCCCCCAGCGCCACGGCCCTTCGTAGACCGCGGCGACCACGGGATTGTTCATGGCGCGCTGTGCGCCACGTTGGGGCTGGTCCGAGGGCGGCGGGAGCAGATCCAGGTATCCGGCCGACGCGTGTGCACCACCGTCGAGCGCGTCGGGCCGGATCAGCTCGCGAATTCGGTCCAGTGTCGTCGTCATCGGGCCTCCTGCAGCCGGTCGTCATCGCGAAGGTGTTGAGCGAAGAAGACGTAGACCCGTTGCCAGGCATCCGCTTCGGCTTCGGGGGAGTACCCGAATCCGGCGATCCGCATCAGCGGCTGCATGGGCAGTTGGTTGGCGAAGCTGTGGCCCGCGTCGTACTTCTTGATGTCGTGCTCGATGCCGTGGGTGTCCAGCGCCTTGCGCAACCGGGGCTCACCCCGGACCACGAACGGGTCTCGCGTGCCCAGGCTCGCGACGATGGGGCACGATCCCTCGAAGTGGTCTCCATAGGGGCCGGGCATCGCACCGTAGAAGGGGGCGGCGGCGTCGAATCCCTGGGTAGCGGTGATCATCGCGAATCCGCCGCCCATGCAAAAGCCTGCCACCCCCACCGAAGTGGTGGTGTAGGGCAACGTTTGGACGTAGTCGCGGGCGGCCAGCACCTCCTCGACGGCTCGCCCGCGACGAGTGGCGAGATTGGTCAAGACCCTGTTGATGCAGCGGATCCGGCCACGTGAGTACAGATCGGGTGCCAGCGCCACGTAGCCGTTCGAGGCGACATTCTTGGTGATGCGGCGCAGGTCGGGAGTCGAGCCGTTGATGTCGTGGAGCACGATGATCGCCGGCCAGGGTCCGTCGCCGTCGGGCGTCTCCAGGATGGCGCTGATCTCGCCATGCGGGGTCGGAATGTGGATGTCGGTCATGCCGGGCGGACCTCCGTGACATAATTGTTTAACGCTGACGTCAAATTAAATAAAAAGGTAGGCTGCGGCGCGATGTCTGTCAATCCCCGGAGGTCCAGAGGGCGCCCGCCCCAGACCGACGAGCAGCGCGCCGCGACGCGCGCTCGTATCCTGGTCGCCGCTGGTGCGGTCTACGCCGAGTACGGCTACCGGGGCACCACGGTCGCGCGCATCGCCGAGCGTGCCGGGCTATCGAAACCCACCTTCTATACGTTCTTCGACGGTGTGGCAGAGGTGATTACGGCGTTGGTGACGGAGAGCCAGCAGCAGATGCTGGCGCAGTTGGCGCCGGTGGTGAATGCCGGTGGGGCCCTGCTGGAACAGCTCAGTGCGGGCCTGGACGTCTACCTCGATACGGCCGAACGCGGCCGCGACTCATGGCTTGTCTTCCATATCGAACAACACGATCCGTCGTCGCCCGCTCGCTTGCTACGGGCCACCTATGAGAGTCGGCTCATCGAAGTCATACAGCAGGCGCTGATCGCGAGTGGCAGGCCCGCACCCACTGCGGAGACCTTGGGTGTGCTGCTTGCCAGCATGCAGGCGGGCTGCTATCGATATCTATCCACGCCCGGCGATGGCAGGCGGGCGGTGCGCGCCGCGATGCTTCGCAGCGCGTTCGCGCTGTTGGGCACGCCGCAGGACTGGCGCCAGGCCGCCGAGCGTCCAGAGCTGTTCGGTGAGGGCTAGATGCTGAGGTACTGGGGTGTCAGGACGATGGAATACAGGATGGTTCGGTAAGCCCGCGTCGGATCGGTAACCCATTGGCTCACCAGGAAATACAGCGTCTGGGTGCCGTCGGCGTTCATGGTGACGTTGACGACCTGCGGCCCGTACGGCTGCAGCAGCTTGTGCGGATCCCGGGAGATGAACGGGTCATCCGGGCGCGGATCGGACGGATCGTTGCGGATCAGTACCGTCATGGGCTCGCTGACCAGCTCCTGCGGGGTCCGGAACAGCTTGAGCCCGATGTGTGCGTCGCCGGAACCATTGGAATCCAGCAGTCCGAAACCGCCTGCGGGCAGGGCGAACAGCTGATTTTCGCGGTCCCCGCCACCGGCGATCTGACCGATCTTCTCCCAGGCAGACGAGTCCAGGAACTCCGGATCGTCGATCGGCGGTGTGAGCCACGCGAATCGCGGCGCCCAGGGCCCGGTTCCGACATTGCCCGCCACCAGCATCCGGCGACCGGGTACCGAGACTCCGCTCGGTTGCGAGATGCCGACCATGACTCCCATCGGCCGGTATGACGATTTACCCGGCTCGCTCACGTCGTACACGGTGGTGTCGGCCGATACGAAGGTGCTGCATCCCGGCGACGGAATGCACGAGGCGAACAAGAGCGAGCGGTGCGCCAACTCCGCCGATCCGGTGGGTAGTAGCCGGGCGCCGTTCTGTGCATTCGAGGGCAGCACAAGGGGTTTAGAGCGCCCGCCGAGTGCGACCGAGGGGCTGGCGGGGTCAACGGCTATCAGCTGGATGCCATCGCCGGTGTTCAGATAGTCGCCGGTCCACAGGCAGGCGCCGCGGTTGGTGTGCACCCCGAGGTCGAATGAATCATCGCTGCAAGCGGTTTGGAAGCTGGTGTTGACCGACGGCATGTGGGGAATCGGGTTGCCGTGGACGTCCTTGAATTCTTGCTGTTGGGTTGGCCCGATCATCACAAGCGAGTCGAAGAGCGGCACCATGCGAGGCGGCAGTGGGGCAACCGTGGGCGTGTCCGGGTGAAAGGGCTTTGGTGGCACGTGCTTAACGTGACCGACCCACAATGACGAGGCGGGTACGCCAAGCTTGTCCAGCAGCCGCCCGAGTAGCGGAACGCTGACACCGATCACATTCGATGGATCGCCGTCGATGCCTTCGACGAACCAGCTGCCCAAGCCGTCGAGTGTGAATGCGCCCGCTACCTGAAGAGGCTCGCCGGCGGCCAGGTAGGCCTCGAGATCTTCTGCCGATGGCGTGCCGAAACGCACTGTGGTCGATCGCGTTTCACTGACACGTGCGACGGGTTTACCGTCGATGACCCGCACCAGGCAGTGTCCGGTCAGCAGCTCGGCGGAGCGTCCGGCCATCAACCCCCAGCGGCGGCGCGCTTCCTCGATGGTGCCCGGCTTGCCCTGCAACGTGCCGTCGAGGAAGAGCATCGAATCACAGCCGAGCACCACCGCATCGGCGGCCACCGTGCCGGCCAACGTCATCGCGACATCAAAAGCTTTGGCGCAGGCCAGAACCTCTACGGCGCGCGTTGGCGTCGTACCCGAAGGCTGAGTCGCCATGACGAGATGTTCGTCGACGTGCGACACGATGACGATCGGGTTGAGACCGGCCTGCTCCAGGATCCGTTCGCGCGCGGGGGACGCGGACGCGAGTACAAATGCGGTCACGGGGCCTGTGACGGCTGTCTAGAACGTGCCCTGTGGACGCGCCAGCTTCGCGCGCTCGAACAACGTGACTCGCTGCCAGCTGTGCGGGCTGTAGCGCAACATGTCAATCGGCTCGGCCCAGAGGTTTCGGGGCTTGAGGCTCTCGGTCTCGGCCTTCGAGGCCAAAGCGCTCAGTGCCGCGACCAGAGCCGCGATCTCCGCGTCGGTCGGGTTGCCACTGAGCACCTGCACGTCGGCAGCCTTCACTCGGCCTTCCTCGCCGGGGTTCGCTTCAGCGGTTACGGTCTCGGTGCCTTCTTCGGTCACGGACGCACCTTCTTCATTCGTCACAGGGGAATGTTTCCGTGCTTCTTCGGTGGGAGCCGCACGATCTTGCGATCGAGCAAGCGCAGCGACGTGGCGATGTAGCCGCGGGTGTGCGACGGCGGGATGACCGCGTCGACGTATCCGCGCTCGGCAGCCATGTACGGGTTCACCAGGGTGTCCTCGTACTCCGCCTGCAGCTGCAGGCGGAGGGCGTCCACGTCGTCACCGTTCTTGGATGCCTCGGCCAGCTGCGAGCGGTACACGAATCCGACCGCGCCGGAGGCGCCCATGACAGCGATCTGGGCGGTGGGCCAGGCGACGTTAACGTCGGCGCCCATGTCCTTCGAGCCCATGACGCAGTATGCACCGCCGTAGGCCTTCCGGGTGATGACGGTGATCTTCGGAACGGTGGCCTCGCCGTACGCGTACAGCAGCTTGGCGCCGCGCCGGATGATGCCGTTGAACTCCTGCTCGGTGCCGGGCAGGAAGCCGGGCACATCCACCAGGGTGATGATCGGGACACCGAAGCAGTCGCAGGTGCGGATGAACCGCGCGGCCTTCTCGGAGGCGTTGATGTCCAGGCAGCCCGCGAACTGGGTGGGCTGGTTGGCGACGATGCCGACGCTGCGGCCGTCCACACGGCCGAATCCGACGATGATGTTCTGTGCATATCCGGCCTGCACCTCGAGGAACTCGTCATCGTCGAGGATGCGGGTGATGACCTCGTGCATGTCGTACGGCTGGTTCGGGGAGTCGGGGATGAGCGTGTCGAGCTCGATGTCCTCGTCGGTGAGGTGGTCTTCAATGGACCCCGTTGGCGCCTCCGTCGAGGGATGGCGCGGTGGCTCCGAGGCGTTGTTCGACGGCAGATAGCTCAGGATGTCGCGCACATAGTCGAAGGCATCCTGCTCGCCGGAGGCGACATAATGCGTGGTGCCGGATTTCGCCTCATGGGTGTGCGCGCCACCCAGTTCCTCCATGGTGACGTCCTCACCGGTGACGGTTTTGATGACGTCCGGGCCGGTGATGAACATCTGGCTGGTCTGGTCCACCATGACGATGAAGTCGGTCAGCGCGGGCGAGTAGACGTGGCCGCCAGCGGCCGGGCCCATGATGAGCGAGATCTGCGGGATGACGCCCGAGGCGATGACGTTGTTGTGGAAGATCTGGCTGTATAGGCCGAGGGAGACCACACCCTCCTGGATGCGGGCGCCGGCGCCTTCGTTGATGCCGATGAGCGGGCGGCCGGTCTTGAGGGCCAGCTGCTGCACCTTGACGATCTTCTCGCCGTACACCTCACCGAGGCTGCCGCCGAACACCGAGACGTCCTGGCTGAAGATGCACACGTCGCGGCCGTCGATGGTGCCGAAACCGGTCACCACGCCGTCGCCGAGCGGGCGCTTGTCGCCCAGGCCGAAGTTTGAGCTGCGGTGCTTGGCCAACGCGTCCAGTTCCACGAACGAGCCCTCATCGAGCAGCGCATAGATGCGCTCACGGGCGGTCAGCTTGCCCTTGGCGTGGATCTTGTCGACGGCGGCTTCACCGACCGGGTGCAGTGTCTCCTCGCTACGCCGACGCAGATCGGCGAGCTTGCCCGCGGTGGTGTGGATATCCGGCTCGGTGGTCGTCATGGGTCCCGATGTTATCGCGCGCCACCCGGCAGAACACGCATGGGCCTTAGAGAGTTCTCAGAAATTTTCTCGAATGGATGTTCACCGATAGCGGTAGATAGAAGGAGATGGACGAACAGGCTGCGCTGGATGCCGACCTGGTGTTCGCGATCGTGTCCCATTTCGACCAGCTCGACGTCGCAGACGCCGAGGCAGCGGTGCGTTCGGCGGGGGAACTGGCCGGATGCCCGGTCGGTGTCCGCTGGTCCGATGTCGAGCCCGTGGTGTGGCTGGAATGCGAGGACCTGATGGGTGCACTATCGGCGATATGACCGCTGCGTCCACCCCCGGCGCGTGCGCGCCGCGGGCCGATATCGCGTCCATGCTCCTTGACCGTCTGGGCGACAGTCATCCAGGGCTGCGTATCCGCGACCGCGACTGGACGTGGAACGACGTGGTCGGTGAGTCTGCCGCTCGGGGCGCACTTGCGCGGAAGCT
>NZ_MAEV01000049.1:0-16695 GCF_002013385.1 Mycobacterium sp. D16R24 | reverse complement strand
AGTTTGACGCGCTCCTCGACGGACTTCTCGTGGAAGGTGGTCCGGTCTGCGGGGAGTGCATCGCGCGAGGCGTTCTCGAAGAGTCGGCCCACGATGGTGGCGAATTCGGGTTCATGAAGTGTCGTTGTCATGGCATTTAGAATAGACGCAACGTCTCGTCTAGTCTAGGGTGGTGATTCGATGAACGTTGTGAGTGAGCCGGCGAAGCCCCGCGAGGCCGACGATGCGCGCCGTCATTTCGGAAACCGGCATGGCCGCAGTGAGGCCGCGCGTGAGGCCGTCATTCACGCCGCCGACGATCTGCTGGTCGCCAAGGGCTATGCCGGAGTGACCATGGAAGGCATCGCCAAGGCCGCGGGGGTGGCCAAGCAGACCGTCTACCGCTGGTGGAGTTCGAAGGCGGACGTGCTGATGGACGTCTTCCTGGAAGACGCCGCCTTCCAGTTGGATCCGTCCGATCTGGGCAGCCTCGAGGCGGACCTGCGGCACCATGTGGCCGCCATCGCGCGGTTCCTCACGACTGATGATGCCGGCGCGGTGTTTCGGGCTCTCATTGGCCAGTCGCAGCATGACCCACAGCTCGCGGACACATTCCGGGCGCGCTATCTAGGCGAACAGCAGGCGCGCGACCAGATTCCGTTCGCTCGTGCGGTGCGGCGGGGGGAACTGCCCGCTGGTGTGGATGTCGCTCGTCTGGCCGAACAGTTGGTCGCGCCCCTGTACTACCGGGTGATCGTGACCGGGGGGGAGGTCGACGGCGAGTTCCTGGATTCGCTCGTCGACGAGTTTCTGCGCCGGCTGGAATAATGTCAACTAGGCTGACATTATTCACGGCATGACCGAATTGAATGATCCCGCAGACTTCCATGCCAATGTCATGGCCCAGATTCGCGAAACCGGTGGCGCTGATGGCTTCTTCGCGCAGTTCGACATGCTCATCTTGCATACCGTCGGCGCGAAGTCGGGCGAGCCGCGTCAAAACCCGATGGCCTACCAGCCGGGCGAAGGGGGCGGCGAGTTCTATGTGTTCGCCTCCAACAACGGGCGGGACAGTAGCTCCGCCTGGTACTACAACGCGCTGGCCAATCCCGAGAAGGTGTCAGTCGAAATCGGTGCTGACCACTACCCGGTGACGGTGCGCGATGTGGTGGGTGAGGAGCGCGACCGGATCTACGCGCGCCAGGCGGGGCGCTTCGACAACTTCGCTGAGTACGAACGCAAGACCACCCGGGTGATCCCGGTGCTGGGGCTCACGCGCGCGGATTAGCGAGCGGCCCTGGCGCATTCACGCCTGTCTCACAGTGAAGGCTGATGAGGACTCGCCGGAGAGTCCGAGGCGCGCTTGACGCGTTTTGAACGGATCGTCCACAACAATAGTCAACTGTTATGGGCGAGCTGGATTCTGGTGAGGCGCAGCGCTGGGTGCTGGAGAAGGGGCGCCTGGCCGTCGGTATCGCTGCGGCATTTGTCATGGCCATCACGGGCTTTGGCTGGGCCGGATATAACACGGCGGTAGGGCAGATCATCACCTCACACGTGTTACCCGGGGTGCTGACTCCTGTCGGCGAAGACCAGAACATCCTGCTCATGGGCCTGGATAGCCGGCTCGACCAGAACGGGCAGCCGCTGCCGCAGGACATGTACGACGCGCTGCATGCCGGTGACGAGACGTCCGGTGGGTACAACGCGAATGTGCTGATTGTGGTGCATATCCCGGGCAACGACGGTCCCATCACTGCGGTGTCGATCCCGCGCGACGACTATGTGGACCTGGCGGGCTGCCCCGGGGCGGTGTGCAAGGGCAAGATCAAGCAGGCCTATGGATTTGCCTACCAGCAGGCGCTGGACAGGCAGGCCGGCGGTGGTTCGGACGCTGCGGGCGCCAACGATCTGACCGCCCGTGAGCAGGCCGCCCGTGAGGCTGGGCGCAAGGCTCAGATCGACACGGTGCGTGACTTCCTCGGCGTGCCGATCGATCACTTCGTGGAAGTGACCCTCGCCGCGTTCTTCCAGATCGCCAAGTCGGTGCAGCCCATCACCGTGTGTCTGAACCACGACACGGTCGACGAGTTCTCCGGCGCCAACTTCCACGAAGGTGTTCAGCAGATCGACGCAGCCCAGGCGATGGCCTTCGTCCGGCAGAGGCGTGACGAGAACGACGGATCGTTCACAGATATGGACCGCACCCGTCGCCAGCAGGCCTTCCTGGTGTCGTTGTTGACCGCGGTGCGCAAGGGTGGGGCGATGTCGAATCCGGCCGCGGTGCGCAACGTCCTGAACGTCGCGCACGAGAACGTCGCGATCGACTCTGGCCTCAACATCGTCGACTTCGCCGCGCGCGCCTCGACATTGACCAAGCGGCCCATGTCTCTCTACACGCTGCCCATCTCCGACTTTGGCCAGGATTCGAACGGTTCGGACGTCAATATCGTGGACCTCCCGACGATCCGGCAGATCGTCCACGATCGCTTCTTCGCCGATATCGCCCCCGCGCCGCCCACCGCGGCTGCGGTGGCCCCCGCGGCCCCGCTGCCGGCGCCTGTGGTGCTCAACGTCGTCAACGCGACAGAGCGCGACGGGCTGGGTGCGGCCATCGAAGATGCCTTTACGGCCCGGGGATTCACGCGTGGTCGCGCGACGACGGCCGAGGCGATGTCGACCGAGAGCTCGATTGTCTATGGCTCAGGTGCCCAAGAGGGCGCGCAGGCGCTCGCCGATCAACTGCATCTGCCCATGACGGAATCCGGTGCGGTCGCCCCCGGAACTGTTCAGCTGACGGTGGGCTCGCAGTTTCCCGCGGACGACTACATCGCACATCACAGCGTCGGCAAGAAGGGCGACTCGTCAGCGGATGCCAGTTCGACCGACGTCTTGACCGCGGTTGCCGCGACGGGAACGGGCGTGCAGGCGCCGGCGCCAACGGACTTGAGTCAAATGGGCGCGGACGGCGTCGCGTGCGTCAAGTGAGCTGATCACCCGCCCGCCGCCCGCGCGGAACCGAACGTGCAATGCATGCACATCCCCGACGAGATCCGGTGCCGGACCGTCGGTCCTCGATCAGCACGGTGCCATCGGGTCCGGTGAGTAGTGGCCCAAAGGGCGAGTCGCCGGCATCGAGCGCCTCGGCGGCGCAGGTGTCGGATGTCGTTGTCGTCCAAGGCCTTCCCATCGCAACCGGGGGCAATTACCAGGCATTCTGGCTGAACCCCATAAACTGTACTTATGCCTCTTCCTCCGGGCACACCCGACCTCGACGTGCTGGACCTGCTGGTGTCCGTCGCTGAGACGGGCAGCCTCGGAGCGGCGGCGCGCCAGCACGGCATTTCACAGCCCGCGGCCAGCATGCGTGTCCGGGCGCTGGAACGGCGCCTTCGGTTGGTACTCCTGGAGCGTGGCCCCACCGGATCGCGGCTCACCGATGCCGGGCTGGCCGTCATCGGGTATGCGACGCCAGTGCTCGCGGCGGCACGAGAGTTTGTCACCGGTGTGGCCGCGTTACATTCCGGCCAGGCGCCGCGGCTGGTGGTCGCCGCCTCGCGCACCATCGCCGATCATCGGATTCCATTGTGGCTTACCGTCCTTCGCTCGCGGCATGCGGATGTCGCGGTATCGCTGGAAGTGGGTAACACCCAACAGGTCTGTGAGTTGGTGCGGGCCGGTGGCGCGACCCTGGGTTTCATCGAGGGGCCGCACGCCCCGGCCGGATTGGGTGGGGAAGTGCTGGGCGCCGACGAACTGGTCGTCGTGGTGGGGCCGGGACACAAGTGGGCTCGGCGGCGTAAACCCGTGACGCTGCGCGAACTTGCCACCACCCCGCTTCTCATGCGCGAGCCGGGCTCCGGTACCCGCGACACCGTCTGGGAGGTGCTCAGTCAGGTGTGCCAGCCCGCGACGCCGGCGGCAGAACTGGGCTCGGCAGCGGCAATCAAGGCCGCGGCGGCAACGGGTTTGGCGCCGGCGGTGATCAGCCGTCTCATCGCTGCCCCCGAACTGTCCGCGGGCACTCTCTGTGAGGTCGCCCTTGCCCAGGAGATGGTGTTCACGCGTCAGTTCCGGGCGGTATGGATGCCGGGGTCTCCGCCGACGGGACCGGCGCGGGCATTGGTTGACCTGGCGTCCTCCGTCGATTAGGACGCCAGCGCCCGCAGGTAACGACGACGGAAGACCCGCTGCGCCACCAGGAGTATCGGGAAGATTCGTCGCCAGAAGCCTGCTGGGGCGGCCCGCGTCAGCGAGCGCAGCGTGAGAAACACCGTGCCGTCGCCGTTCTGATGCACGATGAATGCCTCTTCGCCCGATACGGGATGGCCCGGTAGCGTGCCGTACGCAAACCCGCAACGGTCGTTGGTGTTGGCCACGGCCACGATGCGCACCGGCTCGTGAACGCTGAACCGGCCCCACCCGAAGCTGATCTGGAACTCGGCGCCTTCGCTCACGGTCACCTCCGGATTCACCCGGAAGCCGCTGCGCTGCTTGACACCCCACGCCAGTACGGCCTGCGAAGCCTTCCGCCATGCCTCGTCGCCGTGTCCGATGGGGACGGTCTGTTCAAATCGCCGTAGCCCGGACGGTGTGGCGGCCCAGGTGCTTTCGCCCGGGCGGGTAACCCCCGCGGGCCCGTAGGTGAGGGGCCCGGAGCTCATCGCACCCTGCCAAGCCGTCGCGGTGTGAGATCGTCGAACGTCACTGCCTCGCCGCAATTCTCGCAGGTCGGCTGGACACGCAGTACCGACCCGCATCGGTGTTCCCAGACGCTCGGTGGGGGGCCCTGTGTGACGAACGTGTCACCCCAATCCATCAGGGCGAACAGCACCGGCCGAAGGGCGCGCCCCGATTCGGTCAACAGGTATTCGTAACGGGGAGGGCGCTCTTCGTACTGGCACTTTTCCAGGACGCCCGCGTCCACGAGCTTGCGCAGGCGGGTGGCCAGGATGTCGCGGCTGGCGCCGGTGTTGCGGACGATCGCGTCGAAGCGTCGATTGCCCAGCATGATCTCGCGCAGGGCCACCAGGGTCCAGCGTTCCCCGATCACGTCGAGGGCATTGGCTATCGAACAATCTCTCATAGTAATGAAATCCAACTTAGCACGTTATGTGCTTGATCACACTTAGTTGTGAATCCCAACTGACTGGGCGTATACCGGCAGAAGAGGAGTTTCAACGATGAATCCAGGAGGCCTTGCCATGAGAGACGCAGTGATCGTCGACGCGGTACGGACACCCGTGGGCAAGGGAAAGCCGGGTGGGTCGCTCTCCGGTCTGCATCCGGTCGATCTGCACGCGCATGCCATCCGGGCGCTCGTCGAGCGCACCGGGATAGACCCGGCTCTCGTCGACGACGTCATCAGCGGTGCGGTCGGACAGGTGGGGGAGCAGAGCTCCAACACGGCACGGTGGGCGGCACTGGCCGCCGGGTTGCCCGAGACCGTTCCCGCGGTGGCCGTCGATCGCCAATGTGGCAGCAGCCAGCAGGCCATTCACTTTGCTGCGCAGGGGGTCATCGCCGGGGCCTACGACGTGGTGATCGCCTCGGGTATCGAGTCGATGAGCCGGGTCCCCATGGGCAGCCAAAGCTTGGGTAAGGACTTTTTCGGTCCCGAGATCGCCAACCGCTATCCGGAAGGGCTTGTCCCGCAGGGCATCAGTGCTGAGCTGATCGCGGCGAATTGGAACCTGTCGCGTGAGCAACTGGATGCCTTCGCCGCCGAGAGTCATCGCCGTGCCGCTCAGGCCTGGTCCGAGGGTAGATTCGCGCGCGAGGTGGTGTCGATCAAGGCGCCCAATGCCGACGGCGAGTTGATCGAGGTGGCCGCCGACGAATCGGTACGGCCATCGACCACCGTGGACGTCTTGGCCGGGCTCAAACCCGCTTTCCGTAATGAATTGTGGGAGCAGCGCTTCCCGCGGATCGACTGGAAGGTCACGGCGGGCAACTCCTCGCCGATCAACGATGGCGCGTCGGCCGTGCTCATCACCTCCAGTGAGACCGCCAAGCGCCTCGGGCTGACCCCACGGGCCCGTGTGCATTCGGTCGCGGTGGTGGGTGATGATCCGTTGTACATGCTTACCGGAGTCATCCCCGCAACCGCGAAAGTCCTTGACCGCGCTGGTTTGTCGTTGGCGGATATCGACGCCTTCGAGGTTAACGAGGCCTTCGCGTCGGTGGTTCTGGCCTGGCAAGCCGAGACCGGTGCCGACTTGTCGAAGGTCAACATCAACGGCGGGGCGACCGCCATCGGGCACCCGCTTGGTGCCAGCGGTGGGCGGTTGATGACCACCCTGGTATCGGTGTTAGAGCAGACCGGTGGGCGCTACGGCTTGCAAACCATGTGCGAGGCAGGCGGTTTGGCCAACGCGACCATCATCGAGCGGTTGTAGCGCTGTTACGGAAGGGTGGTGCGCATCAACATGACGTTGTACGCCGACCACAGCGACAGGTTGAAGTACAGCTCCTTGCCGGTTGTCCACGGATGCAGGTACGGCGCATAGGGCCCGCCCGGCATCTGTGACTCGGTGACGAGAATCTGTGGCGGGCTCCACGGGCCCTGCGGGGCGGGGGAGGTGGAGAGCAGCACGTCGCCGGACTTGTCGCCGTACATCACCAGGTATTTCTTGAGGTAGGTGTTGTATTGCGCGGACATCTCACCGACCGGGCCGGAGATGATCGGAGTCGCCGCGTTGGGATCGCCCGGTACCCAGGAGCCCCGGTCGGTGTTCCAGAACTCATGCTTGGCGGCGTCGGGCAGGTTCCCGGGCAACGCACGCGACACGAAGCCGGATCCGCTTCGCCCGGAAGGGGTTCCGAAGATGTAGATGTATCCGTCGTTGCCCTTGACGTAGGCGGCCTGCTGAAAGTTCTCATTTCCCGGGGTGAACGGGACCTGGCTGATGGCGTCGGGGGATGCGGGACGGACGCTCTGGGGGAACGTCTTCCAGTTCTGTCCGTTGTCGTTGGACACCGCGGTCGCAGAGTAGTTGGTGGTCCATTCGCCGGCGCTGTCCCAGCTCTTGATGGACATGTAGTTCATGTACTGGGTGCGTCCGACGGAGATGGCGGCCGTGGGAATGATGCCCCGTTCCTGGGCGGCCCACTTGATGGGCGGGATGATCTGCTTGGAGTAGCCCGGGCGTGACTGTGGGGAACCGGCATACGGGTTGGAGGTCGATCCCTCGGCCACCGCGAGGCCGCGCGAGAGTGACTTGTCCTGAGTGCGCAGCAGGGTGTTGTACCGCCACTGCTGGCTTCTCATTCCGCAGTATCCGTAGGTGTCGCCAAAGGCCATCAGAACCTGGCGGCCGGCGGAATCGCCGTTGTCCCACATGATTCCGAGGTCGGTTCCGGAGATGCTGAATTTCTGAAGCGTGTTGGCGCCGGTATCCACACCGGTGACCCAGCCGACGACAGAGGTGGAGGGGGAGACGGCGGCTTCGGGGGCAGGGCCGACCGCGGGCGCAGGGGCCGGCGCGACGGCAGCGGCCTGCTGGTCCTGCAGATTGTTCGGTGAGGGCTCGGGCGGGTTGGGCAGGGCGGGGCGCGCCATCTCCTGGGCCCACCCCGGCTTCTTCTTGGCGCTCTGCTGGGGGAGCACCTGCTTGAGGATGGCCAGGGGCAGCTTGCCCAGCTCCGGCAGTGGCGCCTTGTCATTGGCGCCAGCGGGCCGCCGCCCGATGGGGGGAGCCTGGCCGGGCATGCCGTCGTCGGGGACCGGGGTCGGCGGCTGGAGCCCCGCGGCGGGGCCGGTGCACGGGTCGGCGACGGCCAAGGGCGCGACATCGACCGCGACGCTTGATCCGATAACGGCCGAGGTCAACAGGACCACGGAGATTCGGCGACGCCTCGACATGTCAGACCTTCCCAGGGCAGGACGTCGTCTCGACGTCAGTAACCGACTCCCGTGACGATAGTGGCAGGTGGGGCCAATGTTGCTATTGGTGCATCGATAGGTATGTTCCCGTGACCGGTCCGAAATCCGTCGAGTCGGCGCTCACCGATTTCTGAAGACGATGATCAGTTATCGGATGCCGGGGGTGCTGCTGCTCACGAATTACCTGGATTTCCCCCACTAGCAGCGCGATTGAGGCCCCGGACAGCTATCTTGGCTGCCATGGCTTCAGGGTCGAAGACGCCCACTGTCCGAGTGCGCACTCCCAACGGCATCGTCGAAGGCTTCGTGCGGGGAGGTGTGCGCCGTTTCCGGTCTATTCCCTACGCCCGCCCCCCGATCGGATTGCTGCGCCTGCGCGCACCGCAACCGGCGCTGCCGTGGGACGGAGTGCGCGACTGCACCGAATTCGGCGCGGCGGCCCCACAGCAGCGCCGCTACCGGATGCTGGGCCCTGGACGCGTCCAGCGGGCCAGCGAGGACTGCTTGACGGTCAACGTCGTCACCCCGGACCGCCCGTCCAATGACCCGCTGCCGGTCATGTTCTTCATCTACGGCGGCGGCTATCTGCTGGGCAGCTCGGCCACCCCGCTATACGACGGCGGCTCGCTGACCCGGCGCGGGTGTGTCTACGTGTCGGTGAACTACCGGGTGGGTGCGCTGGGTGCCCTCGATCTGTCCTCGTTGTCGAACACCGCCCACACGATCGATGGCAACTTGTTCCTGCGCGACGTCGTGCTGGCGCTGCAGTGGGTGCGCGACAACATCACCGCATTCGGCGGCGATCCGAACAACGTGACGATCTTCGGGGAAAGCGCGGGCGCACACTGCGTGGAGACGCTGATGGCGACCCCCGCCGCCGGGGGCCTGTTTCACCGTGCGATCTGCCAGAGCACCGCCAGCGGCATGGCAGTGCCCGCCGAGTCGGCCGCACTGTATGCGCAGAAGTTCGCACGCATCCTCGGTGCCACACCGGAAACGGCCGCGCAGACCGTGTTGCAGACGACGCCCGCTGAACTCGGGGCGGCGCTCAACACCCTGATCGCCGACATCGTGGCGAACATGCCCGGCGGATCGTTCGCGATCGGTCCGTGCATCGACGGCCACTACCTGCCCCGCCATCCCATCGAGGCAATGGAACACGGTGAGGCACATCGTGTTCCGCTGATCGTTGGCCACAACGCCGATGAGGCCAAACTATTCACCCGGGTCCTCAAGATGATGCCGCTGTCCGAGCCCGCGCTGGAGGGAATGCTGATGCGCGGCGGGCCGGTCCATCGTGATCGCATCGTGGCGGCGTATCCGGGGTACCCGGCACGTTCCGCGCGCGTCAAGCTTGCCGGCGATATGAACTTCTCCACGGCGGCCTGGCAAATGGCCGAGGCCCACCATCGGTACGCGCCGGTCTACTTCTACCGGTACGACTACGCCCCCGGGGCGCTACGGATGGCAGGCATGGGCGCCACACATGCCACAGAACTGCTCGCCGTGTTCGATAGTTACCGCGGGGCGATGGGCACCGTGATGGCCGGGGCCATCGGCCGTCGTGATGCAGTGCGGGTCAGCAACGATGTGCAGCGACGCTGGCTTGCGTTCGCACGCAGTGGAATTCCTGGCGACGGCTGGCCCACGTATGAGCCCCCGGATCGCGCAGTAATGGTGTTCGACCATGCCACCCGGGTAGAGCTGGACCCGGAGGTCACCAGGCGCGTGGCATGGGAAGGCTTCAGTCTCACTCTCTGAATCAGGCATTGTGGGCCAACCGGTTGGTTACCTAGGATGTGCCGATGGCAAAGAAGCCCATCCGTATCAACACCGTCAACGGCGCTGTCGAAGGATTCACCCGGGGCGGCGTGCACCGCTTCCGCGGGATTCCCTATGCGGAACCGCCGGTGGGGCCGCTGCGCCTGCGTGCGCCGCGCCCGGCCCAGCCATGGACCGGGGTGCGCACGTGCCGCAGCTGGGGCGCCGCCTCCATCCAGCAGCATCGCTACGCCATTATCCTGCCGGGCAAGCCCCAGAAGCTCAGCGAGGATTGCCTGACCCTCAACGTGGTAGCCCCGGAGAGGCCGATCAGCGGGCCGCTGCCCGTCATGTTCTTCATCCACGGCGGCGGATACTTCCTGGGGAGCTCGGCCACACCGCTCTACGACGGGGCTAGCCTGGCGCGGCAGGGATGCGTCTACGTCTCGGTCAACTATCGGCTGGGTGCTCTTGGCGCGCTGGATCTTTCGTCGTTATCCGATGAGAAGCACACCATTGATAGCAATCTGTATCTGCGTGACTTGGTGCTGGCGCTGCGGTGGGTGCATGACAACATCGGGGCGTTCGGGGGAGACCCGAACAATGTGACGATCTTCGGGGAGAGTGCCGGGTCGCACGCGGTGAACACCCTGCTTGCGGTGCCCTCCGCGACGGGTCTTTTTCACCGTGCCATCTGTCAGAGCACCGCTACCGGTCTCGTGGTCCGTCCCGAGGACGCCGCCGTCAACGCGCGCCAGTTCGCGACGTACCTCGGCGCGACCGACTCCAATGCCGCCGAAACCGTATTAGCGGCCAAGCCGCGTCAGCTGGTCAAGGCGCTGTTCCGGTTGATCGGAACGGCCAAGCATGTGCCGGGACTATCACTGCGGTTCGGGCCGAGCGTCGACGGCGATGTGCTGCCACTGGACCCGAACGAGGCGATGGAACACGGTGAGGCACATCGCGTTCCGCTCATCATCGGGTACAACGCCGAGGAGGCCACCCTCTTCACCAAGATGCTCAAGATTCTGCCGATCACGGCGCAGGCGCTCGAGCACTCCCTGTCCAAGGGCGGTCCCGAGTATGTGCAGCGGATCGTCAGCGGCTACGACGGCTACCCGTCGGACAAGTCGCTGCTGCAACTCGCCGGTGACCTGGCGTTCGGGTCGGCGGCCTGGCGCGTCGCCGAGGCGCACGGCCGGCACGCCCCGGTCTACTTCTACCGGTACGACTACGCCACGCGCGCGCTGCGTCGCTACGGGCTGGGACCCACTCATGCCATCGAGCTGCTCGCCGTCTTCGGTACCTATCGAACCGTGGCCGCGCCATTCCTGGCGGGCCGCCGTGATCGAGCACAGGCGCGCGCCGTCAGCGACGAGATGCAAAGGCATTGGCTCGCCTTCGCGCGTACCGGGGTGCCTGGTGACGGCTGGCCGACATACACGGCGGCGGACCGCCAGGTGCTGATCATCGACAGCCCGTCGCGCGTGGAGAGCGACCCCGATGGTGATCGGCGCCCGCTCTGGCAGGACGTCGCCTCCATCGCCTAGCGCGCGCACGGCGGTACGTTGGGCTCATGATCATCGTGACGAGCAACGACATCCCCGGATACAAGATCGCCGCGGTATTTGGCGAGGTCTTCGGCCTGACGGTGCGGTCGCGGCATATCGGTTCAAACCTTGCCGCCTCCTTTAAATCCATCGCCGGTGGTGAGCTCAAGGGCATCACTCAGCTGCTACACGAGAGCCGTCGTGAGGCGCTGTCGCGGCTGGCCGCCGAGGCAGAGTCACGCGGCGCCAATGCTGTGGTCGCCTTCCGATTCGAGACCACCGAATACGCCAACACGGGCGTCGAAGTGTGTGCATACGGGACCGCTGTCGGAATTCAGCCCCTCCAATAGCGGCCGTTCGGTAAGACACGGTTCACCTGATCCGGGCAGAATCGGGCGGGTGAGTAATGCGCGCGCCGGACAGCCGGCCCAGCCGGAAGACCTCATCGACATCGCCCACGTGGTGACCGCGTACTACGCGATAGAGCCCGACTCGGCGAACGTCGCACAGCAGGTCGCCTTCGGGACCTCGGGGCACCGCGGGTCCAGCCTTGACGGCGCCTTCAACGAGGCGCATATCGTCGCCACCACCGCGGCGATCATTGAGTACCGCGCCTCACAGGGCATCACCGGGCCGCTATTCATCGGCCGCGATACCCATGCGCTCTCCGAGCCGGCATGGACGAGCGCGCTAGAGGTGCTGGACGCGAACGGTGTTGTGGTGGCTGTGGATTTGCGAGACCGATACACGCCGACCCCGGCAGTGAGTCATGCCATCTTGCGGCACAACCACGGCAAGACGACGGGGTTGGCCGACGGGATCGTCGTCACCCCATCGCATAACCCGCCCCGGGATGGCGGATTCAAGTACAACCCACCGCACGGCGGGCCTGCCGATACCGATGCCACGGGCTCGATTGCCGCCCGCGCCAACGAGATTCTGCGCTCGGGATGGCGCTCGGTGAAGCGGGTCTCGTCGGCGCAGGCACTGAAATCCGTGCAGCGATACGATTTTCAGCAGACGTATGTGGACGATCTGATCAATGTCGTCGACCTCGACGTCATCAAGAACGCCGGAATCCGGATCGGTGCCGACCCGCTGGGCGGGGCCAGCGTCGACTATTGGGCCGCGATCGCCGACCGCTGGTCGCTCGAGCTGACCGTGGTGAACCCGCTGGTGGACGCCACCTGGAGGTTCATGACCCTGGACCACGACGGCAAGATCCGGATGGACTGCTCCTCGCCGGACGCGATGGCCTCGCTGGTGGCCTCGCGGGACAAGTACCAGATCGCGACGGGGAACGACGCCGATTCGGATCGCCACGGCATCGTGACTCCCGATGCGGGACTGATGAACCCCAACCATTACCTGGCGGTGGCCATCGACTACCTGTTCAGTCACCGTGATTGCTGGGCCGCCGGAACCGCGGTGGGCAAGACCCTGGTGAGCTCGTCGATCATCGATCGGGTGGTGGCGGGATTGGGCCGTACGTTGCTCGAGGTTCCGGTCGGATTCAAGTGGTTTGTGGACGGGTTGATAGGCGGAACAATCGGTTTCGGCGGTGAGGAGAGCGCCGGGGCGTCCTTCTTGCGCCGCGACGGGTCGGTGTGGACCACCGACAAGGACGGCATCATCGCCGCACTACTGGCCTCGGAGATCCTGGCGGTCACCGGAGCCACACCATCGCAGCGGTACGCCGCGCTGACCGAGAAGTACGGCGCCCCAACGTATGCCCGCGTTGATGCGCCCGCGAGTCGCGAGCAGAAGTCGATACTGGGCAAGCTCTCGCCCGAGCAGGTGAGCGCCACCGAGCTGGCCGGTGAGCCCATCGTCGCCAAGCTGACCAACGCGCCCGGCAATGGGGCACCGATCGGCGGGCTCAAGGTTGTCACCGAAAACGCCTGGTTCGCGGCGCGGCCATCGGGCACCGAGGATGTATACAAGATCTATGCAGAATCGTTCAAGGGTGTCGAGCACTTGAGCCAGGTACAAGATGCCGCACGGGAGGTTGTCTCCGCGGTGATCGGTTGAGTGGCTGTTCCGACTACAACGCAGATGTCGCAGCGGTAAAACCGCGCCTGCCGTGGGAGATATGGGTTCTGGTTGTCGCGAGCCTGGTGATCGCGCTCGGGTTCGGTGTGGTGGCGCCCGCGTTGCCGCAGTATGCCCGTAGCTTCGGGGTGAGCGTGACCGCGGCGACCGCGGTGGTGAGCTCGTTCGCCGCATTCCGGTTGGTGTTCGCACCCGCCGCCGGGGCGCTGGTGCAGCGGCTGGGGGAGCGCTGGGTCTACATGACCGGGCTGCTGATCGTCGCGGTGTCGACCGGCATCTGCGCCTTCGTGCATAGCTATTGGCAGCTCCTGGTGTTCCGATCACTCGGTGGCGTCGGCTCCACCATGTTCACCGTGTCGGCGGCCGCCCTGCTGGTGCGCATAGCGCCCGAAGAGATTCGCGGACGTGCGCAGGGGCTGTACGGGTCGAGTTTTCTGCTCGGCATGGTGGCCGGGCCGGCCTTGGGTAGTGCCGTTGTGGGTCTAAGCCTTTCGGCACCCTTCATCATTTACGCGGCGGCGCTGGTGGTTGTCGTCGTGCTGGTCTATTTCGGACTGCGGCACTCCACGCTGTTGGAGGTCGCCGACGAACATCTGGGCGCCCCGGTGACGTTGACGTCTGCGCTGCACCATCGGACGTTCCTGGCCGCCCTGATGTCGAATTTCAGTGCGGGCTGGGCGATCTTTGGGATCCGCGGTGCGCTGTTGCCACTGTTTGTGATCGAGGCGCTGCATCAGCGACCGGGCGCTGCCGGACTCGTGTTCGCCGCGTTCGCTGCGGGGGACGTGTCGACGGCGTTCCTGGCGGGGTCGTGGTCCGATGACATCGGGCGTAAGCCACTGGTGGTCGCGGGGCTGGTGGTGTGCGGGTCGACCGTGGTGGCGATGGGCTTCGTGTCATCGCTGCCCCTGCTCATCGTGCTCTCGCTCATCGGGGGGATCGGCGCGGGGCTGTATGCCTCCCCACAGCAGGCCGCCGTGGCCGATGTGGTGGGCAGCAGGGGCAGGGCAGGGACGGCGCTGGCCACCTTCCAGATGACGTCCGATATCGGGCTGGTGATCGGGCCCGTGGTCGCTGGGGTGATCGTCGAGCACGCGTCCTATGGATGGGCGTTCGTGGCGGGCGGCGCGATGCCGCTGATAGCGGCGGTGGCATGGATCTTTGCGCCCGAGACGCTGGGGAGACTTGCGTCACCGCAGGTTAGGAGTATGCAGGAAGTAGCAGAGGATGTTGGTGGGCCGGAGCGCTGAGATTTTGAGAGCCCGTCGCCGTGGTGTAACTTCGTCCGAGCACGCAACTAAACATGGGGCTATGGCGCAGCTGGTAGCGCACCACACTGGCAGTGTGGGGGTCAGGGGTTCGAGTCCCCTTAGCTCCACCATGATGGCTTGACTCGAACCGCTGGCCATTAAGATGCCAGCGAGTGTGGGTTCGAGGTTATGCGAAGGCGTCTCCCTTGATGGGAGGCGTTTTTGTGTTTGCGGGGGATAGGCGTTGAGGTAGTCGGTCAGGGTGGCTGGTTTGGTGGTGTTCCAGGCGGCTTTGGCCTGATGAAAGTCGTCAAATGGTGGGTTCAGGCAGTGATCGACGACGCCTTCGTCGTCCAGTAGGAATTTGGTGTAGAAGGTTTGGTTCATGAAGCGACGGGTGGTGTCGTCGGCGCGTTGGTAGTAGCTGGCTGGGTTGCTGAGCGCTGCTAGGGCTGATTTCAGGATGTCAGCGCCGGTGTTGAGTTCGGCAGTGGTGCTGAGCAGGCCAGCTTGGGCGCTTGCACGGTCGCTCTGGATGCGGCGCAGGCGGATGCGGATTTTGTCCTGCGGCAGACTGTCATCGGCGGCGAGGTCGATCAGCCGTTCTTCTTTCTGGTCGAGATCTTTGATGCGTTTGGCGAGTTGGGCATGCATGGTGCGCACACTGCCCTGCTCGTCGGCCAGAGTTTGCGATGGCAGCTCGCGGACGCTGTCTATGAAATCGGCTGGTAGTGCCAGGGTGTGGTAGTGGTCGGTGATGGTGTCTTCGACCAATTCGGCGGGTAGAAGTGGCAGGTCGCAGCCGAGCTTGTCTTGGCGGGCACGGCACATGAAGTAGCCGTAGTAGCTGCCATTGCGGCTTTTGGCTTCGGTGTAGATCAGGCGGCTAGTTCTGCCTTGCCGTTCGCGCCGGGCGCAGAACAGGTGTCCTTTCAAATAGTGCTGGTGGATGCGGTCGCGTTGGCCTTTGCGGCTGCGCTGGTTGAGGACGTTGATGCGGAAGGTCAACTGGTTCTTGGGAATCAGCTGATGTTCGGGGCTGAACCAGAAGACACCGACCGTGAAGAACAAGCAAATCGCTTCCAGCACAAACAAAATCGCTGCCAGTATCCAGAATCCGCTGGCATGGTCGACGGCATAGCGCCACGCACGCGGGAGCACGCCGGACGAGAGTCCAAGCCCTCCGACGATAAGCACGCTCGTGGCCATCGTTGCAAAGGCGTTGACCACCCGCTCGTAGAAGGTTCCGCCGCGGGCAAACCGCTGGCGCGGTATCAAGACAATGTTGCGCCGAGCGGCAGGTTCGTCAGGTTGCACCATGGCGGCACTTTATGGCGCCCGATCGACAGGTCGGCCATGCGTCTCGATCCGCCTGATCCGCGCCGAGCATTCCTTTCTGATACTGTTTGCCACTTCTGATGCGAAGTTGTCGCAGTCTGAGCGTAGGCTCTGATGAAATAGATTGCTTCTTACTTCGTCGGGGATGCTGATGACTACATCTGAGCTGCATATAATGCCTGTTGCAGCAACCAATCGGTTAGATAACCAAGACCGTGTACGCAGGTTGGCGGCAGCCGCGGGAGGCGCCGCCTTGTTGGTTGCTTCGGTGGCTGGTCTGCATCATCTCTACCGGGCTGGTGATCAACTCGGTGAGCTGCTCACCTGGAGCCTCCTGCTGCTGGGACTGTTCACTGCCCTTGGCGGCGGGATCAAGCTGATCATGTGGGGCCTTCGGCCCGTGATTTCGGCAGCGTTCGATACGGCTAAGGAGCGGTTGTCCGAGCCGCTGCAAGCAGTCCTCGCCTCCCTGGCTGTGATCGCCGGGGTGCTGGGGATGCGGTGGAGCTTTCGGGGCGGTTATAGCGCGTGGTGGCAGCAGATCACCGGTGAGGCTGGCTGGTCGCTGATTCTCGGTGTGGGTCAGATGCTGGTGGCGGTTCTTGCGGGTGCAGCACTGTTCACGGGTGGTAAGTACTTGTTCGGCCTGGTGCGTGAGGTGGTGACTGGTGTCGATGATGCTGGAGCACACCGCAATCAGCCGCAGAAGAGCCAGGACGAGTCGCTCTGGCATCCGGGGCTGGTCGCTGCCCTTGTAGGCGGCGGGCTCGGTTTGGTGCTGCTCACTGCGGGGATCACGCCTCGGCTGTACGTGTGGATCACCGGGCCGCAGATTCTGCCCGCCGTGGGCGCAATCGCCGTGGTGCTGCTGGTAGCAATC
>NZ_MAEV01000048.1:0-17098 GCF_002013385.1 Mycobacterium sp. D16R24 | reverse complement strand
TAGTGTCTGGCGCATGGCTCAAACGGTGCGCGGTGTGATCGCTCGGTCGGTGAAGGCTCCGGTGGAATTGGTGGACATCGTGGTCCCCGATCCGGGCCCGGGTGAGGTTGTGGTGAAGGTGCAGGCGTGCGGGGTGTGCCACACCGATCTGACCTACCGCGAGGGCGGGATCAACGACGAGTTCCCGTTCCTGCTCGGCCATGAGGCCGCCGGGATCGTGGAAACCGTCGGCGCCGGAGTAACCACCGTGGCGCCGGGCGATTTCGTGATCCTGAACTGGCGCGCGGTGTGCGGGGTGTGCCGGGCCTGCAAGCGCGGGCGTCCGCAGTACTGCTTCGACACCTTCAACGCCACCCAGAAGATGACGCTCACCGATGGCACCGAGCTGACCCCCGCCCTTGGCATCGGCGCGTTCATCGAAAAAACACTGGTACATGCCGGGCAATGCACCAAGGTCGACCCCTCCGCAGATCCGGCCGTGGTCGGCCTGTTGGGGTGCGGGGTGATGGCCGGCCTGGGCGCGGCCGTCAATACCGGCAATGTGGGCCGTGATGACACTGTGGCCGTGATCGGTTGCGGCGGAGTCGGAGACGCCGCCATCGCCGGCGCCAAACTCGCCGGGGCCCGCACCATCATCGCCATCGACACCGATGACAAGAAACTGGCCTGGGCCAAGGACTTCGGTGCCACGCACACCATCAACGCCCGCCAGGTCGACGATGTGATCACCGCCGTGCAGGATCTCACCGACGAGTTCGGTGCCGATGTCGTCATCGACGCCGTCGGACGCCCGGAAACCTGGAAGCAGGCCTTCTATGCGCGCGATCTGGCCGGCACGGTGGTGCTGGTCGGCGTCCCCACCCCCGATATGAAGCTCGAGATGCCGCTGATCGACTTCTTTTCCCGCGGCGGATCCCTGAAATCCTCCTGGTACGGCGACTGCCTGCCCGAACGCGACTTCCCCACCCTGGTCAGCCTCTACCAGCAGGGACGCCTGCCCCTGGACCGCTTCGTCTCCGAACGCATCGCAATCGGGGATATAGAAGCCGCATTCGACAAAATGCATCACGGCGAAGTCCTACGCTCAGTCGTGGTGCTGTAGTCGGATCCTCCGTTGTCGATCAATCGGAGGTAGTTTGTGGCGGGAGGTGTCGGCGTGGCCGCTGCCACAACGGGATTGGCCGCATTGTCCGGCTGCGGAGACGAGAATGCGAGCCCCGAGTCCAGCGTCGATCTGATCTTCGTCGGCGGCCCCGTCGTGACGGTCGACGGCCACGGCACCACGGCCGAGGCGCTGGCCGTCACCGGTGGGAAGATCGCCGCCGTCGGTACGCGGCAGGACGTGCTGAGGCTGCGCACCGCCGAGACGAAGGTGGTCGAACTCAACGGGCGTGCCCTGCTTCCGGCGTTCGTGGAGGCCCATAGCCACCCGAGTCAGATCGCCGCGACGCTCGGCCCGCCTGCCGTCGATGTGCGCCCGTTCGTGGTCCCCACCGGCAAGGAGGTCATGCGCACGCTGGCCGATACCGTCCGGGCCACCCCGAAGGGCACTCAAGTGCTGCTGTACGGCATTGACGTGCTGCTGCAATCGGACCTCCAATTGCCCACGCGCACACAGCTCGACGCGTTGGCGCCGGACAATCCGGTGATCATCATCGCCAACAGCGGGCATGCCGCCTACGCCAACAGTGCCTCCTTCCAGCTCGCCGGCATCACCAAGGACACCCCCGACCCGCTCGGCGCCGAGTACGTTCACGGACCCGACGGTGAGCTCACCGGTGAGGTCCGGGAGACGGCCGCACTGGTCACGTTGGCCACGCCATACCTGCGGGATGTGGCCGAACCCAACGCATATCAGAATCTGCGGTGGGCCTTCGGCCAGCTGGCGGCCGCGGGAATCGCCACCACCAGTGAGCACAGCTATAGCGTGCCGCAGCAGGGCGACCTGTACCGCAGGATGGCCGCCGACCCCAACGTCACGCTGCGCATCCGCGCCTACGAGATGGGCACTCCCGAGCTGGCCAAGGACCCGGCGCACGCGGCGGGGCCCCCGGCGGGCGCGGACCAGATGTTCGCCCAAATCGGCATGAAACTCTGGGCAGACGGATCACCTTGGCAGGGAAACATTTTCACCTCCTTCCCCTACCTGGACACCGCGGCCACCCGCCGCATGGGTCTGGAACCACACCACCACGGCGGGATGAACTACACCCCCGAACAGGTCACCGACCTGGCGACGGCCTTCATCAAGCAGGGCTGGCAGCTGGCCTGTCATGTCCACGGTGACCGCGCGGTGGATGTGGTGCTGGACGCGTACGAGAAGGCCCAATCCCCCGCCTCGGCACGCTCCCGCCTCGAACACGTCGGCGCGATGACCCCGGCACAGTTCCAGCGCGCGGCGCGCCTGGGCGTGCATCCCAGCCTGTTCATCGAACACGTCTACTTCTGGGGCGATCCCCTCATCGACGAGCTATTCGGTCAGGACCATGGCGCGCACTGGATGTCGGCGAAGGCTGCGCTGGATGCCGGGTTGCGGGTCTCGTTTCACAACGACGGCAACGTGTCGCCGCCAGATCCGCTGGGCAACATCGCCACCGCAGTCACCCGCAAGGCGAAGGGATCCGGCCGGGTGCTCGCCCCGGAGCAGCGGATCACCGTCGCACAAGCCGTGCGGGCACAGACCATCGACGCGGCCTGGCAGCTGCATCTGGATACCGACATCGGCAGCCTCGAGGTGGGCAAGTACGCCGATCTTGTGGTGTTGTCGGCAGATCCGCATGCCGTGGACGCGGAGGCGCTTCGGGACATCACGGTGCGGGCCACCTACCTCGCCGGGCGGCAGACCTACGCCGCTCCGCAGGGCTGACCTGTACCGCACTCAGTGCTGGGGATCTAGCATCCCGCGAGAGCTCTTGACTTTGTACAGCTCGTAATCCGCCTGTTGAACAAGCGAATCCAAGTCGACTTTGCCGCCGGTTTGGGACTGCCAGGCGGCGCCGACGCTGACGCTCCAGGTATCAATGCCCGCGCGCGGAGTGCTGACCCGGCGAATGGTGGTGTCGATGTTCTCGGCGCGGCCAGGGAACGCCACCACCAAGAACTCGTCGCCACCGATGCGAGCGGCGATCTCGCCGACCCGTGTGTTCGCCGTGAGCATGGCGGCCACTGCCTTCAACATCGCATCGCCGGCGCCGTGACCGCGCGTGTCATTGAGTTCTTTGAGCCCGTCCACATCCATCAAGACCACGACGACGTCGACGGCATCGATACGGCCCCGGTGCAGCAGGTCGATCGCGGTGGTCACGCCTCGACGGTTCAACAGACCCGTGAGTGGGTCGCGGTTTGCCGAGACCGCCGCGGCCAGGATCGAGTCTCGGCCTCCTTCCAGCACCAGCTGGATGATGGTCGGCATCAACACCACCGCGGCCAGCGTGGGGGCTCCGTAGGTGAACTGCGAGAACCACGTCGCACCGTCGACCAAAACGTTCATCGTCACCAACGCGCCGAACAACGCCACGGCAAACCCACAGTGCGCCACCAAGGCGCATCTACCCAGGAAAAAGGTGGGAAGAAGGCCGACCAGGCCCAGGTACACGACCGCGCTGAGCCTGGCCGTCGGGTCGGAAAACGTCGCTGCCGTGATCGCCAGCGTCACGTCTGCCCACGCCACGAACGCGACCATGCCACGCCGGCTCGGCCAGGGGAACAAGATCCAGCACAGGCCGACGATCACGGCCATCGCCGCCGCTACTGCCTGGATCGTGCGAGGCCACACCCCCTGGGGCCCTAACGGGATGAACTGGGTGGCGCCCGCCAGCACCACGATGGAGAAGCACAAGAGCCCGATGCCAACCTTGAGCTGCCTCAACTGCCCGGCGCCGCGAAGCGCGTCGGTAACCAGGAGGTACTGAAACCCTGGCTCTAGCTGCTGCCGATTTTGCACACCCGATTATGGCCCTTGCAATCACCATGAGCAGGTGCCTTTCGCGCACAAGGTCGCACGCCGATAGTGGCGGGCATGACGACACGACACGGGCGCAGGGCGGCGATCATCGGTGCGGGACAGACCGGCGCCACGGCCGCACTGGGACTGCTGGACAAAGGTTTTGACGTCACCATCTACAGCGACCGCGATCAGCGGAGTTTGCGGGAAGATGTGCCCGCGACCGGCACCGCGCTGATCTTCGGGGAAGCGCAGCGTGCCGAGGCGAGCCTGGGGCTAACCAGCTACCTGGAGCCGGGCCCCACCTCGACCGGGCTCAGTGTGCGCCTGGTCGACGGCAACGAACCCGGCCGCCCCGAGGTCATCGCCTTCGACGCCGACTTCGACCGCGGTACCCAGGGCGTCGCCGTCGACACCCGGCTCAAGGCCGATGATCGCCTCACCCAGTTCCAGGAACGCGGCGGTCGTTTCGTCGTGGAACAGGTGGATCCAGACAAGCTTGACGCGATCGCTGCCGCCCACGACCTGACCCTGGTGGCGACCGGCCGCGGCGGTTTGTCCTCACTGTTCCCGGTGGATGCCTCCCGCACGGTGTACGACCGGCCACAGCGACAGCTGCTGATGCTGACGGTCGCGGGCCTGGGGCACGGGCCCGATGTCTTCGCGCACCGGGGACCCGCCGGTGGACGCCACAGCGCGTTCTCATTCATCACCGATCAGGGTGAGGCGTGGTGGGGCCCGTACCTGCACAAGGACGCCGGACCATCGTGGTCGTTCCTGACCTGGGCCAAGCCCGGTAGTGAATGGGAACGACGGTACGCCGCCGTCGACAGCGCCGCCTCCGCACTACAGGCCGTCACCGATGTGCATCGCGAGTACATCGATTGGGATCTGCCGGAAGTGTTGTCGCTCAACGTCATCAAGGAGGACCCACATTCGTGGATCACCGGTGCGGTCACCCAGCTGGTGCGCCACGGCGTGGGGCACACGGCCAGCGGACATCCCGTGACCGCCCTCGGCGACACCGCCGTGGCCTATGACCCGATCGCCGGGCAGGGCGCACAGGGTGGCCTGGTGCAGGCGGCAGCACTGGTCCACAAGGCCGGTGCGCATGACGGCCCCTTCGACACCGCCTGGCTCACTGCCGCTTTCGAGGAGTTCTACGACCGGCGGGCGCGCGCCGCGCAGTTGGTCACGAGGCTCTATCTCGGCGATGACGAGCTGCACGACTATGGCGATCTGTTCTTCGCGGCGGGCCACGTGCACCAGAGATTCGCATCCAAACTGTTCAGCCTGCTCGACGATCCGAAGCCCTTCGAGCGGGTCACCTCGATCGAGACGGCCAAGGAGCTCATCACCGAGTGGGCGAGGGAACCCGCCGACGCCATCCTGGAGCGGTTCTCCCCCGCCGGCCGGTTCGCCCGGTCCGGGCTGGTGCGCGCCGCCTAGCGCTGCGCCGGGCGGTATGCCGTGACGACCACCGAACCGCCGAGCCCGATGTTGTGCTGCAACGCCACCCCGTCCTTGGTGGCCGCGCCGGCAACCTGACGCTTGTCGGCCTGGCCGCGTAGCTGCCAGTTCAGCTCGGCGCACTGGGCCAGACCGGTGGCGCCCAGCGGATGTCCCTTGGAGATCAGGCCGCCCGACGGGTTGACCACCCATTTGCCGCCAAAGGTGGTGTCCTGGTTGTCGATCAGCTTGCCCGCCTCACCCTGCTCACAGAAGCCGAGCGCCTCGTACACCAGGATCTCGTTGGCAGAGAAGCAGTCATGCAGCTCCACCACATCGATGTCCTCCGGGCCGATCTGCGCCTGCTCGTAAACGGCGGCGATCGCCGCCTTGTTCATGTGCGCGCCGACGATGCCCGCCGCGGTGCCGTCGAAGGTGTCGGCCCGGTCGGTGACGGTGGCCTGTCCGACGATCTCGACGGCCTGGTCGGCGAGTCCGTGCTTGTCAACGAACTCCTCGCTGGCCACGATGGCCGCCGCGGACCCGTCGGAGGTCGGTGAGCACTGCAGCTTGGTCAGTGGCGCCACGATGCTCCGTGACGACAGGATGTCTTCCAGCGAGTATTCGTCCTGGAATTGGCTGTACGGGTTGTTCACCGAGTGCTTGTGGTTTTTGTAGCCGATCCACGCCAGCTGCTCTGCGGTCAGGCCGTACTCGCGCATGTATTCCTCGGCCGCGGCGGCGAACATCCATGCGGTCATGGGCATTTGCGGCGGCGTCAGTTCGCCGAGACGGGTGAGCTGCGGCATCAACGGCGACTCGCGGTCGGTGAATTTCATACTCAGCGAGCCGCGTTCCATCTTCTCGAACCCGGCGGCCATCACGACGTCGGACTGGCCGCTGCGAATGGCGTTGGCCGCCATGAACAGTGCGGTCGATCCCGTCGAGCAGTTGCTGTTGACGTTGTAGATCGGAATGCCGGTATGGCCCAGCTCGTAGAGCGCACGATGCCCGGAACACGAATCGCCATAGACGTTTCCGACGAAGGCCTGCTCAATCTGTTCGTACCGGACCCCGGCGTCATCGAGCGCCTTGGTTCCACTTTCCTTGACCATGGCCGGGTAATCCCAGCCTTCGCGGCTCCCGGGCTTCTCGAACTTCGTCATGCCGACGCCGACGACGAACGCTCTATTCTGCTGTTTCATTGTCACTCCTTGTCGCGTCTCGTCACAAAGACCGAGAGATGAGTTCTTTCATGATTTCGCTTGTGCCGCCGTAGATCTTGTTGACGCGCGCGGCGGCGTACGCCCGGGCGATCGGGTACTCCATCATGTATCCGTATCCGCCGAAGAACTGGACACACCGATCGACCACCGCGACCCCCTTGTCGGTGGCCACCAGCTTGGCGATGGAGGCCGTCGCGGGGTCATTGGCCCCCTCGATGTAGTTCTGGATGCACCAGTCGACGGTTGTCTTGATGGAAAGCACCTCGGCCTTCAGCTCGGCCAGCTGAAACCTGGTGTTCTGAAACTTGATGAGCGGCTGGCCGAATGCCTCGCGTTCCTTGGTGTACTTGATCGACTCCAGCACCGCGGCCTCGGCCATGCCGGCGTTCCCGGAGGCGATGATGAGGCGCTCACGTGCCAGCTGAGTCATGAGCTGGATGAACCCCTGGCCATCTTCCTCGCCGAGCCGGTTGGCCACCGGCACCCGCATATCGCTGAAGAACAGTTCACGGGTGTCCTGCCCGTGTTGTCCCACCTTTTCCAGCACCCGGCCGCGCTCGAATCCGGGCAGGTCCTTGGTCTCGGCGACGATGAGCGATATCCCCTTCGCCCCCTGGGATGGATCGGTCTTGGCCACGATCACCAGCAAGTCGCAGTGTGTGCCGTTGGAAATGAACGTCTTCGAGCCGTTGATCACGTAGTGATCGCCATCCCGGACCGCGCTGGTGCGCACCCCTTGCAGATCCGATCCCGTTCCGGGCTCGGTCATAGCGATGGCCAGTACCAGATCACCACTGATGATGCCCGGCATCCAGCGAGCCTTCTGCTCGCTGTTGCCATAGGTGTTGATGTAGTGCGCGACGATCGGCGAGTGCACGCCCCAGCCCGTCGCAGTGTCCTGGGCAAGCGCCAGCTCCTCGGCGACCACCGCGGAGAATCCGAAATCGCCTCCGGCACCGCCGTATTCCTCGGGCAGGTCCAGGCCGAGCAGACCGGCATCGCCCAGCTTGTTCCAGAACTCGCGGTCCACCTGGTGCTGCGCGCTCCAGCGTTCCTGGTTAGGCGTGGACTCCTTGCGCAGAAATTCGGCGGCATGCTTGCGCAGGTCGCGGTGCGCATCGGTCTCCCAGGACGCGTTATAGGACGGGAACAGTGCGGACATTACTTCACTCCATTCAGGGGGATATCAACCTCGGCGGCAATGGCTTCGAGCTCGGCGATGGTCTTGCCGGAGAATGCGGTACGCAGGCTTTCGTGGGTGCCGTCGGCACCGAAGGCCTGCAGGGTGCGGGCGAAGAAGTGCGATTCGAGCGCCCCGAGCGCGACGTGCCCGTCGGCGCATTCGTAGATTCCGTAGCCGGGGAAGGCGCCACCCAGGATGGCGTTGTCCCCCATCAGCCCGTTGCGCACCGCCCCACCGGCCCACGCCGCGGCATCGGCAAGAGCCACCCGATATGCCGCACCGTGGCCCGAGCCGGCGCGCGCCTGCAGAGCCGCTAACGCGGTACTGACCGCACGTTCGGCGCCCAACAGATCGGCCAGCGGCACCTTCGGCATATGTGGTGGCGTCAGGGTGCCCTGCGCGGCCTGATAGTTGAGGTCGTGTCCCGGTTCGTCGGCGAGATCTCCATCGTGACCGACGATTTCAATGAGCGAGAGCCGTGGGAACTGCTCCTGCGGGGCCGCCAGCCCCAGGCGCCGCAGCGCGGTGGGACGCATGGAGGTGATCAGCAGGTCGGCATCGGTCAGCAGTTCATCGAGCTTGGCGCGGTCACCGGAGTCCTTGAGATCCAACGTGACGACCACCTGCTTCCCGGCGAGCTCCGCGTACCACCCTGCAGCGACACGGGCCAGCGGGTCACCGCCGGGGGGTTCAACCTTGGTCACCGCAGCACCGAGCTCCGCGAGCCGGGAGCACGCCGCGGGCCCGGGCAGATTAATCGCCAGCGACACCACGTTTACGCCGGTCAGGGGCAGCATTGTCAGAGACCTCCTCGTCGAGACAATACAAGTGTATCGTTTCAGATTCGTTTGTAAAGGGGTGGGGTACGATGAGGCCCATGGCAAACCCGCGCGCGACCGACGAGGACCTGACCGCGAAGGCGCGCATTCGCAATACCGCGCTGGATTTGTACGCCCAGTACGGCGAGGAGCGGATTTCGTTGCGTGCGGTGGCATCCGAGGCCGGGGTGACACTCGGGTTGGTGCAACACCATTTCAAGACCAAGGCAGGTCTGCGCGAGGCCGTTGATCAGCTGGTCGTCGACTACCACGTCGAGGCGTTGCGCTCGGTCGAGGAAGAGAAGGACCCGCGCAAGCTCGCCGCGGCCCGCGATGCCGCCGTCATCGCGATGCTCAAGGCGAATCCCCCGATCGTGAATTACGTGCGCCGGGCCGTGCTCGAGCCCTCCGAAGAACAGCTGAGCATGTTGAATGCGTTGATTCAGCTGACACGCGATGAGGTGGCCACCCTGCGCGAGGAGGGCATGGCCCCCACCGATCGTCCCGAGTCCACTCAGGTTGTGTCCGTGATGGTTCGACAGATGGGCGCCCTGCTGCTGCAACCCCTGATCGACGCGGTATGGGACCGGCTGGAGCACGGGGACACCCCGAAGCCCACGCTATCCATCAAAGTGCTCGACTAACCGCCACCCCAAGCAGTTACGGTACTGACGTGACATCACGCAGCCCCGGCTATCGGCCCACCGATGACGAGCTACTCGATCTGGTGTTACCTGTTGTGGCCGAACAGGGTTGCGGGGCAGTCACTATGGACCAGATAGTGGCTTCCGGCCAGGTCACCAAACAGACGCTCTACGCCCACTTCGGCTCCAAGGACGGATTACTCATCCGACTTGTCGGGCGCGAGGCAACCTTGATGCGCGCGATCTTCGACGACGTGTCGATGCCGGAGAACATCGACCTCAATGACCCGGCAGCATCGCTGAGCGAAGCCCTGAAGCCATTCTTCATCCATGCCGCTGCCCGCCCGCTGGGCATGCGACTGCTGGCCGACTCCACCGCGCCACATGTCCCGGGATTTGATCAGCAGGTGCTCACCGATGCCGTGTCCCGGATCATGAGCATCCTCGAACTCTGGGAGCCGGTGCACGACGAGGCCGAGACGCACCGGCGCCTGCTACTGGCGACCATGAGCGCGCAAGCCATCAGGTCGGGAGTCTTGACGGCCATCGCCCACCACATCGACCCCGAGGTCGCGGTGCGTACCTGCGCGGCGTACATCGTTGCCGGCATCAGCACCGCCTATCCGGAGTCCATCTGACCCGCACCCCCCTCGGGTGCCACCGAATTAGGCTCTTGCCATACCCATTCATGCGGTCTACCGTCGAGCTTGACTCTACGTTCTAGCTTCGATGATGCAGCCAAAGGATGTCGACATGGAAATAGATCTACTCGCGGACGAGCACGTGCTACCCGTCGATCGGGAGACAACAGCGACCGCCTTGCGCGTAACCGGTGAGATACCGAAATTCCTGAACGGCCGTTATGTGCGCACCGGCCCCAATCCGCTTCCCGGACAATACGACCCCAACAACTACTCGGTGTTCGGGGTGACCGGTGACGGAATGGTGCACGGCGTGCGGCTGCGCGATGGCCGCGCCGAGTGGTACCGCAGCCGGTGGGTGCGCACACCCAAGGTGTCCAGACTGCTCGGCGAGAAGTCGAAACCGGCCAACTATCGCGCCGGTGTGACGACCGTGTCGCCGCAGACGAACGTGTATGGCTTCGCCGGCAAGACCATCGTCAGCGCCGAGGGCGGTGTCGCGCCCTACGAGCTGACCGATGAGCTGGAAACCGTCGGAACCTGTGATTTCGGCCGAACACTGGAAGGCGGATACACCGGGCATCCCAAGCTGGATCCGGTGACCGGCGAGTTGCACGCTGTCACCTACCAACTCGTCGGACCGGCCGTGGCGCGCTATGTGGTCATCGGTCCCCAGGGCACGGTACGCAAGAGCGTGCCACTGGATGTACCGGGCCGGCCGCTACTGCACGACATCGCCTTGAGTGAGAACTATGTGATGCTCTTCGACTGCCCGCTGGTTATCGACCTCAACCAGTTGACGCGCAAGGTCGCCCCCTCGGCGACTCCGCAGTTCATCACCCGGATGGCGGCGGGGCTGCTCGGCCGATTCGAGCCGCCCGCGTTGTTCGGCCCGCTGGTGGCCCGGGCACCCCTGCCCAAGACTGCCGAGGTACCGCTGCGGTGGAAGAGCTCGCACCCCAGCCGAATTGGGGTGATTCCCCGCGAGGGGCCCGCGACGGTGCGCTGGTTCGAGATCGAACCGTGCTACGTGTTCCACACCCTCAACGCTCACGAGGAGAACGGCACCATCGTCATCGACGCCTGCCGTATCACCGGCCCCGACGATGACTCGCAGTACAACATCGCCGACGTGCTGGGGACGGGGCGCCCACGCCTGCACCGGTGGGAAGTCGACCTGGTAACCGGAGTGGTCAAGGAATCGTGGACGGACGTACGCCTTCAGGAGTTCCCCATGGTCGACCCGCGCCGGGTCAGCCTGCCGCACCGATACGGCTTCACCACGAGCGTCGGCGACACCGATATCGACACCCTGGAAAGCCTTGATGACGCACGCGCCTCACTGATCCGCTACGACCTCGACAACGGCGGCACCACCGAACACAAGCTGGAGGCCGGACACATACCGGGCGAGTTCTCCCCCGTGCCCCGGACCGCGACCGCCGAGGAGGCCGACGGAGTTCTCATCGGATATGAATACGATCGCAGCACCCGGCTGAGCAACATGTTGATCATCGACGCTCAATCAATGGAAAAGCTTGCCACCATTCATCTTCCAGCGCGGATACCGTTTCAGTTCCACGGTAACTGGATCCCGGCCTAGCCGCCCTTGGCCACGATCCGCACCCCGTCCCTGCCCGCGGCCAGCAGATCCTGCAGTACCTTCTCGACGACCTGCAGGTCGGCATTGCTGTAGCGCTGCAGGAAATCGCGCACACCGTGTTCCATCTCCTCGTGCAGCCGGGTGTGCACATCGACGACGGTGCTCCCGTCGGCGGTCATGATGAGCTCGATCTCCTTGCGGTTACCTGGAATCGGTGCTCGCACGACCCAGCCAGCATCCACCAGGCGCTGCACGTGCTTGGACACGGTGCCCTTGAGCTGACCCGAGCGCGCGGCCAGGCCCACCACGCTGACCGGCCCCTCGGCGATCGCCGCCAACAGATGTAGCGACAGCGTCGGCAGCGTCCTGATCAGATGTTCCATCCGGTGCGGGAGCCGCTCGGCCAGGAAATCGCGCTCGGCGTCATCGTCCTCGTCCGGGTCGAACTTGTCCCCCACCGCGCCCACCAGGGTGTTGATGCTGCCGATCAACGCCGACTTGGTTTTCATGGAAACCATATTGCCATCCGGCGGCCGGCCCCGTACATTGTTTATATGGTTTCGATGGAAACCATTTCTACAGAAACTTGAGGAGCACGCCATGAAGGCAGCAGTCGTGCACGAGTGGGGACAACAGCCCGCCTATACCGACTTCCCCGACCCACAGGCCCCCGACGGCGCCGAGATCGCGACCGTGGAGGCATCGGCCCTGACCAACCTGACCCGATCCGTCATCTCCGGAAAGCACTACAGCAGCAAGGAAATCACCCTTCCAGCGATTGCCGGTGTCGACGGTGTCGCCCGGCTGGCCAGCGGCAAGCGGGTATACACCGGATCGATCGCACCGCACGGCCTGATGGCCGAGCGCACCGTCGTCTACCCCGCCGGCGCCGTCGAGGTGCCCGAGCATGTCGATTCTGTGACCGCCGCCGCGATACCCAATCCGGGAATATCGGCCTGGCTAGCCCTGTCCCATGGCGCCGCGGTGCAGCCGGGACAGCACGTGCTGGTGCTCGGAGCCACCGGAGTGACCGGCTCGCTGGCGGTGCAGCTCGCGAAATCGGTCTTCGGGGCCGGGCGCGTGACGGTCGCCGGCCGCAACGCCGAGCGGCTGGCCTGGCTGCGCACCGTGGGCGCCGACGACGTGATCACGCTGGGCAGCGATGACCTCACCGAGGCCATCACCGCGCGGCATGCGGCGCGCCCGTTCGACGCGGTGCTGGACTACCTATGGGGCTCCCCCGCCGAACAAACCCTGAACGCGCTGGCCGCCAGCCATTCGTCGGCGCACTTCCACGCCACCCGCTTCGTACAGATCGGCGCGATGACCGGCGAGACCGTCAGCGTCAACGCCTCCACCCTGCGCAGCACCGGCATCACCCTGTCCGGCGTCGGCATCGGCAGTGTGCCGCCCGAGGCCTTGCTGCGGGCACGCACCGAGGCTCTGCCGAAGCTGTTCGCCATGCTGGAGCGCGGAGACCTGCAGCTGCAGACGCTGGCCCGGCCGTTGGCCGATATCGAAACCGTCTGGGCGGCCAAGGAGCCGTCCGGGGTGCGGGTGGTGGTCACCCCCCAGTAATCTGCCGGTCGCCTGTTTCCGGTTTTCCCGTGGGCCATTCGATGGCACGGTATGGACATGACGCACTTCGCCGAGCTCGATCACGACGAACACTCCCGCACCGGATTGAACGCCGACACACTGCAACGAGCCATCATCGACCATCTGCGGTACTCGATCGGGCGTCCGGCGAGCGTGCTGACCCCCGCGCACTACTACCGGGCTCTGGCGCTCGCGGTTCGAGATCGCATGCAGCAGCGCTGGATTGCCAGCATGCAGACCTACCTGGACCTGAGCCGCAAGGTGGCGGTGTACCTGTCGGCCGAGTTCCTGATAGGGCCGCAGCTGGGCAACAACCTGCTGAACCTACAGATCGAACAGCAGGCCCGCGATGCCCTATCGGCGCTCGGCCAGGATTTCGACGAGGTGCTGGAGTGCGAGGAGGAACCGGGACTGGGCAACGGTGGCCTGGGCCGCCTGGCGGCCTGCTACATGGACTCGCTGGCCACCCTGGATCGGCCCGCGATCGGCTACGGCATCCGGTACGAGTACGGGATCTTCGACCAGGAGATCCGTGACGGGTGGCAGGTGGAGAAGACCGACAACTGGCTCGACAACGGAAACCCCTGGGAAATCGCCAAGCCCGACCTCAACTTCCTCGTCGGATGGGGCGGCCACACCGAGCAGTACCTGGATGAGGACGGAAACTTCCGGGCGCGCTGGATCCCGCAGCGCTTCCTCAAGGGCATTCCGTACGACACCCCCATCCAGGGCTACGGCGTGAACACCTGCAACACCCTGACGCTGTGGAGCGCCCGCGCCGTGCAGTCGTTCGAACTGGACGCCTTCAACGCCGGCGATTACTACAAGGCCGTCGAGGACGAGGTGTCCTCCGAGACCGTCACCAAGGTGCTCTACCCCAATGACGAGCCCGAGGCCGGTAAGCGGCTGCGGCTGCTGCAGCAGCACTTCTTCGTCTCCTGCTCACTGCAGCGCGTGCTGCACATCCTGGAGGATGTGGCCGAGCGGCCGGTCCACGAGCTCGCCGAGCAATTCGCCTTGCAGCTCAATGACACTCACCCGTCCATCGGTGTCGCAGAGTTGATGCGGCTGCTGCTCGACGAGCGCGCCCTGGGCTGGGACGAGGCCTGGGAGATCACCGTGGCGGCCTTCGGGTACACCAACCACACGCTGCTGCCCGAGGCACTCGAGACCTGGCCACTGGGACTGTTCGCCGAATCACTGCCACGGCACCTGGAGATCATCTACGAGATCAACCGCCGGTTCCTCGACGAGGTCCGGTCCCGCTTCCCCGGTGACGACGCCCGCGTGCGGCGCATGTCGCTGATCGGCGAAGAGGGCGGCAAGAGTGTACGGATGGCGCACCTGGCCACCGTGGGCAGCCACGCCATCAACGGTGTGGCCGCACTGCATTCGGAGCTGCTCAAGGAGAGCGTGCTCAAGGACTTCTACGAGCTGTGGCCCGAGCGGTTCAGCAACAAGACCAACGGGGTGACGCCGCGCCGGTTCCTGGCGCTGGCCAATCCGGGCCTGCGAGAGCTGCTCGACGACGCCATCGGCGAGGGTTGGGTGGCGGATCTGACAAAGCTGCGCGAGCTCGAACCGTACGCCGAGGACTCGTCCTTCCGGATGCAGTGGCGAGAGGTCAAGCGCCTCAACAAGGCCCGGCTCGCCGAGTATGTGCTGACGACCACCGGGGTGGATCTGGACCCCAACTGGATGTTCGACATCCAGGTCAAGCGGATCCACGAGTACAAGCGCCAGCACCTCAACGTGCTGCACATCGTGACGCTGTACCACCGGCTCAAGCAGAACCCGGATCTGCGGATCGCACCACGCGCCTTCATTTTCGGCGGTAAGGCTGCGCCCGGATACTTCATGGCCAAGCGGATCATCAAGCTCATCAATGCGGTCGCCGAGACCGTCAACAACGACCCGCACGTCAGCCAGTTCCTCAAGGTGGCGTTTCTGCCGAACTTCAATGTCAAGAGCGCGCACCTGATCTACCCGGCCGCCGATCTTTCCGAACAGATTTCGACGGCAGGCAAGGAGGCGTCGGGCACCGGGAACATGAAGTTCATGCTCAACGGGGCGCTCACCATCGGCACGCTCGACGGCGCCAATGTCGAGATGCTCGAGGAGGCTGGGGCCGAGAATTTCTTCCTGTTCGGGCTCACCGTCGATGAGGTACAGCGCCTGGTGCACGAGGGATACCGGCCCGAGGACTTCGTCGGGCTCAACGACGAACTCCGCACCGTGCTGGATCTGATTGCCAGTGGCCACTTCTCGGGTGGAGATCCGTCTGTGTTCGCGCCGGTCGTGGACTCGCTGCGCGGGCATGACCCGTTCCTGGTGGTGGCCGACTACTCCTCCTACATCGAGTGCCAGGAACGGGTGTCCGAGGCCTGGCACGACGTGACGGCGTGGACGCGGATGTCGATCCTGAACACCGCGCGCGGCGGCAAGTTCTCTTCGGACCGCGCCATCGCCGAGTACTGCGACGAGATCTGGGGTGTGCAGCCGGTCACCGTGCAGGTGTAGCAGCTCCCCGGGATATACACCTTGGCACATCATATGCATGAGCATATGATGTGTGCATGAACACGACCCTTGGTCTTCGTGCCGTGCATAGAACCGCTGTACTGACATCCGCAGATATCGTCTCGGCCATCACCGTGGATGACCTGCGGCGCCTGACCCCGTGTGCCGGGTGGACGCTGGCCGACCTGCTGATCCACATGACCGTCCAGCATCGCGGTTTCGCGGCCGCCGCTCGTGGCGCCGGCGCCGACCCGGCGGTCTGGAACCCCGATACGGTCGCCGCCGCGGTGGCGGCCGATCCCGCGGGCGCCTATCGCGCCGCCGTGGACGATGTGCTTGATGCGTTTGCCGCCGACGGGGTGCTGGAAGCGGCGTTCGCGCTGGCCGAATTCGGCGCGGATGCTTCGTTTCCCGGCGCGATGGCCATCGGCTTCCACTTCATCGACTACGTGGTGCACGGGTGGGATGCGGTGCGCAGCATCGATGCTCCGTTCACACTTCCCGACGACGTGATCGCCGCGGCGGTTCCCATCGCCTTGGGCGTACCCGACGGCGACCTGCGGTCGGCCGAGGGCTCGCCGTTCGCGCGGGCGCTCGACGAGGTCGATGGTGAGCGCGACCTCGACCGCATCCTGCGTCACCTCGGGCGCGCGCCAGATTGGGCCCCTACTGTGGTGGCGTGACAAGCTTCGTCGCTCCCGAGTGGGACAGCTCGGCCCTGGTGGTCATCGATGTGCAGGCGGAGTTCGTCTCCGGCGCCATGCCGGTACCGGGAACCGCCGACCGAATACCCGCGCTCGGTCGGCTGGTCGCGGCGTTCCGCAAGGCCGGCCGGCCCATCGTGCACGTGGTGCGGCTCTACGTTCCGGGCGGCACCGACACCGACTTGCCCCGTCGCGCAGAGATTCTCGCCGGTCGCGAGGTCGCCGCGCCGGGTAGTGACGGATCACAGATCCCCGCCGAGCTCCTGCCGCACGGCGAGCGGCTGGACTCAGAGCTGCTGTTGGCGGGCGGGTTTCAGCAGGTCGGCCCCGCGGAATACATCCTGTTCAAGCCTCGCTGGAGCGCCTTTCACCGGACCGACTTGGAGCAGCATCTGCGTGCACGGGGCATCACGACGGTGGTGGTGGCGGGCTGCAATCTGCCGAACTGCCCGCGTGCCACCCTGTTCGACGCCTCCGAGCGGGACTATCGCGCGGTGATCGTCGAAGACGCCACCTCGCAGGTCACGCCGGAACGGTTGCACGATCTGACGCTCATCGGAGTGAACGTGACCGACGTGGCGTCGGTGGAACAGGAGCTGGCGCGGGCCTGAGGCTTGGCCCGATTTTCGGGACATGTCTCTAGTGCCCGGCTACAAGCGACAACTTGATATCAGATGCCTGAACTGGGTCTGAGCTAAGCGTTGCCCAAATTGGGATTCCAAAGCGGCGTTGCAATTTCACACACAACAGGTCACCAAAGTGACAAGA
>NZ_MAEV01000047.1:0-17181 GCF_002013385.1 Mycobacterium sp. D16R24 | reverse complement strand
CCTAGGCGGGGCCTTCGTCATTCAGCGGGGTTTCCGCACACCAGCTATTCAGATGTCCCGTCTGCCCCAGTGCAAGACGTTTGAGGGGCATGCGAACTCAGATCGCTAGCGGCAATCCCCCTTCCTCGACGTGAGGGTGCACCTGTACGTCGAAATCTGCGCGCAAGGTGAGGTCATTGCGGCCCACTGCTGCACACGCCAGGTCGGCAAGTAGTGCCGATCGGTTGGTCCCATAACCCAACTTCGCGGCGAGGTCGTCGAGCGCGGGCAAGATGTCAGTCGGTACCCGCGCTGTTTGCACGTGACGGGGTCCCAGATGTCTGCGCCCCGGGCGATTTCCGGCCATGGCGCAAATCCTCCCGTAACCCATTTCTGAAAACGCTCCGACACGCCGGGCAGTCGTGGGGTTTCTGTTACTGGTGGGATTTGTCACGCGCCGTGCCGGTCAAGCGGCGGCGGTGGCCCGATCGAGCTGGTCGACGAGGCCTTGCAACGCCGCTGCGGCGTCTTCGGGGACCGGTAGACCCGCTTCCACACCCACGATGACATCGAGGGTGACGCCGCAGGCATCAGCGGCCTCGAATGCGGTGAGTTCGGCGTGATGACGGGCGGCGGCCAGGCGCTGACCGAGGGTGGCGTGCGGCGACTGGGCGACGCGGCTGAGCAGGGCTGTGTAGGTACGGCGGATGGCACTGAGGGTCAGTACTGGGGTGTGCCCGTCGAGCTCGTTGGCGACGCTCGCGGTGACATCGAGTTTGCGCAGCTCGTGCAATACGCGACTGGCAGCGGTGATGAACTCATGGGAGTCCGGCGCCGGCAGGGTTTCGATTTGAGCGGCAAGTGTTCGCAGTGCAGCGGCGGTGCTCATGCGCGGTTCCCTCCCTAAACGCTTTGAACTGTAGCCAGCTTACATCTATTTCAAATAGAATCTGGATATAAATTGGATGTAGGCGCGCCGTAAGGAGTGGATTGGTGCTGGATTACCGATTGGTCGGGGATGATGACGATGAGATGTGGGAGAAGCTGGCCGAGGCCGTCAAGACTCGTCGAACCGAACTGGGCCTCGCGCAGGCTGATATCGCCCGTCTCGGCGGGCCGTCGGCGTCGATCGTGAGTGCGATCGAAAACAACCACCAAACCCAGCTGAGCCCACGGCTACGGCGAGGGCTAGATGAGGCGTTGCAGTGGGAAGCCGGCAGCGTGAGCAAGGTCTTGGCCGGAGGTCAGGCCACACCGATCAACCCGAAGTCACCCACCGACCCCGGCGTTCTCGACCCGGCGCGGTGGGGAGGCGCTGCACCGCTGATCGCCAAAGTCGAACAGATCCACCTAGCCCTTAATGGGCTGACGTTCGACGTTCGAGAGACAAACCTTCGCGACCCGGCAGCAGTTGATTGGATCACCAAATACATTGCGCTGATGGCCTTTTCGCAGGCCGATGTTCTCAATGCGATGACCATACGGGTGGGCGTCACCGACGCCGAAGCCATGATGGCACTGGCCACGGCGTACAGCGCGGCCGCGAACATGTTCCGGGATGCGGCGGGGGCTACCCAAGCTGCTTACGCAGAGTTGCGCAAGCAGCTTGGGTAGCGCTCGCAGGTTGTTCGGTTCCACGCGGCCTCGCGCTCTGTGTTGGCGCCGTCCCCTGTGCCTGCGCCGGGTAGGGTCATCGCCATGGGAGTTCCCACCCACGCGATGATCTACAGCAGCGGCTGGGCCTCCGTGATGGACGGCGGTTCGAGTCTCCTTCAATTCCAGGGTCCTTTGGGGGCCTTGGACGGTGTCGAGAACTGGTATCTGACGTTCTACCCGCTGCCGGAAGGGAAGAGTTTCGAGGAAGTCCGCGGCACGGAAATCTGGAACTTCCTGCAGGCCGGCGGGCGTGCTGATGCGATGACACTCGATATGCGCACACTCGGCGGCGCACAGTGGGGTGTCGACGGTGTGCGATACGTGATCGGGCATCCACACGAAGGAACCCCTCCCCTTGATGTGCCGATCGAATTGTCTGGTGGCGCCGAAATGGTCAGTGCCCCTGAAGTTTTCACTGCCGACGAGGCAGCCGCCATCTTCTACACTTACTACCGGACCGGCGATATTCCGCCCGGCTACGCACTGCGCCCGGTCGAGGGATACACGTACGCCGGCGACTGGCGTGATCTGCGTGGGGTAACCGCATAGGCCGCTGGTGGCGGCTGCTACGCGGTGTTGTCTGGGTCGTTGGGGTCGCGTCCGAACATGCCCTGATAGAACTTGCCGAGGTTGCTCAGCTCTGGATCACCGGATTTTGCCAGCTCGTCCGGGCTGATGTGCGTGCCCAAGTTCGGCAACGGGTTGCTGCTGCCTCCCTGCATGCCGGGCCGATCGTCGGGGCGAATAAGAGGCTGGCCGTCGTCCTTCCACATCTTCGGCGGCTCCGGCATTCCTGGATACCCGGCGCTAGCTCCGGGTACGGGTACGGGGGCCGGTGCAGCGGTTGACGGCGGCGGTACCCATCCTTCGGGCGGGTAAGCCAGATCAGTACCGACGATCCTGATCGGGCGCCCGTTGAGAATTGCCGTGGCCGGGTGCTCCCGACTGACCGCGCCGTCGAACCTCTTCTGGCCGGCCGTCCGGTCGACGCCCTCGTGAGTCTTTGCTTCGATGCCGATGTACTCATCAGGGTTACTGGTGGGCTCCAGCCCGTCGTAGTAGCGCGGCTGGGGCTTGCCGGTCACTGGGTCGTTCACATCGGGGTGCGTGGCCTGAACTTGTTGACGAATGATCGGGATGTGGGTTCGACGTTGTCGTTCGTCGAGTGCGGCCTTCTCCGCCTCTTTGCCGTCACCTGCACTTCCCTGCCCGTACTGGCCGTACGGATTGCGTTTCGGATAAAGAGCATGGCGGTTTGGGTCGTCGGGATCGGCTGGGCCGGGTTCTTGCTTGAAGCGGTGGTAGTCGACCGCGTTGATCGCGGGGTCGCCGCTCCCCGGGTGTTCGGGGAAGCTCAAGGATTCCAGCGGCGCCAGCGCCCCGGTGATCTGCGTGGCGACCTGCTGGTCGATCGCGACGAGTGCCTGCACGCGCGCACTGATTTCGGTGGCAAACGCCTGAGCTTGCTGCTGTCGGGCCGCGGCGCTGCGCAGCAGGCTCCACGACTTGTCGGTGACCGAGAAGTCTTGTCCGACAGTGAATCCGGCTTCTTCGGCTTCGGTGATCGCGTCGAGCACCTGGCGCTTGGCCCAGGCGATGTCCCCGGCGCCGGTGGTGGCATGGCCGGCCGCGGCGTACAGCGCGTCGGCCGCGCCCCGGACTTTCACCAGGTCGCCCCAGCCGCGCTCGGCCGCAGCATCAGCGGCCGGGCCTTCCCAGGTGGTGCCACCGGGGCGCAGCATGCCAGTGTGGATGGTCTCGAAGTGCCCTTCCCAGCGTCCAGCGGCCGACGTCCAGTGGGTCGCCGCGGCCTCGAGGTGAGTGGTGACCCAGGCTTCGATGTCGTAGCGGGTCAGGGCACCACCTGTGGCCGCGGGCATCAGACCTGAACGGTGGTGCTGATCGATTGCGCGTTTTCGCTGTCGGTGGTGCCGTACTCCCCCGCTGCGGTGCGCAGCGTCGTACCTGTACTGGTGGCCCGCCCAGACAGGTGAGCTGCAACGGCGTCGACCAACGCGTGGCCGCGCACTACGGCCACGGTCGTTGGCTGGGTCAGGTGGCCGGCAGCCGGCGGAGCTGGGACGGGAAGTGTCGCCGCCGCTGCGTCACATGCGCCGGCGTGTGACAGCAGACCATCACTGCTGACCCGAACAATCTCCCCCACACTGGGATTCTATCGGCGCAGATAGGGGCGGCTCAGCGGCTATTTTCCATCATCTGCGCGAGCACCCTCTGGTTGTTGCGGGCTGTCTCAGCGGTGAACTCGGGATCGCGGCGGACTGGGTGACGCGGTGGCGGCGCGGTGCGGGTCCGTCGCCTGATCGGACGAAGTTCTGCGATGGGGCGCCCATCGCTGGTAATGGTCAGACTGTCGTTTCCCTGCTCGATGAGCTTCAGTGAACCGCCCTGGTTCTGCCGGAGGCTCGGGCTATTGGATTCCGACCAGGGGTTGGGCGGTCCGTTGGGCATCGTAGAACGCCGCCTCATACTCGGCGGGTGGAACGTCGTTGAGGTAGCCGTGCAGCCGGCTGGTGTTGTGCCAGTGCACCCACCCGAGGGTGGCCAACTCGACGTCCTCGACGGTCTTCCATGGCCCGCTGCGGGCGGGACCGTAGATCAGCTCGGCCTTGTAGTAGCCGTTCACCGTCTCCGCCAAGGCGTTGTCGAAGCTGTCCCCGATCGATCCGATCGAGGGGACCGCACCGATCTCAGCGAGGCGTTCGCCGTAGCGGATCGATGTGAACTGGGACCCGGCATCGGAGTGACATCGCAAGCCCACCAACATGTTTCCGCGTGACCAGCGGGCCATCTCCAATGCGTCGAGGACCATCGTGGTGCGCATGTGCGAGGCGACCCGCCAGCCGACGATCATCCGCGAGTAGGCATCGACGATGAAACACACATACGCCACCCCGGCCCACGTCGGCACGAATGTCAGATCCGTCACCCACAGTTGGTTCGGCGCGGTAGCGGTGAACGTGCGCTTCACCAGATCCGGGTGACGCGCAGCGGCGGCGTCCGGTTTGGTGGTCTTGACCCGTTTGCCGCGCCGGACCCCTTCGATCCCGAGGCTGCGCATCAGGCGGGCCACCTGATCGCGGCCGACGTCGTAGCCCTCGCGGCGAGCAGCTCTCCAGAGCTTGCGGGCCCCGTAGACGCGGTAGTTGTCCTCCCAGAGCGCCATCAGGGCCGGACCAAGCTCGGCGTCACGCTGCGCGCGTGCCGACACAGGCCGGGTCTTGGTGTCGTAGTAGGTGCTCGGGGCCATCACCACCCCTGCTGATCGCAGGACGGTGATGACGGGCTCGACCCCGAACTCCTCGCGCTGGGCGTCGATGAAGTCGACTATTTCTTGTGTTGGCGGTCGAGCTCCGCCCCGAAAAAACTGGCCGCGCGTTTCAGTATCTCGTTGGCACGCTTGAGTTCTCGATTCTCCTGCTCAAGCTCTTTGATCCGTGCCGACTCCGCGCTGGACACTCCCGGAGCGTATCCGTCATCGATGTCGGCTTGGCGGACCCAGGACCGCACCGACTCCACCCCGTAGCCGAGCTGGCGGGCCACCCGCGACACCGTGCCCTGCTCGGCACCCAACTCGGCTCTCAGGGTCCGGACCATCCGCACCGCCGCGGCCTTCTCCTCCAAGCTGTAGCGACGCGTCGTGGGCTTCCCAGCAGACTGTTCCTTCGGCATACCTGCATCCTCGTTTCCAAGGTCAGGAGCCTCCGGGATTTCCAGGGCGGTTCAGAACTCCGATGACGTAGGCCTGCGCGGACGTCGATCGATACCGACGCCCCAGACCAGCCGCAAGACCTTCTTGCCTCGCAGGTCGAGCACTTCGCTCGACGCGCGAGGCTTTTTTGTGTCCAAAACACGATCGAATTGGTCGGGTAATACGTTTAGACGTAATGGCGTATATACGTTATTACGTCTAAACGTATTACCTGGGTGGCACCGGAGAGCGTTGACGATCACCAACCGGCACCACCATGGTTCGACGACGGCTTTCCTTCGAGGCACCTCAGCTAGGAGCTAATGAGGTTCGGATCGATCCCGGCCCCGGATTCTGCGTGAGCGCCGATTGGGACGTAATAACGTAATGACGTCATGATGTAATGAAGCCCTACGGGCCGGTTCTCGGACGCTGCGCCAGCACCGCGCGGACTTGACTCCGGCCTTCAACCCAATCGTGCAGGTCATAGCTGATCGAGTTCAACAGCGGTAGCAAGACCCGGTCGTGCAGGTGCTTCACATCCACATACAGCAGTGAGTCCATGTGTGACACGCGGTTCCGCAGTTTGCGCAGGTCACGAACCTTATTACCCGTGCCGTATCCGCGAGGGTCGTGTTTGACGTTGGGAAATCCCCCGTGCAGGCAGTTGCGCCACAGATCGCGCCGAGCTTGCAGGTTCACCTGGTTTTGGACCGGATTTCCGTTCGGGTCTACCCAGCTCGCATCGAACTTTTCCGGAAGCAGGCTGGCCCAGGCCCCAAACATCACGTGCGCCACCAGATCGTCATGAGTGATCGCTCCCCCGTGGCGCGGATGGTTCGCCGGCCGAGATCGACGCGATTGGTCCGCCGCCTTGTACAGCTTGTGGCGCGTAGTGGTGAACACACCCGGTCCTGACAGATGCGGAATATGGGCGATGTGGTTGATCCAGTCGGGGCCGCCCACATGCTGCTGCGCCCAGGCGCTCAGCTGCGTATCGATGGCGTGTCTCACCGCGACCTCGGCAATCCCCAGGGGGTCCTGCAAGGCTGACGCCAGTTCGATGTTCCACTCGTACAGCGCCAACGCATCGACGTCCTGGCCGCCGGCCACCACCCGGTAGTGCGCCAGCCGCGATGCGTGCAGGCACTTGAAAATCTCCGCCGGGACCACTGTCATAACCGGCCACTGTGCCAGAAACAAGGAAGCCCCCCTCAGAGAGGGAGGCTTCTTCACGAACAGCCGGTAGCACCGACTGCATCTGCACAGAACTATACATCACCAGCGCATACCTGCGTATTCCATTGGTATGCGATCCAGTGACTTCGATATACGTCTTTACGTTGTGACGTATATACGTCTTTACGTTCTGGTGTTCTTCGCCAACCACTGATCGGCCAGGTCAGTGAGGATTTTGCTCATGCTCGTTTCCTGGTCCAGCGCGGCTTGCTTCAACCGGCGGACTGTCGTACGCGGCAGATAGACAGTCGCGCGCTGCATGTCATCAGTGGGGGAGCGGAACGCCTCGGCGGCCCGCTTGGCCGGCTCCGCCTTGACCCGCGCCGCCATCTTCGAAGTCAGATCAGACATGGACCAGTGCCTCCATCAATTCGTTCAGCACATCGTCGTAGCCGTGCAACTGACCGGGTATCGAGCCGAACGCCCGACGGATGCCCTCCCGCCGAACGATCCGCGTCCCAATCACCGGCACGCCCTCGTTCTCCAACAGGGTCTTGACCTCATCGGCCAGGCGGGTGCGCAGGTCCACGCCGGTCAGCAGAACCGCAGTCGGCCGGTGGGCGGTGATTTCCAGCGTTGGCCACACGCGGCGTACGTCCAACGGTGAGGCCCCCGTGGGCACCACGACCAGATCAGCGAGTTCGATGGCTTCCTGAATGACCTGGGCCGTACCCGGGGGAGTGTCGACGATCGTCAGCTCCTGGCTGCCACTCACATCAAGCGGTCGCCGGGCCGGCACCACCGGGAAGGGGAACGGGGCGTCACCCGCGGCCGCCGCCCACTCGAGCGCCGACCCCTGCGGGTCGGCATCAATAAGTGCGACATCGAGGCCACGCCGATGCGCCGCTGTGGCGAGGTACACCGCCGACGTTGTCTTCGCAACGCCACCCTTGGTGTGCACCAAAGAAACCGTAGGCATGCTCGTGACTATACGTCCCAACGTAATGACGCCTATGCATCAACACGCTATTACGTCATTACGTCACAGCAGTTCAACGCATATTTCTATTGCTTGTGATCAAACCGTGACCACATGACTTGTCGGTATTTGACCGAAAAACCCTGCATTAGAGGGTGTGACACTTCGATCCCACCGCCACCCGCCGACAACGTCGCCAAGCACTTCGTGACGGGATCGTTGCACCCGTGCGGCATATACCTCCCGGTGAGCACCAGGGCTACGAACCCCGCCACGTGACGGAAAGCAGCTCGGGTGCCGGTACTTCCCACATGTACCAGGCCACCATGACGAGAAAGGTGCGGCGAGTGCCAGGTAAAGCAGGCTCTGCCAGCCAAGAAAAAGGGAGCGGGACAACCAGCTCCAGGAGCCATCTCCTGACCATCGAACGAGGAGACGCGCAATGAGCGAATCCGTCCTGATCGCCCTGGCGATCGTCGTGCCACTTACGATCCTGGGGCTCGCGGTCTGCGTGCTCGCCGGCTACCTGGCCCGTATCCCCGACTGCAAGGTCACTATCGGCGAAGTCGGCCGGGCGATCGGCGCCATTGTCGGCGTGGCTATCGAAGCGCTGGCCACCATCATCACGTCTATCCGGCGCCCCTAAGGGGCGGGGGGAGCGCCAACTTGCGGCCGTGCTCCCCAGTCATCTGGGTCACCTCAGGGAGCCAGACCCTTCCTCGGCCGCAATTGTGGTGAACGGGGTGGCGGTCACCGTCAAGGCTGACGCCGCTACGCGGTCGACCACGGTCGAGCCTTGACAGCGACCACCGCCCCGCACAAAAGCTGGCCAGTACGAGGAAGGAACCGGAGCGAAACATCGGAAAATAGGAGCTCACGATGTCGGACGCTCGTCGTACCGTAAGAGCCATGGACGCGAACCCGCCGCCCAGGCCGGGAACCTCCGAGCACTGGGCGGCCTGGCTCGACCGCTACGGCGACGACTACGCCACCGACGACGAACGGCGCGCCGCCTACGAGGATTTCAAAACCAACCTGGGCACCATGCAGGACGTCTTTTCCCAGTCTGACCGCATGCACACCGCTGGATACCTCGCCGCACACGAACGTGTCGCCGACGGTGACGCCGACAGCCACGACGATGCCGAGCTGTGGGTACCGCCTCATCTCAGCGGTCCCGCCCGGGCCGATTGGCTCGAAGGATTCCGCGCGCACTTCGAACCATGACGAAACACCTGATCGACATTGACGACGACCTACTGGCGGTCGCGCAGCGAGAACTCAACACCACTGGTTTCTCAGACACCGCCCGACGCGCACTGGAGTACGTGACCGCAACATCCGCCCGAGCACGTCAAGTCACGTGGCCAAACGATCAAGAACTAATCGCCGATCGGGAGCCGGACGACTCCGACTAGGCCCGCGCGGAGCAGACCACGAAAAACCGCGGCGTCGGCCACGCCGTACACCGCGATTTAGACTGCTCAACGTGGGGGAACACATCACGGTCGACGGCGAGGGCCTGCTGTCCCATGCCGGTGTCTGCGACATCTCGGCATCGACGATCCCCGTCTTGGCCCCTGCGGCCGTCGGCCACCTGACTCAGGCAACCACCGCGGCCGTCGCTCATGGCCACGCGCTGATCGACGCCGCTGCAGCCCAACTGGCCGGCCGGGCCACCGCGACCGGTACGGCGCTGCGCACCGCGGCCGGGGAGTACGTCAGCACCGACAACGACAACGCACAGTCCATCAGCACCACCGCTCAGGTCTGATGCCCGCGGCCGCAGGCGGTTTCCTGACCCGCGCTGACATCGAGGCCTGGGGCACCACCCACCTTGAGGCCGCCGCGACACACTGGCGCTCGACCGCAGCGCACTGGGAAGGCCACTTCGAGACCATTCACACCGGCATGCTCCGACCCGGCGGCACTACCTGGGAAGGCACTGCCGCCGATGCGGCGGCCGAGCGCAGCTGGGGCGACCTGGTGAAAGTCCGGGGCGCAGGTGACGCGCTGTACGCAGCGGCTGGCCACGCCACCAACGGCGCCGGCGACATCGCCTGGGCCAAACGCCAGGCGCTCGACGCGATCGCGGAAGCCGAAGAAGCCGGATTCACTGTCGGACAAGACTTCTCGGTCACGGACAAGTCAGCCGGCAGCCTGCTGCGCAGCACCGCGGCCCGGCAACAGCAGGCGCAGGCCTTCGCCACCGAAATCAGTACCCGCGTGCAGGCACTCGCCGCGATCGACCAGGCGGTCGCCACACGGATCAGCGGGGCGCTGGGACCACTGACGCGATGAAGTTCACCGAACCTGAGGGTGCGCCGGCGCCGGCCCCGCCGGCGAAGGATCACGAACCGGAGGTGCAGGCGGCGGGGTACGGGATCAAGCAAGACGTACCGCCACCGACGCCCGCCGTACCTGCGGGACCGAACGCCGCAGACATGAAAGGCGTGCTGGACAAGCTGCCGCAAGGGAGCCAGCCCCACATCAGGGAGGTCCGCACACCCGAGGACTTGCAGACCCTGAAGCGGTGGATGACGCAGAGCGGCGTCGAAGGCCAGAACCGCTACGGAGACCCAGGAAGGGGCACGTGGAAGGTCCTCCCCGACGGCAGCGAAGTCGGCGAACGCTACGCCGCGAAATCTACCGGCACCAACTCCCTCGACATCGATCTCAAGAGCGCGAACGGGGCAGAACACTGGAAGGTGCACATCAACCCGAAGACCGGCGGCGTTCCGGAAATCCCCGCCCCCAAGGCGCCGCCGATCGAGCCGCAGGCGCCGAAAGCGGCACCGGCAGAACCGAACTCGCCGAGAGCACCGGTCACCGAACGGGCCCCAGAAATCGGGGTGAGGGGATGGGGCGGACCATCAGCGGAACCATTCGGGCCGCAGCCGGTGCACCCACCCGGCAGCATCCACCACCATTTCCCGATCCTGGGCGTTGACGACCCGGAAGAAAACCCGCGTGACTTCGAGGGGCACTCATGACGATGATGAACACGAGGAGCATGAAGTGATGACAGAACAGCAGACCAGTGCGCAGGAGACACTGCGTGAGGACATCCTGGGCATGGGGCTCGACGATTACGTGTCCATGGCCGACGTTCTGGCATGTATCGCTAACGGCGCATCAGCCGACGCCCTCGCTCCCTACAAGCAGCTGGTGGTCGACACCGTGCGATCGCTGCTAGTCGACGGACTTGCGGTGGTGGGTGACATCCCCGGCAGAAATGACCCTGGGTTCAAGCCATGGCCAGGCAGCGTCGATGAGGTGATGGCACGGTTCATCACGCTGTTCGTTGACCGGTACGAGGACCGGATCGAGTGGGAATACCGGATCTGGATCAACCTCACCGACGCGGGTGAGCGGGTGGCCGCCGAGGCGCGACTAAAGCGCCAATGACAGCCCACAACGGAATGCGGCTAGCGAGGGAGGCCGCCGCGGTGGCCGAGGCCGCCGTAGCCATCGCCGGCGGCGTAATCGATCCGTTCACCCGGGAACTGGTCGCCAAGATGGGGCGCGGCGAGATCACCGGGGATCAGGCCGCCGCAGAAATCATCGCCCGATTCGTTCCGCCAGGGCCGTACCCTCGAACTACATAGTTACAGACTTCCGCAGTTCGGGCTGGTGGGGAAAGGTGTCACCGTGACGACCGGCAACAAGGACCACCCCGACCCAGATAGCAGCGGCCAACCGACCGGGTGGGTGCGCTACGACGAACTCGAACGCAAAGAAGCCCGGTTACGCAGCGATCAGTTCACCCGGCTCACCGAACTCAGCCGCGGACTCAACCGGCAACGACAAGGCCGGGGAGAACGGATCACCGAAAACACGCTCATCCGTGTCGCCATCGATCTGCTCCTGGCGCGGAGCGCCGACCTGGCCGGCGCCACCGAAGCCGAACTCCGAAACTCTCTGGGGCCGTAATCCGTACACCTAACCTGTACTCTGTAAGTTACAGACTTTGTTGCTTGCGGAGTGTCAGGCTAGGAGGGGTTCCCATGGCCCAATACATCCAGTATTCGGCGGACCGACCCCCGGCCGAGATCGATCCGGAAGAACAGTTCCAGCAGTACTTGGAAGTCATCGGCCATCTGCTCGACAACCTCAACGACCCCGCCGCGCTTGAGCGGGCCCAACAACTCATCGGCGATCACCTCGCCCGTGAGGAGTACTACGGCCGACTGTGCCGAGTGCACTACGGAACGTCGGACCCGGCCCATCGCCGCGCGTCTTGATGCCGAGAAAAACTTTCGCGCCACGCCGCGCCAGTTACCAGGTAATGCGTCCGTCGATGGAAAAGTCACGCGCATGGCTCAGCGCAGCACACACAAAGGCCCGCGTGCTCAGGTCATGGCACCGATCGCGGCAATCGTGTACGCCAGCATCCAGGAGCTGGCCGAGGTCCACGCGACCAACGTCAACCAGGCCTCCGCTGATCTTCTCGCGGCCAAAACCGGACACCCCGACCTCGTGCGAGTGATCCACCAGACTGCGCTGCTCACCGTGGAGATGTCGCGCGACATCTCCACGTCGGGCGACATTCGCCCGACCAAGCTCAACATCCCGCAGGCCGCGTACGACGACATCAAGCATCTGGCCGCCGCCAACAGCACCCACGCCGGCGCGATCGCCGCGGACCTGCTTGCCCTGGCCACCGGCCATCCCGACCAGGTCCGCGTACTCACAGACATGAACACCGCGGAGGTGTTGCCGCTGGCGATGTGACACAACGGCCCGACCTGAAAACTTTTGACTTTGGTAGGCCGCGGGCGGGCATACGTGACATCTGAATAGCCGGTGCACGGACTTTAGGTCCGTAGACGACGAAGGCCCCGCCTAGGGCGGGGCCACGTCTGGAGATTCGAACCGAGATTGGGAGCTCGGTTCCGGTTCTCCGCACCATTTCCCCGAAGGGACTGTCTTGCCGGACAGGTCTCACGGTAGCGCACGCGCGCAGGGCTTACTAGTTAACCCGCGCAACCAGTGCGCAAACCGTGACCAATCACTTTCGCGTGGGCGCCGCAGTGCGCCTGTATTCGCGGCATCGGGCACCACGGTGCGCACACACGCCGCCCAGGCGGACACCGCCACCCGCTGGCGCCGCTGGATCGAGCGCGCCGGCGCCCGGGCCGCGACACCGCGCCAGCCAGTGTGGTCCAGTAGGCAGTCCTGGCTGGACAACTTGCGGGACTGGGCACAATCGCGAGCCCTGGCCGCGGTGTGCACCGCCGAACGCGTCTCGATCACCGCGACCACGCTGCTGGCCATCGCCGCGGTGATGGCCGAGCACGCCGACCACGCCACCGGCCGGCACGTGGCCATCACCCGCGCCACCATCGCCGAGCGCATCGGCTGCCACCCGAACACGGTCTCCACTGCGTGGGCGGTGCTGCGAGCCTCCGGTTGGGCTGTTGAGGCCCAACGCGGCCACGGCTCCCCGGGTACACCGAGCGTCGGCCGGCGCCCCTCGGTGTACCACCTGGTTTCGCGCCGCCCGGCGTCTGTGCCTGTGGCGCCGGAACCTGTGGAGCTAAGGGGACTCGAACCCCTGACCTCCGGCGGCACTGTGGAGAATTGTGACCTACCGCCGTCAGGCGGTGTTTGTTTCTTATCTCCCGTAGGGAGTAACTCACCAAGCGCGCAGCAGCACGCGGAAAATTCATCTCCCACTCGAAAAAGCCGGCGCTGGCGCGCCGAGCCACGACCACTGGTGCTCCAACGACTTGCCGCGCGGGTCCTTGTCCGCTGCCCGGTGCTCCGAGGCGGACATGTCGGGGCGATTTGCGACGTGCTCGGGGCCGCCGGGATTGACCCCACGGTGTGGACCGCCCGTGACGTCCAGGACGCGCTCGAAGCCGATATGCGCCGCACCGGCGGAACCTGGCCCGACCAGGTCACCAACCCTGGCGCATTCCTGGCCAGCCGGTTGCGCCGGCTCGGAAGTTTCGCCGGACGCCAACCACCGCGGAGCGCCGCGACTGCACCGCGACCCTCCGCGGTTAGCGCGCCGCCCGCATCACCGCAGCTGGCCGGCGCGGTGACCGGTACAGGCCGCGCCGAGGCCTTCGCCGCGCTCGCCGCCGCGCGCCGCCACGCCCAACACCGCCGCACCGCGGCCGCCGCCGCGGAAGCCGCGCGGCTCGACGCCCTTATCGCCACGGCCCGCGCGGTCACCCCACGCAACCAGCCCATCACCGTGTGGCGGTAGACGCGAGATTCGCGGCATGCCAGTCGCGTCACGACCCAAAGTCCATGATCGCCCGCCCTACCGTAGAAAACACCACAACAAGGGGGAGAAAAACATGGGAACGAAACTCACCGTGATCCTGACCAACGGTCAGAAAGACGAGCACCAGGACGCCGTCCACAGCGTCACCGACGGCGGCGTCCTCACCATCAAAATCCGCAAAAACGGCTTAGAAGGTACCCAGGTCCGGACTTACAGCCCACCGGCATGGATTTCGATCGAGACCACCGATCCGTTCGACCTCCCAGGCCTCAACAATCTGAATGTCGGCGGCGGCAAGTACGACGGACCAATCAGGCCCGGGATATAAACCCCGACTAACGATCATCACCACATTGGACCTGCGGATTAAAAGTCCGCAGGTCCATTTTCTTACCCCTGAAACCCCCGCTAGATCGTTTGCTGACGGCCCGCCCTGGCTGAATCGTCAGAACACCCACTCCGATGGCGGACCTGGTGGCCACGCCATGGTCAGACCCGGGATTCGCCCGGGCGCAGTGCCGTTGACGAGCCAGTCCAAAACCTGCTCCGAAGCGCCGCTGTCGCGGCGCGCCAACGCGCGCATCAGCCGCCCCTCCAACCCCACACCCTCATCACTCACCCACACCCACCTGCCCTCCCATCTCCACTTCCTTCACCGCCCACCATCACACCTCACGCCCCAAACCTCCACCCTCCGCCCTACCCATGCCCCCACCTCGCCACCAGCCCCAACTACCTACAGACTATTGGCACATTTGCACAAGGTGTGCAAGGCTGTACGTCGGGTCTGCCGGAATTGTGGGTCACCTCGAACGAGGGAGCTGGCTATATCCCAACCTGGGGGATCGCATTACCGTCATTCAGCGTGATCAAGGGAGATGCCATGACTGCGAGTCTGCCAGCTGACGGCGCGTACAGCCCGGGACGCAAGGAGGCGCTCGTCACCGCGATGGCGGGTGTCACCCTGCGCGCGTTGCCGCGCATCCCCGACCCGGTGAAACGCCTGCTGCTGGCGGGCCGCACGGTGACGGTGGACGGCAACACCCTCGACACCACGGTGCAGCTGATGCTCGCCGGGCAGAAGCTGGTCGGGATCGACGGTGGCACCAACAACGTGGCGGCGGCGCGGGCGCAGCTGCGCGACCTGTCCGGCGGGTTCCGGCAGGCGATCCCGGTGGCCGCGGTGAGAGATCTCACCGTGACCGGCGGGGACGGTGAGATCCCGGCCCGCCACTACGTTCCGCCCACATCCACCGCCGACACGGCCGCCCCGCTGCTGGTGTTCTTCCACGGCGGCGGCTTCGTGATCGGCGACCTCGACAGCCACGACGACCTGTGCCGGCTGATCTGCCGCGACGCCGGGGTGCACGTGCTGTCGGTCGACTACCGGCTGGCCCCCGAGCACAAGGCGCCCGCCGCCGCCGACGACGGGTTCGCCGCCTACCGCTGGGCGCGCGAGCACGCCGCCGAACTCGGTGCCGACCCGGACCGCGTCGCGGTCGGCGGGGACAGCGCCGGCGGCAACATCGCCGCCGTCGTCGCCCAGCGCGCCCGCGCCGAAGGAGTGCCGCAACCGGCGCTGCAACTGCTCATCTACCCGTGGACCAACCCCAGCGGCGAGACCCGGTCGCAGACCCTGTTCGCCTCCGGCTACTTCCTGACGAAGGCCGACATCGAGTGGTTCGCCGACAAGTACGTCACCGGTGCGTCGGTGCAGATCACCGATCCGGTCGTGTCACCGCTGCTGGCCGACGACCTGTCCGGGCTCGCGCCTGCACTGGTGCTGACCGGCGGCTTCGACCCACTGCGCGACGAGGGCGTGGCCTACGCCGAGGCACTGCGCGCCGCCGGGGTGGCCGTCGACCTGCGGCAGGCCGGTGCGCTGATCCACGGCTTCGCCAACATGTTCCCGATCGGGGGCGGTTGCGCGGCCGCGGTCGCCGACATGATCAGCGCGCTGCGCACCCGTCTGCGCGGCGTCTGACGGGCCGCGAAAACGCCGCCGGTACGCTTGTCCCCGTGGCCTCGAAACCGAAGAAGACCCCGAAGTACGACCTGAAGGCGGCCGACAAGAAACGCAATCTGGCCGTACAGATCGGGTTGACCGCGATCGTCGTGATCTTCGCCGTCGCGCTGGTGCTCTACATCGTCATGACCAAGGAGGACAAGCCCGGCGAGGGTGAGGCCAAGCCGATCCGGGTGGCGTCCAGCGACGTCATCACCGGTGACGACGGCGAGCCCAAGGCCGTGCTGTCGCTCTACGAGGACTTCCTGTGCCCGGCGTGCGGCAACTTCGAGAAGGCCTTCGGCCCGACGATCAACCGGCTGATCGACAGCGGCGCCGTGGCGGCCGACTACTACATGGTCTCGATCCTGGACCGGGCCGGCCAGGGGTACTCGACCCGCGCCGCGAACGCCGCCTACTGCGTGGCCGAAGCCGACACCGAGGCGTTCCGCCGCTTCCACGCCGCGCTGTACGCCCAGCAGCCGCCCGAGGGCGTCGGCCCGTTCCCGGACGAGGCCCGGCTGACCGAGGTGGCGCGCCAGGCCGGCGTCGTCGGCGACGTCCCGAACTGCATCGAGAAGGGCCGCTACGACGACATGGTCAAGGGCATGGCCAAGGCGACCGAGGTCAAGGCCACCCCGACCATCCGCATCAACGGCAAGGACTACAAGCCGACGACCCCCGACGCGCTGATCGACGAGATCAGGAGCATCGTCGGTGACCTGCCCGTGCTCGACGCCGGTGCGCCGCCGCCGAATCCGGATCCGACGACCCCGGCGCCCGCTCCCGCTCCCGCTCCATGAGCGTGAGCGCGCCAGGGGAGGTGTCCCCGGCCGAGCCGGACAGCCCCGAGCACGGTGGGGTGCACGTCGGGAGGCTGAGCGCGCTGTGGGTCCTGATCGCCGGCGTGGTGGGCCTCTCGTCGGCGCTGGCGCTGACCATCGAGAAGGTCGAGCTGCTCAAGAACCCGGCCTACGTGCCGACGTGCAGCCTCAACCCGGTGCTGTCCTGCGGTTCGGTGATGGTCACCCCGCAGGCCGCCGTGTTCGGTTTCCCGAACTCGCTGATCGGCATCGTGTCGTTCACCGTCGTGCTGGTGACCGGGGTGCTCGCGGTGGCCCGGGTTCAGCTGCCCCGCTGGTACTGGGCCGGGCTGGCGGTCGGCACGCTGCTGGGCACGGTGTTCGTGCACTGGCTGATCTACCAGAGCGTGTTCACCATCGGCGCGCTGTGCCTGTACTGCATGGTGGTGTGGTCGATGACCATCCCGCTGCTGGTCGTGGTGACGACGATCGCGGTGCAGCCGCAGCGCGGCAACGCCGTGCTGCGCGGGCTGCACACCTGGCGCTGGTCGATCGTGGCGCTGTGGTTCACCGCGGTGATCCTGTTGTGCCTGGTGCGGTTCTGGAGTTACTGGTCCACTCTGCTCTGAGGAT
>NZ_MAEV01000046.1:0-17811 GCF_002013385.1 Mycobacterium sp. D16R24 | reverse complement strand
TTGAGGTGTCTTATAGTTCGCGTTGGTAGGCCGTGACGAGGGGCTCGGCCATCTGTCTGCCTCGTGGAGTGATGATCAGCCACCAGCGGTATTGCCATCCGAACACGTCAAAGTTGTCGACGTAGTCGGTGCGGACGTCGCGCAGCGCGGCTTCGGGATCGTCGGCCGGCACAAATCGGTGCGTGTGCGGTGCCATAGCGCCTAGCTCGAACAGGCCCTGGCCGATCAGTGAGCGGATTATGTTCAGTGTGGTCGCCCGAATCCTCGGAAGGTAGGCCTGCCTGTTGGCTTCTTGGACGTGCCAGTGCACAGCGAGTAGGCATACTCCGCCCCCAAGGCCCTCCATGAGGATCTTGGCGTGTGCCGAGTCGTGGACGTAGCTCACCGTTGCGGCCTTTCCGCCTACAAGGCATCGTCGAGCAGTCTCATACCGGGTTTGCATGTTTTAGCGCTGCAGTTTCCAGACCACCAACACGGTTGCGCTCATGAGCGCGATAAGTACGGCGATGGATATCCACGAGTGCATGCGGGGCTTTCCTGTCAGGTGTTTGTGGGGTGGGTGCCGCCGACGTGGGTGCGGGCGTGAGCGATAGCCTCCTCGAGGGTATCGATGAGGTGGTTTTCGTGGCGTAGGGAGTCGATGACGCCGACGTTGGTGAGGAGCTTAAGGTGTTCGGGCCGTACACCTTTGATGATGACGGTGATGCCACGGGCCTCGAGGTCTTCAGCGATCTGGGCCAGCGTGTGCGCACCGGTGGCATCGAGCATGCCCAGTTGGGACATGCGGATGATCACGACATTCACGTCGGGGCGGTCGGCGTCGGTGATGGTATTCGAGATGCGTTCGGCCGCACCGAAAAACATGGAGCCATCCAGGCGCAGTAGCGCGATCCTCTCATCGCCAGGTAGAGGCGGGCCGGGTAGTTCTTCGCGGGTGACGCTGCTGCGTCGCGCCACGACGCGCAGGGCGAAGAAGGCGGCCACCACGATGCCGATTTCCACGGCCTCGATCAGATCGAAACAGATCGTGACAACGGCGGTGAGCACAAAGGTCAGGGCATCGGAGCGAGTTGAGCGAAGGATCGTGACCGCAGTGCGCGCCGAGATCATCCGGAAGGAGGTAACCATCAGGACTGCCGACAGCGCGGCCAACGGGACGGCGCCCACCGGCCCGCTTGCCAGGTAGACCACCGCGAGCAGCAGAACTGAATGAGTGATCGCCGCAACACGGGTGCGCGCCCCAGAGCGGACATTGACGGCGGTGCGGGCGATCGCCCCGGTGGCCGGCATCCCGCCGAATACCCCGGAGGCCACCGAGGCCAGGCCTTGCCCAAGCAGTTCGCGGTTGGGATCGTAGGGGCCGGTGGGTGACATGGTGGCCGCCACCCGCGCCGACAGCAGCGATTCGATCGCGGCCAACGCAGCAATTGCCACCGCTGCTCCCAGAAGGGCTTGCAGGGCAGCCAGATTAGCGTGTGGCAGCAGCGGCGCCGGTAGCCGCGACGGCAATTCGCCGATACGGGCCACCGACAATCCTGTGGCGGTCACCAGCGCGGTCGCGGCCACGACCGCCGTCAATGATTCGGGGATGGCCCGGTGCAGCTGCGGCAGGATAACCATCAACACCGCCACCAATCCCACCACTAACAATGGTGGCGCGGCGACGCTCCAGCGGGTGTGCGTGAGAACGTCGATCGCGACGGCCAGCGGGCGTTGCCCCTGCGGCGCCAGCAGGCCGACGGCGGCGGGGACTTGCTGCAAGAAGATGATCGCGGCGATCCCCAGGGTGAAGCCCTCGATGACCGGCCACGGGATGAACGTGACCGCACGGCCCAAACCGCTCACCCCGGCGGCTATCACGATGATCCCGGCCAGCATGGTGACCAAAGCCAAACTACCAGAGCCATATTGGGCAACAATCGGTGCCAACACGACCGCCATGGCCCCGGTCGGCCCGGACACCTGCACGTGGGAGCCACCGAACACCGCCGCCACCACACCGGCGATCACCGCAGTGATCAGGCCTGCGGCGGCCCCGGCCCCCGAGCTGATGCCGAACGCCAACGCGAGCGGCAGTGCGACCACCCCGACGGTGATCCCTGCCAGGATGTCACGGCGCCACGACCGGGGCAGCCCGGCGTAATCGTTGCGACGCGGCAGCAGCCGCGCCACTGCGCCGATAACGGCCGTACCCATCAGCGGATCCCGTGACCGATCGGGCCCCGCCGCGATGCGCGGACCTCAACTGGGTTGATGGTCACGGTGATTCGGTGGCCGAGCCAGCGCATCCCTGCCGGGCTTCGACCAGTCGCGTCCGCAGGGCGCCCAGCTCAACCCGCAGGTCATCGGGCAGCCGATTGCCCCCGATGCTGGCGTACCAGTAGTCGATCGATTCGGTCTCGGTGATCCATTCGTCGATGTTGACCGTTAAGGCCTCTTCAAGATCCTGGTCGCTAATGTCCAGGCCGGTGCGATCGAGCGCGTCCACGGTGGGCAGGTAGCCGATCGGGGTTGCGACCGCGTCAGCGGTGGCATCGAGGCGCTCGAGTGCCCATTTGAGGACGCGGGCGTTGTCCCCGAAACCGGGCCATAGGAACTTGCCATCGGCGCCGCGGCGGAACCAGTTGACATAGAAGATCTTCGGCAGCAGATCCGGGTCGCTACGGTTACCGATATTGAGCCAGTGCGCAAAGTAGTCACCCACGTGATAGCCCAGGAAGGGGCGCATCGCCATGGGGTCGCGGCGCAAGACACCGACTTCACCGGCTGCCGCCGCGGTGGTTTCCGAGGACAGCGTGGAGGCCAGAAACACCCCGTGACGCCAGTTGCGGGATTCGGTGATCAGCGGGACCGTGCTGGCGCGCCGGCCGCCGAAGAAGATCGCCGAGATCGGCACCCCCGTGGGGTCATCCCATTCGGGGGCGACAGTCGGGCACTGCGCGATCGGGGTGCAGTACCGCGAATTCGGGTGCGCGGCGGGCTCGGCGGATGCCGGCGTCCAGTGCTGGCCGCGCCAGTCAGTCAGGTGTTCGGGCGGGGTGTCGGTCGCACCTTCCCACCACACATCTCCGTCGTTGGTCAGCGCGGTGTTGGTGAAGATCGAGTTACCCAGCTCGATGGTGTCCATCGCGTGCGGATTCGTGGCTCGCCCGGTACCGGGGGCGACCCCGAAGAATCCGGCTTCGGGATTGACCGCGTACAGGCGCCCATCGGCACCGAACCGCATCCAGGCGATGTCATCGCCGATCGTCTCGGCCGTCCAGCCCGGCAATGCGGGTTGCAGCATCGCCATGTTCGTTTTGCCGCACGAGGACGGGAACGCCGCCGCTACATATTTCACGACACCTTGTGGGGAGGTGAGTTTGAGGATCAGCATGTGTTCGGCTAACCAGCCCTCGTCGCGGGCCATCACCGAGGCGATCCGCAACGCGAAACACTTCTTGCCCAATAGTGCGTTACCGCCGTAGCCCGAGCCGTAACTCCAGATGGTGCGGGTGGCGGGGAAATGCGAAATGTATTTGGTCTCATCACAGGGCCATGGCACGTCAGTCTGCCCCGGCGCCAGCGGGGCGCCCACCGAGTGCACACATTTAACGAACCGGCCGCGTAGCCCCAGCCGATCCCACACCTGTGCACCAGAGCGCGTCATGATCTGCATCGAGGCCGCCACATACTCCGAATCAGTGACCTGTACACCGAACTTCGGGTCATCAGAGCCGAGCGGACCCATGCAGAACGCGATCACGTACATAGTGCGGCCTGCCATCGCCCCCCGGTATTCCTCGGTCATGATCGTGGTCATGTCGACCGGGTCCATCCAGTTGTTGGTCGGCCCCGCATCGGCCGCGTTCTCCGAGCAGATGAACGTGCGGTCCTCCACGCGCGCCACATCCGCCGGATCCGATACAGCCCAAAACGAATTCGGCTTACCCCGCAACGGCACAAACGTGCCCTTGGCCACCAGCTGCTTGGTCAGGCGATCCCACTCGGCGCGCGACCCGTCACACCACAGCACCCGATCCGGGCCCAACAACTCGGCCATCTCCGAGACCCACAACAACACGCCCGCATGGGTGGTCGGTGCAGGCGCCAACCCCTCCACCGACCGCGCCGCATCCACTGCATCCACCGAACTCGCCACAACACTCTCCTTGACCACGCTTGAAAACATCACCATCAATAAATCACGCTAATTAAGAAAGTACGCAATTAGTGCGCTAGTCGGAGATACCCCCGTCGATACCTCCGACTAGCGCCGGGTCTGCGCTACTACCACCGGCTCGGCCGGCGAGGCACCATCGAGCCACTCGGCCTGATCGGCAACCACCCCCGTCAAGATCCGCCGCGCCGTGGCCAGCAGCTCGGCCACCTGTGGAGAGGTCAACGTGTACAGCACCGACAACCCCTCACGCCGCGCCGTCACCAAACCCGCTCTGCGCAGCACCGCCAACTGCTGCGACAAATTCGCCGGCTCGATCCCAACTTCCGGCAGCATCTCCGAGACAGCCTGATCCCGCTCGCTGAGTAACTCCAACACCCGTATCCGCACAGGATGCCCCAGCGTCTTGAAGAAATCCGCCTTCATCCGATACAGCGGCTGACGTGCATCCACCACAAGACCACCTCACCAAAACAATCAACATGCAAACATTAGCAACCCGGCAACAGCGCAGGACAAGGGGCCGTCTATAGTTCTCCCTGGCTCTCACCGGGGCTACCTTGTACTCATCAGGGCTGTCTGATGCCCGCTTCCGGTGAGAGCCACCCAACACCTACCCAGTGGGCTCGACCGACCAGGCGCACCGGGCATTCCAACGAGGAGTTTGTCGATGGCCACCGACCGGCCGACCGCATGGCAGTACATCACCTACGCGTATGGGCGGCGCCTGCCCGACAGCATGGGCGATTGGGTCGCCAACGACCTGGCCGGCCCCGGGGCAATTCGACGACACATGATCCGTTACGTGATCCCGCCCCATTTCATCCTGGCCCCGTTCTGGCTGCTGCCCGGCGGACTTCTGCTGCACACCGCGATCACACTGCCCGTCTACGTCTGGGCAATCCTGATGACCCACGCTCTCAACAAGATTTGGCGTCGCCACCGGCTCGCCACACACGGCCTGGACCCCAAACTCGCCGACAACGTCAACCGCGAAAAAAACGCACGCAAGCACCAGGCATACGCCCAAAGGTATGGCGCGCGCACACAGACAAACGACACCTATTCCAGCAGCGACCCCATCTGAATCACCCACGAAAACCGCACGACAGCAACCTATTTCGTGCAGATCGTAGTGCTGGCCGGAAGACCGCCGGGCCGTTCGACGATGGTGAGGTCTTGCCCACCGCCCGCGCCAACGAGCTTTGTTCGGCATCAAGCAGTTTGGGCGGACCGCTCCCTGCCCCAGTACTTGGAATCTGGTGGCCAATTCATGTTCTGAGGCAGCGGACTACTGCCGGTCATTGGTTATCGGGCTCGACCTCTGATATGGTGAAAACGGTTGATTTTCTTAGTGACACGCTCGCGAAGATTTTCCGCGGCGGACACATACCCAATCTCCGTGACTTTTGCCGGTTGCTTTGATTTCGCGTACCTCCGCAAGACCCAGGGTCGAACGTCGACCCCGCAATTAGATACTCAGGAGAGTAATCGCATGGCTCAAGGCATCGTGAAGTGGTTCAACGCCGAAAAGGGATTCGGGTTCATCACCCCGGACAACGGCAGCAAGGACCTGTTCGTTCACTTCTCGGCCATCCTCGACAAGGGCGGCTTCCGCAGCCTCAACGAGAACGATCGCGTCAGCTTCGAAGAAGAAGCCGGCGATCGCGGCCCCCAGGCTGTTTCAGTGCAGACTGTCTAAAGTCTTACCGCGCAAGATAAATGCGCTCGGCTGGCCGTCCAGGATTCCTGGGCGGCCAGCTTTTTCGCCGCCGAGGGCATGTCGCCTACCGGCTCAGAGGCTGGTGCGGCGCTAGATGAGATTGCCCCCTTGCGGGGTCGCATGTCTTTCGCGGTGTGCGTCGAAAACGGCAAAGACACCGAACTCGTCTCCGCCCAGCCTGACTAGCCAACAGCTGGTTGACTGCCTGAACATGGATACCGGACACCGACGCAAGGAGATGTCATGCGCCTATCTACACGCAATCAGCTGACTGGAACCATCACCGACGTGAATGTCGGAACTGTGATGGCCATTGTGAAGATCCGGCTCGGCTGCGGCGATCAGGTCGTGACATCTTCGATCACCAAGGACGCGGTGGCCGACCTCGGGCTCACCGTCGGTCAGGCCGCCACCGTCTTCATCAAGTCCACCGAGGTGACTGTGGGGGTCGAGTAGTTCAGGTTCGCGCTGAGCTGGGTCTCACGTGAAGGTGCGGTGCCCGAGATCGGTGAAATCCACCTCGACCTCGTCACCGTCCCGCTGGACCTCGCAGTAGCCACTGCGGCGAAGCTCATCAAGCGCGTCCCACGGCGGCTCTTCGTCAGGCAGGTACCAGCCAACGGCCGTCGGCCATTCGCGGTCGTGATGGTGGTCGACGAGCTGATCGACCACCGACGTGGCCTCGGGGCTGAGCTGAACGAGCTCGGGGCGTTCACTACGTCTCCGTGAGAACCACTTCATGGCAGCAGTTTACGAGTAACTCGCGCGGGTACTCCGGTGTCGGTGCATGCGTCGATGTCAGCGTCGCGGGACTGCCCGGCGCGGCAGATTGTCCGCACAGCCCGTCCCCGCGCCAGAACGGATTCGTCGTAGATGGCAGAGATCTTGATGACCGCACCGCTGGCCATACGTTGATGCAGGCAGTTGCGAGTCACGCCGAGCAACGGCTCGTAGGCAAGGCGTCGAACAACCCGTCCCGGATGCATTGTCGAATTCCTCTTCACCCCAAGGAATTCGGTACTTGACAGGAACGGTGATCTTTCCTGCCGTCTCAATCAGCGGGTCGTACGCAAAGGCTCCACGCACTCCTCCCCTGCCGCGTGGAACGCAGCTGTTAGCGTAACCACCGTGAACTCTTCGCGTGTGTACCCATCCGCCGCGCTTGCGGCCTGCGCCGCCTCGTTCGTTCTGGCGCTCGCCGCGTGCGGATCCGATACGGAGGCCAAGTCGGCCCCTGCCGATCCCGCAACGGCGGCCAGCGCTTGCCCAACAGCAGCACCGCAGAACGGTGGCACGCCCGAGTGGACGCAGGCCGGGAGCACCGGCAATGTCGCGGTCAGTGGATCGACGGATACGGCGGCGCCATCCGTCAACGTGACCGCTCCGTTCAGCGTGACCGAGACCCAGGTGCACACACTGCAGACTGGAACCGGGCCGATCGTCGGGGACATAGCCACGGTTTCGGTCTGCTACATGGGTGTCAACGGCCGTGACGGCTCCGTGTTCGACAGCAGCTACACCCGGGGCGCTCCGGCTCAGTTCCCGCTGAACGGAGTCGTGCCGGGCTTCAAGAAGGCCATCGCAGGACAGAAGGTTGGGTCCACCGTCGCTGTGGCGATGGTTCCTGCCGACGGCTATCCGGCCGGTCAGCCCAGCGCCGGCATCCGTCCGGGTGACACACTCGTCTTCGCGATCAAGATCCTCGACGCCTCAAACTGATTCAGCGTGCCGTGTTCAGTGCTGTCGGCTGCGCGTTCTCGACGGCACCGAACGCAGCCACTGCCACCGCCGCGACCACCGCGACCAGGAATGCCACGGCGACAAGCCAGCCCAGCCCCGGGCGGGCGCTGTCGCCTAAGAGCACGACACCAGTGACGCCGGGCACGACCGTCTCCCCCACGACCAACGCCGCCGCCGCACCGTTGACCGAACCCACTTGCAGCGCAACGGTAAACAAGTAGAAGCCACCCACCCCCGCAAGGATCACGGCGAAGGCGGCGGGATCGGACAGCATGACCTTCACGTGCAACGGTTCGAGCCCATCGAGCACCCTGACCGCGACAGCCATTGCCCCATAAAGAATCCCGGCACACAATCCCGCCGGGATCGCGGCGCGGCCGCCAAGCAGGCGGATAAAGCCGAAGCCGGTGAGCAGCACCACCGCCGATGCAATGAGCACGCCCCAGTGCACAGGCGCCGGTGCGGCATCCTCACCGCGATGACCGGCCGTCGTTGCGAGGACGCATAACGACAGCAACACGGCCGAGATTGCCAGCCAGTCCCGTCGTTGCAGACGCACACCCAATACCGCGATGCCGAGTACCGCAGTGACCACCAAGTTGGCGCTCATGATCGTCTGGGCGAGAAACAGTGGAATCAACCGTGCCGACACCAGGCTGCCCGCGAACCCGACAAGATCGAGAACCATCCCGGCGATGAATGCGGGAGTCAGCATCGCGGAGATTGTCGATGTCAGCGGCGGGGCGCCGTCGCCCGTCGGCCCGTGAACTTTCGTCGCGGATTCACGGGCACCGTAACCCTGCAGAACCGACGCGGTCCCATACCCAAGGCACGCGAGCACGGCCGCCACGATGCCGATCAGCATGGAATAGCGGTGTCATTGCGTGCGGTCGTTGACATCGGTCGATTGTAGTTACAGTTGGTTCTGCGTCGCCGGTTGTTACCGGCCGTACCTGCGAGCTGATCGGCGAAGGCAACACCGATAGTCCAGTGCTGTTTGTCCGAAAACCGCGTCTAGCCAAAGATTTACAGCCGACTTGTTTGAGTCATCGATCGGAGTAGGCTGGCTAGAAGACGGTATTTTGCACCGGCCCACTCATGGGTGTGGCGTCGTCGAAACATTCAGCACCGGACACGGGCGCTGAAGCTAGGAGCGTCTGATGACGCATCAAATATTCTCGCCCGCACGAGTCGGACTGCCTCTGCGTCTTCTGCAGCCCACCAATGCCACTCGCGTTCAGGGGGCGTGCGGGGCGCATCTGGCCCTGTTGATTGCCCCTCCTTCTCGCGAGTCACATGACGAACGAAATGCCGGGGTGCCTGCCGACATCACGGGGCTGGCGCGGTGGATCGATACCTTTGAAGCAGAGAACCATTGGGACTCCGGCGGCGGAGCCCGGCTGGTGTCCGCCGCACCGTCAGCTAGGCCGACGTCATGACCCGCGTTGCCACATTGGCGGCACCGGCGACATTCGAGAGTGACGACTCCATTCGCCTTCTGTTAAAGCCCGATGGTGATGGGAGTGGGCACGTCGATGGTGCATGGTGGCCGCACTCACGTGACTTAACGCAAGACCTGCCAGTGCTTTTAGATGCCGTGGCACCCCGATTGGGGGCCGCCAAACGGGTGATCTACCGCATCCAGGAATGGGAGGCCGCCCCAAAAGGCGCCGATGTCGTGGTCACCATGGGCTGCGGCGACACCTGCCCATACTTCCCCGGGAAGCGCTACGAGAACTGGGACCTAGCCGACCCGGCGGGCCAGCCGATTGAGGCCGTGCGTCCTATCCGGGACGACATCGAACAGCGGGTCCGCAAGCTACTGGTGGAACTCAACATCACGGGCTAAGCGGCCATGATGATTCGGAGCGCCGCGGAGACTTCGTCCTCCTTGGGAGAATCAAGCAGGGGCATTTGCGCGGCCAAGCGCATGATCACCCTGGCGAGAATCCGGTTGGTGCGTGCCGGCACCATGAGGATCCGGACCGTCCGATGCTCGCCCTGCAGTGTGACCACCCAATGGAAAGCACGGTTAGCGAGAGTCGGAGGCATAGCTGCCGACCTCATGCTCGACCGGGGCGAGCCGGCCTTCCAGTTCAGGGATACCTGATTGACCGGACCAATGTGCTCGGCCAGCTCTTCAATCAACGGTGAGAGTTCCCGCGCAATGAATCCGTCGTCTTGCGGCCACCACGCGCCGTTCATCCTGCCGGTCTTGCGCGGACCCAACGTATAGCGGATCGGCGGACCAGGATATTCGGCCTGTGTCATACGTACTTCCTTGTTGCTCAATGAGACTCAGACAAGGGAATCCGTATGAGCCGAAACAGTTGGTGCTAGGTACGTGCCACCGCGATAGTTACTTAACCAATATTACCCCCCTTTGAGCGACTCCGTTGACGCCGATTCGTAAATGGTTGACGCTCAACAATTTTGAATAAGTCAAAAGTTTGCGATCAGCTGGCGCTACCGGCGATCGGATGGCTACGCCGGCCGAAGTTGGGGCGGTCACGGAATGCTCTCAATTGAGCGAGTACTGCAAGTAGTCGCCCATTCACGGCATGAACATGCTAGCTTTCTGTAACTGCTGGATACGTGTACCGCTAGTTGCGGTATCCGTCTGGCTCCCCGATCTGAGGAACGTGTCCATGCAGAAGGCCTTCACCGACCTTGAGTTGCTCCATGAGCTCGAGCCCGTGGTCGAGGAGAATGTCCATCGCCACCTCGGTGTCACCAAGGACTGGAACCCCCACGACTATGTGCCGTGGTCTGAAGGCAAGAACTACAAGGCCCTGGGCGGTCAGGACTGGGATCCGGAGCAGTCCAAGCTCTCCGAGGTGGCCAAGGTCGCCATGATCACCAACCTGCTGACCGAGGACAACCTGCCCTCATATCACCGCGAGATCGCCATGAACTTCACCATGGACGGGCCGTGGGGCACCTGGGTCAACCGGTGGACCGCCGAGGAGAACCGCCACGGCATCGCCATCCGCGACTATCTCGTCGTCACCCGCTCGGTAGATCCGGTAGAACTCGAGAAACTCCGCATAGCGCAGATGACGAGCGGCTTCTCCCCCGGCCAGAACCGGCAGAACGTACCGTTCTCGGAAGGCCTGTTTGACTCGGTGGTCTACGTGACCTTCCAGGAGCTGGCCACCCGCGTCTCGCACCGCAACACCGGCAAGGCCTGCGATGAACCCGTCGCCGACGAGCTGCTCAAGCGCATCTCCACCGACGAGAACCTGCACATGATCTTCTACCGCAACATGGTGACGGCCGGCCTGGAGATCGCCCCGAATCAGGCTGTTCAGGCCGTACATAAAGTGCTCGACAACTTCACGATGCCCGGATACACGATCCCCGGCTTTCGCCGCAACGCCGTCACCATCGCCACCGGCGGCGTCTACGACCCGCAGTCCCACCTCGAGGAGGTGGTGCTGCCGGTGCTGCGCAAGTGGCGCATCTTCGATCGTGACGACATCACCGGCGAGGGCGAGTGGTACCGCGAGGACCTCGATCGCATCGTCGGCGACCTCAAAAAGACCTCCCAGGACTTCGAGGAAGTCAAGGCCAAGTACCTGGATCGCCAGACCAAGCGCGCCGAGCGCAACGCCGCCAAGGTTTTGGTTAGCCGCTAACAACAGTGCTTGATGGGCACCGCCGGTGCGGCGTCATGCTCTGTTCGTGAGGCGTCGAGGAACACGTCCAGGTCCACCCTGCGGCCGCCGACCCATGTGCCGTTGACGCCGACTACCTCGATGAGCCGAGCCGGGTCAACGTCGTAGGGGTCCGCGGACAGCTCGACGAAGTCGGCCAGCTTGCCGACCGCGATGGAACCAATCAGGTGGTCTCGACGCAGCGTGCGGGCGGCATTGATGGTCTGAGCGCGCAACGCCTCATCGATGGGGATCGCCTGTCCGGCGCCATGGACATTGCCGGCACGTGTGCGTCGCGCCGTCACCGTCTGGATGTTCGTCAGCGGCGAGGGTGGTGATACCGAACCGTCGTTGTGGAAGGAAATGCAGGCCCCGGACGCGACCGCGTCCGAGAACGGCTGCCATCTGCTGCCGTTCTCGTGGTCGAAGATCTGGCCGTCCAGCAGATCACCCCAGTAGTAATACTGGAACGGCGACATGGATACGTGTACGCCCAACCGCGCGGCGCGGTCGAGCTGGGCCCGGGTAGCACCGCCGGCGTGTTCGAGCCGCCACCGGTGATCGGTGCCGAGCAGGCCATGACGCTGTAACGCCGCCTCGTAGGCATCGAGTGCAAGTTCCACGGCAAGATCGCCATTGGAATGGAATGCCATCTGCCAACCACGGGGCGCGGCTTTGTCGAGAATGGCATCAAGCTGCGCGCGGGAGTAGTTCAACGAACGGGTTCCGCCTGCCGCGGCGGGGTCGATGGCCGCACGCCGGGTGGCCGCCGAGTCGACGTACGCAAAGGATGTCGCGCCCGACCCAACCCAGACCGCACCATCGGTCCACAGCTTGACACCCGTCTTGCACAGCATGTCATCGCTGGCGGTGAATGTTTCTGGCTCAGTGTAGGTTTCGGTGGTCGACATCTCCCACAGGCTGACCCGCAGCGGGCATGACGGGGCCGTGGCGAGCGCCTCGTATGCGGGCTTGAGCTGAGGGTCATACGCCATATCCGAGGTCGATGTGTATCCGCCACGGGACATCACGGCGAAGAACTGTGCGGCTGAGTGCATGGGATTGCCCAGCCCGGCGATCAGCGGGGCGAGCACTTCCGTCAGCGCGGGAACTTCAAACCCGCGCCCATTGAGGGTGCCATCGGGTTTGCGTTGGTAATGCCCGCCCACCGGGTCCGCCGGCGGGGCACTGTCCCAACCGTGCAGCTTGATCAATGCGGTGCCGAAGTAGACCCCGTGGCCGGAGTTGTCGGTGATGGCCGCGACCCGATCACCGAATATCTGATCCAGCTCATCGACATCGGGCGCGGGATGCTCGTGCAAGAGTGCGTCGAATCCGCTGAAAATCAGGGGTTCTGAAGGATCAGTGTCCGCGAGTGCAGCCTGGAATGCGATAGTGACGTCGGCCCAGCTTGATGCCTTCCAGGGGGCGATCGAATGGACCGGCGCTTCGGTGATGACACCACTCATGAACGGATGACCATGCGGCTCAACAAAACCGGGAAGAAGTGCGCCCGCTCCGGTGTCGATCACCTCGGCGCCGGGCAACACTGAGGTGCACCCGGCCAGCGAGCCCACTGCGACGATGCGGCTATCCGATACGGCGACGGCCTCGGCCCGAGGCTGGTCATCGTCCATGGTGATCACGGTCGCGGCGGTCAGGACGATGTCCGGCATGTTGCTTCCTATTCCTACTGTTGCTGGGGACAGTTGAGAGATCTGCAGGGTCAATCACCGTCTCCTGGTCGACGGCACGTATAGCCTTCCTGCCGAGTGGACTCGTTCCTGGCGTCAATAAGTATCTGGTGAAGAGAGCCGGGATCAGGCGGGAATGCCCATGTCCCTCGGAGTGGAGCTCAACAACGCTGAATCCCGGAGTACCGCTTGCTGCGACCAGTTCGCGTCTACGACAGAATCGGGTTGTACTGCGTGAAGAGAAGGAGGGTCAACCAATGACCGATTGGGATGTGGCGGCCCGGGCGAATTATGTGTCGTTTACGAGCTATCGCAAGGACGGCACGGCGGTATCCACACCGGTCTGGATTGCTCCGGCGGACGGCAAGCTCTACTACTTCTCGGAGGTAGGCGCGTACAAGGTCAAACGCATCCGGCGCAATCCTGCGGTGACATTGCAGCCGTGCAGTGTTCGCGGGCAGCTCACCCCTGGTGCACCAGTCGTGGCGGGTACCGCGCGGGTGCTGGACCTCAAGGACACTCCGCGGGTCCGCAAGATCGTCAGCCGCAAGTATTGCCTTTTGGGGCCGTTGAGTGAACTCGGAGTCTGGATTGCCCGTCGCCAGCAGGCGTCGGTCGCCATCGAGATCTCCCCAGCTCCGCAGCGGTTGCCAACATAAGCGGATAAGCACCCCGGGCCACACCTGCCCCTCCCCCGGAGGGTTGTTTCGGCATACTCCGACAGCAAATGAATCCATCGGCACGGCATCGTTCCTATTATTTGCCTTCGCCAATATGGGCGTACAGAGTACGTACACCCACGATGTCCTCGAACATGCCTTATATTCTGCTACAGGCCATTTCCGATGCCCTGCGGGTGCCGCTTAGTAAAGCGCATTGCGGAAACTAATAAATTCGCTCGCTCGATCTCAGAAAAGCTTTGGTAATTCACAAACACCTTGAGGACCGAAGACGTGCAGATTCGTACGGTAGACGTAGACTCGATGCAGCTCGGGATTGTGCAGTAGAGATATTGTCAAGACCTGTGGATGAGGTTGTTTCAGGCGACCTCGGTTTCGGTTGTTTCGCCCGGCTCGGGCGGTGTGATGTCGGCGGGGCGTTCGAGTAGCTTGCCTTTGTGGAAGACGGCGCCGGCACGGACGAGGGCGACCAGGTGGGGTGCGTTGACTGCCCGCCAGCGGGCTTGCGCGGCGTCGATGAGCTTGTAGGCCATGGCAATTCCGGCCGCCCGGGATCCCGGGCCCTTGGTGACCTTGGTCCGCAAGCGGACGGTGGCAAACGTTGATTCGATCGGGTTCGTGGTTCTCAAATGGATCCAGTGTTCGGCTGGGTATTTGTAGAATTCCAGGAGCACATCGGCATCATCGACGATCTTGGCGACCGCTTTGGGGTACTTGGCGCCGTAGTCGACCTTGAAGGCCTTGATCGCGACCTGCGCGTGGTCGATGTCCTCGGCGTTGTAGATCTCCTTGATCGCGGCCAACGCAGCTGGGTGCGCTGATTTCGGCAACGCAGCAAGCACATTGGCCTGCTTGTGGAACCAGCAGCGTTGCTCCCGGGTGGCCGGGAACACCTCCCGGATGGCCTTCCAGAACCCCAACGCGCCGTCACCGACGGCCAGCACCGGCGCGGTCATCCCACGACGACGGCAGCCCCGCAGCAGATCCGCCCACGACTCGGTCGACTCCCGGTATCCGTCGGCCAGGGCGACGAGTTCCTTGCGGCCATCGGAGCGGACCCCGATCATCACCAACAGGCAGAGCTTCTCCTGCTCGAGGCGGACCTTGAGGTGGATGCCGTCGACCCACAGGTAGACGTAATCGGTGCCCGAGAGGTCACGCTCGCCGAAAGTCTTCGCCTCGTCCTGCCATTGGCTGGTGAGCCGGGTGATCGTCGTGGCCGACAGTCCGGCACTCGAGCCGAGAAACTGCTCCAGCGCCGGACCGAAGTCACTCGTCGAGAGCCCGTGCAGGTACAGCAGTGGCAGCACCTCGGTCATCTGCGGGGACTTGCGTGCCCACGCCGGCAGGATCGCCGAGGAAAACCGTTGCCGCTCACCGGTAACGGCGTCGATGCGCTTGTCGTTGACCCGCGGGGCGGTCACCGTGACCGCACCCGCGGCGGTGAGGATGTCACGTTCGTGGTGATAGCCGTTGCGGACCACCAGACGCCGACCGTTGTCGTCGACCTCACCGGCATGGGCGTCGACGTAGGCGGCTACTTCAGCCTGCAGTGCCGCCGCCAACATCTGCCGCGCACCGTCGCGGACGATCTCATCCAACAACGACCGACCAGCACCGCTGCCGTTCTCGTTGGCTGATTCCGCGTCGTGAACTACCGTGAGCATGGGCGTACCTTCCCAACCAGCGCGCCAACGCCGGTCTTGATCGAGATCCTGTTTCCGTGATGATCATCCTCGGGAAGGTGCGCCCACTTTCACGCCACCTCGCCGAGGCTCATCCACAGGTTCTGATCATTGCTCGGTGGCGACTGCGCATGCTGCCCAACGTGACTGGGCACTCCGGACGCCGCGGCAGCGCGGCACCATGCTGCGAGCTTTGGCGACACTCATGCGAGAGCATACCGAAGAACTCGCGCTGCTCGACGCGATTGACGGTGGCTTTCCACTGCCTGCGATGCGCGACGATGTGAACTGGGCGGCCGAAGTGCTCGAGCTGATGGCAGACGCCGCATTTGATATCGGCGGACGTACTATTCCACTCTCGGCGAACCTCCACTACACGCTGCAGCAGCCCTATGGCGTGGTCGCCCGAATCGTACCCTTCAATCATCCTGTCCTGTTCGCAGGATCTAAGATCGCTGCTCCACTCATGGCGGGAAACGCCGTGGTTTTGAAAGCTCCCGATCAAACACCGCTCTCGGCCATCCGCCTCGCCCAGTTGGCGAGGGAAGTTTTGCCAGAGGGCCTGTTTGGGGTCGTAACTGGGCATGGCGCAACTGCGGGCGCCGCGCTGGTCGCTCATCCATTGGTCCGGCGAATCGGCTTCATCGGCTCCCCTGGCACGGGTAGGCATATCCAGCGGTTGGCTGCAGAGCACGGCGTCAAATACGTCACACTCGAACTCGGCGGCAAGAACCCGATGATCGTCATGCCGGACGCCGATCTGGAGGCGGCGGCGAAAAGCGCCGTCGCAGGGATGAACTTCACCACCACCGCGGGCCAATCTTGTGGATCAACAAGCAGACTGCTGCTGCACGAAGCGATCGCTGACGAGGTGATTGATCTGGTCGTCGATCAGGTCGCTGCCATCAAGGTAGGCGACCCGCTCGTTGACGGCACGGACATGGGACCCGTCATCGACCAAGCGCAATACTCAAAGTCGTTGCGGGCCATCGAGTCAGGACGGGCGGGCGGCGCCAGCGTGCTTACCGGTGGAGGACGCGCGCAGGGTGTTGGTAGCAAAGGCTGGTATGTCGCCCCGACCGTATTGGCTGGAGTGGCACCACAAACCGATGTCGCCCGCGACGAGATCTTCGGGCCCGTTCTTTCGGTGCTGACCGTCCGTGACGAAGCCGAGGCTGTCGAAGTTGCCAACAGCGTCGAGTTCGGGTTGACCGCCGCGGTGTGGACCAACGACGTAAGCCAAGCCCACCGCATGGCTGCGGGACTTGATGCTGGCTACGTCTGGATAAACGGCAGTGCACGCCACTACTGGGGGTTGCCCTTCGGCGGTCGGAAATCGTCAGGTGTTGGATCCGAAGAGTCCACGGAGGAACTGCTGTCCTACACCCAAGTCAAGGCAGTAACCGTCACCTTGGACTGAACTGCGTCGATGCGCTGGAAGGCGCCTACAGCGGACGGTGACCCTTTTCGCAGTCGAAATCCTCTGGGAGAACTGCTATTTGACGTAGGGCGTCAGTCGGCCGTGCATCGGCGCCTCAGACGATAAGCGACCGATTAGAAAATCGACTCGGGACACGGCATCGCTCCGTTGCGGGTATGTGACACGCGGCTGTGCCCCCGGAACCCCTCCGATGCCCGCGGCGGCGGCTATGTCCGGCGTCGGGTCGGGCAGCACGCAATCGACTGGTACCCGCCGACTTGCGCTAGCATCAGTTTGTAGTTTCAAAATAGTTGTGTGAATGAAACTGTTGTCGAACAACTGAGCCGCCGGCACAAGGCCTTCGTCCTGGCGTCCTGCTGCCTGAGCGTGCTCATTGTGTCGATCGACGTGACCATCGCCAACGTTGCAATCCCGAGCATCCGCGCCGACCTTTCGGCGTCGCCTTCGCAAATGCAGTGGGTCATTGACATCTACACCTTGATGGTGGCCTCGCTATTGCTGCTCTCGGGTGCCATGGCCGACCGATTCGGTCGGCGGCGTATTGGAGGCGAGCGACCGTCGACCAGACGGGCCTACCTTTCAGTCGCATCCGGATCCTGCTCCGGCTGTCCCGCGGTTCGATGACCGTCAAAGAGGTCGCGCACGCCGTGACAATCGATCCCCCGGCGGCCACGGTGTCCGTCAACGATCTGGAGGACCGCGGCCTAGTCATGCGTCAGACTATTCCCACCAACCGGCGGTACAAAGTGGTATCACTGACCGACGCCGGCTGGTCGATGGTGGCCACCATCAATGCGGTCGACGACCCGGCTCCCGAAGCGCTTGCGGCACTTGAGGGTAATGAACTGAGGGCGCTGCGCGATGCGATAGCAAGAGTCAGCGCCGCCGCCAAACACTGAATGAAAGCCGCGGCCGGATCGCTCAACGAACGACTCTCAGTCCGGCCTAGCGAACGGCAACATGCCAGGGTCGCTGTGGGGTCTGCAGAAGTCGGGTCAGATGGCGGGATTGGTGGACCAAGGGCCGCGAGTGG
>NZ_MAEV01000045.1:0-19389 GCF_002013385.1 Mycobacterium sp. D16R24 | reverse complement strand
TGTGCAGTATGTTTATTCGCACAAGTAAAAGCACAGCGTCAGGGCCTCGGGGAGTTATGAAGCTTGGACAGGTATTCGATAGACACCACAATGCTCTGACCATGTGGCGTCTCGTTCTGGCGATCGGAGTGATCCTCTACCATTCCTGGCCCCTTACCGGTCGCCAGATTGACTACGCACCAGCGGTGCGTCTGCTCAGCAATATATTTGCCGATGGATTCTTCGTCATCTCCGGGTTTCTCATCACCGCCGCCTGGATGCGTCGTCCGTATCTCAAGGAGTACTGGGCATCCCGCATATTGCGAATCTTCCCGGGCCTGTGGGTATGTCTGCTCGTGGTCGCCTTCGTCATAGCTCCGATCGCCGCCAAGATCCAGCACTCCACAGTGAGCTTCTCGTCGGAGCTCGCGTATGTCGTCAACAACGCCCTGCTCAACGTGGCCTATTTCGATATCGACGGCACGCCTACCGATGTGCCGTATCCGGGCGTCTGGAACGGATCCATCTGGACACTGTTCTTCGTTCTGCTCTGCGATGTCATGGTCTCCGTGCTTGGCATTGTCGGCCTTCTGAAGCGCCGCTGGGTTATTCCGACGCTGTTCGTCGTGGCGATAATCTGGGCGGCCTACGTTTCGTACACTCCACCGCTGTACAGCTGGCCGCAGGTGTTGGCCCGATTCTTCGTCGTGTTTCTTGCGGGTGCCATGCTCTACCAGTACCAAGACCAGGTGCCGGCCCGGTGGTCGCTGGTCGCGTTGAGCGTCGCCATTGTCGCTGCATCGGGATTCACGCAAAACTACCGAGTCATCGGCGCCTTGCCGCTGGCCTACGCGGTCATTGCTTCCGGCGCTCTGATCCGCAAAACGCGTCTGCGCAACGACCTTTCGTACGGTGTCTACATCTACGCATTCCCAATCCAGCAGTTGCTGGCCGGTCTCGGGCTTGCCCGGTTGAACCCGTTTTTATTCTTTCTTCTTGCCACAGCAGCCACCCTTCCGCTTGCCGCACTCAGCTGGTTTGTGGTGGAGAAGCGTGCCATGGCTCTCAAGTCTCGGATCCGTCGGAAGCCAGTCCAGCAGCGCACTGCGCACAGGGTGGCTATGCCCTGACGGCGGCGCCAGTTACGTTGGGGTTCAATAACGTTGCGAGCCCCGATCGAAGTGTTCATGTGAATGGCAGAACAATGCGCGATCTTGGTGCTAGCTTCTGCTCTTGTGCTCCCCCTCACGCCTCGCCTGATCGTCCAGCCGAATGACGGCCTGGAACCCGTTCGCGAGTTCATTGAGAGCGCAGAGACATCGCTTCTCATCAAACAATTCACCTTCACCGAGGAAAGCCTCATTGGGGCAGTGATCGGCCGTTGTCGGGCAGGTGTTGATGTCCGCGTGATGCTCAACCCGCAACGTTCCGGAGGTGACCGCGCCAACGACGACACGTTCGAGACGCTCTCCGCGGCCGGAGTGAAGGTCGCCTGGTCTAGTCCGAAATTCTATGTGACACACGAGAAGTCGATAGTCGCTGACAACAAGGCGGCGCTGGTGGCCACCTTCAATCTCTGTGAGAAGTACTTCACGCGGACTCGCGACTACGGCGTCATCACGGTGGTGCCCAGCCATGTCAGACAGATCGTCGAGGTGTTCGAGGCCGATTGGGAGCACCGGGACTGGGTGCCGTCGGTCTTCGAGGGGCTGTTGTGGAGCAATGCGAACTCTCGCTACCACATGGCGGAGTTCATCGACGCGGCCGATCAGCGGCTCGACATCCAACATCCGAAGTACGTCGATGCGGTCATCCTGGACCGTGTCGCCGCAGCTGTGGACCGAGGTGTCCGGGTGCGTGTGCTGTGCGGAGGCAGACACGGCATCAGCGAATGGGACATCCTCGACACGTTCGCGTCGCTCCGGACACTGCGCCGCATCGGGGTAAAGGTGCACAAGCAGAAGAACCTGAGGGTGCACGCCAAGCTGCTCGTCGTCGACAACGCTCAGGCCCTGGTGGGCTCGATGAACATCGATCGCAGCGCCTTCGATCTGCGCCGCGAACTTGGGATCACGATCACCGATGAACTGGTGGTCGCCCGGTTGCAGGACGTGTTCAACGCTGACTGGGACCTGTCGCATCAATATGACCCGCCGGATCCGCTCGATTCATACCAACACCACGAGGACGACTTCCCGCACGATCCGGAATTGATGCATGAGTAACAGGGATGACCCTCCCCCACTGCCGCGCGTGTCCCTGTTTCGGTTGGCCTGGACGTTCAACCACATCGCGCTCGCCTCGTTCGGGGGCGGCCTTTCGGCGTGGTCGCGGGAGGTGCTCGTCGTCGAAAGGAAGTGGCTGGGCGAAGAGGAGTTCTTGTCCGCGATGACGATGTGCCGAATCCTTCCGGGCGCCAACCAGATCAACATGGCCGTCTTTGTCGGCACCAAGATGCGTGGTGCACCGGGTGCCGCCGCGGCGGTCGTAGGCCTATGCCTGATACCGCTGGTCCTCGTGTTGACGGTGTCCTACTTCTACTTTCGCTTCAAGGAAGTGCCCGCGGTCAAAGGCGTGCTGCATGGCGCCTCGGCGGCCGCCGTGGCACTCACCCTGGCAATGGTGATCAAGACAGGCCGCATGTGCCTGACCGGTGCGATACCGGTTCTCTTGTTCACCGCCAGCTTCGCGCTCAACGGATTGATGCGCTGGCCGTTGCTGGTCACACTGGCACTGCTCGCACCGCTGGCTCTCTTCTGGGCGTGGCCCAGGAAGGTGTCCGCATGAGCACCTACTGGCAGTTGGTGGTGTTGTTCGGATCTCTCTCGCTGATGTCCATCGGCGGCGGCAATGCGGTGCTGCCCGAGATGCACCTGCGCTCAGTAAGCGGCGAACACTGGTTGACCAATTCGCAGTTCGCCGACATCTTTTCGATTTCCCAGACCACACCGGGCCCGAGCATTCTGATCGTGGCGATGGTCGGGTATGCCGCCGGGCTTTCGGCCGGTGGCGTCGCGGGGGGCATTCTCGGCGGAGTCGTCGCGACGGTCGCCATGGTGTTTCCCGCCGCATCGCTGGTGTACGCGGTGACGCGATTCTGGCAGCGGGCGCAGAAATCGAAATGGCGCATCGCGATGGAGAGAGGCCTGGCGCCGCTGACCGTTGGGCTGATCCTGGCAACTTCACTGGTGATGAGTCGCGCGGCGGATCACGATTGGCGTGCGTACACGCTGACCGGTATCTGCACGCTCATCTTCGTCATTACGAAGATGAATCCCTTGATCGTGGTCGCCGTGGCGGGAATGTTCGGCTACTTCGGCCTGGTGTAGTACCGCCGTCCGGATCAGCGCCAGCCATAGCCGGGTGCGCCAAACCCGTACCCAAATCCGTCGTCGTCTGCCCACATCCACGGTGAAAGGTCATCATCGGTACTTTGTGTACACGCGGCATCGGGGCCCATGCCTCCCGAGAACTGGCACGGGGGTTCGGCCCTGGCCGGCGCGGCCAAGGCCACCGCTGCCACCAATACCGCTGTGACACATGCGCTGTAAGGCATTCCGTACCCCCTCTTCGTCGCAACAACGTGCGGGGCTCGAATTGAGATTAGCACCGGAATCGGTGACCCGCCGGGGTTGAACCATGCATTCCTGTGGCCTGATCTGCGACGCGACATTCACTTGCGACAATGGCTGCATGGTTGAGCAGAGCCTCTGGATGCAAAAAGTTGCGACCGATCCACACCATTCGCATTGGTACATCGAGCGCTTTCGCGCGTTGGCACGTGAGGGCGCCGATTTAGCGGGCGAGGCTCGCCTCGTGGATGCGATGGTGCCGCGGGGTGCCCGCATCCTCGATGCCGGGTGCGGCTCCGGCCGGGTGGGCGGATTTCTGGCGGCGGCCGGTCACCATGTGACCGGTGTCGACGTCGACCCCGTGCTCATCGAGGCGGCCGAGCAGGACCATCCCGGATCGCGTTGGATTGTTGGTGATCTCACCGATCTCGACCTGCCCTCGCGCGGTATCGCCGAGCCATTCGACGTCATCGTGTCGGCCGGCAACGTGATGGCATTTCTTGCCCCGAGCACCCGCGTTCAGGTATTGACTCGGCTGCGTACGCACCTGACGAGCGACGGCCGCGCGGTGATCGGCTTCGGGGCCGGCCGTGACTACGAGTTCACCCAGTTCCTCGGCGATGCGGGCGAGGCCGGCCTCATCCCGGATCTTCTGCTGTCCACTTGGGACTTGCGGCCCTTCGCCGCTGACTCCGACTTTCTTGTCGCGCTGCTTCGGGCAGGAGACACCCAGCATGAACGCTGAGGGCGCGACCGCCACGCGGGGCAAGCGGCAATCATTGGCGTTGGTGGGCATCGCATACCTCATCGCCGTGTGCGTGGGCGCCGCGTGGCTTGTCTGGTGCGGTTTGCCCGGACCCGTCGCCCCGGCGAGGTGATGGACCGTGGCCTGTGGTCGTGGTCGCGGCATCCAAACTAATTCGGAGAGTTCAGTTTCTGGCTTCCCCTGGCGCTCTTCGGCATAGCGGTCTCCCCCGCGGACGCGTGGTGGCTGTGCCTCGGCGCCGCGGGCATGTTGGGGATGTTCCTGGGCTCGAGCATCCCGATGATGGAGCAGCGCAGTCTGCAGCGTCGCCCCGAATACCGGGACGTGATCGCGCGGGTGTCACTCGCTGCGTGCGCGGGCCTTGTCACCCTCACTGTGTCGTGCGGGTCGTCGACGGTGCAATCCGAACGTGAGCCGGTGAGCCGCACCGACTTACAGCGTCACGATCTGAGCATCCCTGGCCGTGAGTCCCTGCAGACACGTGTCGATTTTCAGCCCGGAGCCGAAGCCGCCCGGCACAAGCATCCAGGTGAGGAGATCATCTACGTGCTCAAGGGCACGCTGGTCTACGACATCGATGGTCAGGGCTCCAAGACCGTCACGGCCGGCGATGCACTGTTCGTCCCCGCCGAGACCTTCCATACGGTCCGCAATGTCGGCACCGACGAAGGTTCGGAACTCGCGACCTACGTCGTCGACAAGGACAAGCCCCTCGTGGTACTGGCCGACTAGGGCTCTATCGGCACTGGCCGGGCATACCCGCACAACACCCAATCTTGACTGAATTTTCAGTTTGTTCTACCCTCGCTGTCATCCAGCCCAGGAGGTAAGCAATGCCCGAGTCGGGATTTGTCGTCGAAACCGCGTTCACACCGCCAAGCTCGCCGGCGCGCGTACGCGAGTCACGGCGAGCAGCGCTCCGTGTGGGTCTGGTGCAGCACCGCTGGCTCGCCGATCCGCAGCACCTGCGCGACCAACTCTCCGACGGCATCCGACTGGCCGCCGACGAGGGCGCGAAGGCCGTGTTCCTGCCGGAGCTGACGCTTTCCCGCTACCCCGCGGATGTACGGGCAGGTGCGAACCCGGGTGCTCGTGCCGAGGAGCTGCTGTCGGGGCCCACGTTCTCCTTCTCCGCACAGGCCGCGAAGGAGAACGGCGTGCTGGTACATGCGTCCCTGTACGAGCGTGCGGATGACGTTGATGGGCTCGGCTACAACACCGCCATCCTGGTATCCCCCGGCGGTGAGCTCGTCGGGCGCACTCGGAAACTGCACATTCCTGTGACCGCCGGCTATTACGAGGACACGTACTTTCGCGCAGGACCCGCGGATGACCCATATCCGCTGTACCGCGTGGCCGAACTTGGTGATGCCGCGGTCGGGATGCCCACCTGTTGGGACGAGTGGTTTCCCGAGGTCTCGCGGATGTACTCGCTGGCCGGCGCGGAGATCCTGGTCTATCCGACAGCGATCGGTTCCGAACCGGCCTTTCCGGCCTTTGACACACAGCCGCTCTGGCAGCACGTGATCGTGGGAAACGGGATTACCGCAGGGACATTCATGATCGTGCCCAACCGTTTTGGCGATGAGGGAAGTGTGAACTTCTATGGTTCCTCGTTCATTTCCGATCCGTACGGCCGGGTTCTCGTGCAGGCGCCGCGCGATGCGGCGGCGGTATTGGTGGCAGATCTGGATCTGGAGCAGCGCCAAGATTGGCTGGATCTGTTCCCGTTCAACATGACCCGTCGACCCGACACCTACACCCGGCTTACCGCACCTGTCGATACGGCCAATCCCTACGGGTCGCACGCGTCATGACCTGGCTCATGCCGCCGGAAACCGCCCGGCAGGAACGTATCTGGATGGCATTTCCGTCGCAGGGGGCGACCGTCTTCGAGAACGCGGAGTCCACGCACGAGGCGCGCATCGCATGGGCCGCGGTCGCGCACACCATCCTCGACTTCGAACCGGTCTCGATGATCGTTGACCCGGCCGATCGCGCGGCGGCGCGTACCTACCTATCACGGGAGATCGAGGTATTCGAGGCGCCGCTCGATGATGCCTGGATGAGGGACATCGGCCCCACCTTTGTGCGCAGGGCAGACGGTGGCCTGGGCGCGGTGGACTGGGTGTTCAACGGATGGGGTGCCCGTGACTGGGCGCGCTGGGACAAAGACGCGCACATCGGCGGGCATGTCGGTCAGCTCGCCGGGGCGGAAATTATCTCCTCCTCCTTGGTCAATGAGGGCGGGGGCATCCAGGTTGATGGTGAAGGCACGGTACTAGTGACCGAGACGGTGCAGCTCGATCCCGCCCGTAACCCTGGGCTGGACAAGCTCGCAGTGGAAGCGGAGCTGGCGCGCACGATCGGCGCGCGGCATGTGATCTGGCTGCCGCGCGGCCTGACTCGTGACGCGCAGCGGTTCGGCACGAATGGCCACGTCGACATTGTGGTCGCCATCCCATCGCCGGGACGGCTGCTGATACACACACAGAACAACGCCACACACCCGGACCATGAGGTCACCAAGGAGATCATCGAGCTACTGGCACAGAGTCACGACGCCCAGGGAAAGCCATGGGAGATAACGCAAGTCCCGGCGCCGGACGTGCTGCGTGACAGCGAGGGCTGGGTGGACTACAGCTACATCAACCATCTTGTGGTCAATGACGGCGTGATCGCCTGCCGGTTCGGTGATCCGGCAGACGACATCGCTAAAGCCATTCTCGCCGAGGAATATCCGGGCCGCGCGGTAGTGACTGTAGATGCACGCGAGATCTTCGCGCGGGGCGGTGGTATCCACTGCATCACCCAGCAACAGCCTCTCCAGAGCGCAAGGAAGTGTGTCGGGTGATCAGTCGACAGGAAGCGATCCTGCAAGCCAGTGCCACCGCTATCGCCGAAAACGGTGTCCGGGGCCTGCGTGTCAGCGATGTCGCACGGGTGGCTGGGGTGTCGTCGGGTCTGCTCTACTACCACTTCAAGGACCGTGATGGCCTGCTCGCGGCGGCCCTCACCTATATCAATGACCAGGCACGCGCGTACCGGCAGGCCGCCAGCGGTTCCGGAGTATCACGGGGCCAGCTTATTGAGCATATTCTCGGAGAGATCCAGGATTCCGCTGCGGTGGTGGAGAACTCGTTGGTATGGAACGAGTTACGTGCTTCGGCGGTCTACGAGGAACCCCTGCGCGAACCTCTTGCACGAACATCCGAAGAGTGGACGCACGAAACCGCCGCCGCCATCCGAGCTGCTCAGAACATCGGTGAGGTATCCGAAGCCGTGGACGCCGACAGTATCGCCTTAGTTCTCAATGCGCTCACCGAGGGGCTGGCGTCCCGGTGGCTTTCCCACGAACTCACTGCCGCCGAGGCGCGTGCCCATCTGCGCGCCACTACCGAGTTGATGCTCCCCGCACATGGCCGTGGCCCCAAGGACATTCAGCCAATTCGCGGATGACGCGGCAGCGCCGCTACCCGGCCGTCGGATTGGAGTAGACGCGACGGGGCGTGATGAGGACTGCGGCGCGTCGTTCCTCTGCCATCACGCGGTCGTAGGTGTCCCAGTCATCATGTGTGCCACCGGCCGCCTGAAAGATGTTGCGTAACAACAGGCGTAGCGCCTCGCTGTCGGCGCCGGGACGCGGATCGTCTGGACCGATAATCTCCGCGGTTCCCTCGACCGTTGCCCATTGCCACCCGGCACGCACGACGATGGTGGCCCGCGGATCGGCCCGCAGATGGTCAAGCTTGCGAGTACCCCCTGCCGCGACCAACGCGACGATCGGCTCGCCAGTTTGGGGATGCCGCATGACGCCGGCATTGATCACCGAAGATTGGATGCTGCCGTCGCCCCGAACCGTGCTGAGCACGCACAGCCCGTGATCGAGATGAACCAGCTCGGCGAATGCGGATATGTCTGTCACGACCGAATCCCTTCCATGAACCGCGCTACCTCACTGTAGGTGCTGGTTCCGCTCGCGGATGTGAGTTAGCGCCCTCACGTCCTTGTACGTGACGACGTACGTAACATTCGGTACCCGGTGGCGAGTAGCAGCGGCCACATCGCCCCGACGATGAGCGCAACGCGGGCATCGGCACTAGAGGCCAGCAGGACGTGCCCTACGTGGTCGCCAAGCTTGACGCGTGTGGCAATCTCACCGACAAACCAGACTGACGCGTCCTCCAGTATCGGGGCACCGTGCGGGCCCTTGCGCCAGGAACATGCTGCGAACTTGTCGACGCGGTCGCCCGTCATCTCCCCAAAAAGGTGGACCAGCTCACCTTTTGCCCGGGGGATCACATGCACTGCCAGATGGCTTGCCTCGTGCGAAACCCGCCAGGTGTGGTTCCGTTCGGACAGCCCTACGAGAAATAGTGGTGGGTCGATACTGACCTGACTGGCGAAACCAACGAGACATCCCGAGGGGCCATCGGTTCCTTGCACGGTCACCACGTACATCGGGTGGTCCAGCTGGCCCATGAGGCTGGCGAAATCTGCTGGCACATCCGACTCCGCTGAAACTGTCGCGCTTACCATTCCTCACACGCTAGGCGGCGTGCCCCACCCAACTGGCGGAATGTCCGATCTTCGCATGCCCCTCGGCGCTAAGGGCATGCATGAACTCGTACTGCCTGCGTAAGCCGCTGCGCGCTTGCCTGAGGCGGCCGCCGGGCAGTATGAAGTTTGCGCCGGTGCGCAGCAGGTTCACCGGGATTCGCAGCATCGGATACCACGGAGGCATATAGGTGGGCAGCCCAAGTCTGCGCATTTGCGCGCGCCCGATGTACGTCGTGGTGATCGAAATATGTTGTGCCCATGCGATTCGACGGCGGATAGCTTCGAAATTCGAGTAACGCCAATGCAGTGGATCATTGGCCATCGGCACCGCCATCGCTCGGCTGGTCTCATCGGGGCGATGCAATGACATCAGGTAGTGGTACAGCCGCTTCATCGCATCGCGAAAACTCACCGGAAGGTATTGCTCCTCGACACCCATGAGCCACCCCACATATCGGGTCAGGTGTGCAACACCGTCCAGCTCGCGAGGTGTCGCGACGATACCGAACGACAGCGACAGCACCGCCGGTACGTAAAGTGCACCGAGAATGGTTGCCGCCATGTCGGTTTGATTGACCGGTGTCCCCCAATCCTCGGCCTGCCATTCGGGTAGTGCTCCGACATGCCGTCGCACGAATGCGTGAATCATCCGAACATGCAGGGTCGCTTGATAGCCGCTCCCCTGCGGCGACAAGCCGTCATCGGCAATCGTGCTGAGTGCCCACTGCATGGTTTCGGCGAAGCGCTGGGCGCTCCCGCTTTTCCCGCTTTGTCCCGTCTTGGTGAGAAGAAGCGTCCGGTTAATACCTGACGCGGCGAAACCGCCCAGGAACGGGACATCTCGCGCCAGGAAGATCGTGTCGAGGCCGCCACGCTGAAAGAACCTCTGCCCGGACCGAATTCGCTTCCAGTCAACCCAATCCGGTGTTGCTTCGATGTGCGTGAAGAAGGTTAGCAACGGTTCGGGCGGGTTCTCCACACTGCGGATCCCGTGGGCCATTGCCTGGTCGAAAAGGTTTCGGGTGGAGTCCATCCCCTGTGCGTACATCCAGTCAACCAAGTCGTCCATCGGCTGGTCCCCCGCATTCAGGGCAGCGCCGATTGTGCACCACTCCGTGTCGGTTGGCGGGTCGATCAACATTGCCTTGACCAGGAGGCCGACCACCGGCACCTTACGGCGGTCTTGAGGGTGGCGGGCGGGGGCGACGGTGGCTGCGTGAGGTGCCATGAGCGGGTTCCTTCCGGAGTGGGAGGCAATTCTGGTGGAAGTCTCCACCAGAAGTTGATTTTGTGCAAGGACTCCACCAGAATTGGAGAATGACGGCCACACGCGGTTACGGCGGGATACCTGCGGATCAGCGACGGGCCGAGCGTCGTGCGCGCCTCCTCAATGCGTCGCTCGAGATTGTCGGTTCACAGGGGTACAACAGCCTCTCGGTCTCGGGTTTGTGCCAGGCCACGGGACTGAATGACCGGTATTTCTATGAGCACTTCGAGAACCGCCACGCGATCTTCGTGGCACTGGTCGATGAGCTGGCGACTCAGACGTTGGCGGCCATGACCACGGCCATCGCCGCCTCCGGGAGCGATGGACGGCAGATCGTGCGTGCCGGGTTGGGCGCATGCATTGATCTGCTCACCGGTGATCCGCGTAAGGCGCGTGTGGTGTTTGTCGAATCCCCCGCGCACAATTCACACCAACACCGCACTCAGATACGCGGCATGTTCATTGCCCTGATGCGTGCCCAGGCGGATCGAATGGCTTCCGGAGCCCTATCGCAGGATCGGGAACACAGAGTCACGCTTGCGGGCGTCCAGTTGTTCGGCGCGCTCATGGAGAGTGTGACGAGTTGGCTTGCCGGTGATCTCGCCATCACTAAGGAGCAGCTGATCGATCTGAGCGCCGATCTCCTGCTGACGGTGACGAATCACGTACTGGCCGTTGATAACGTCCCCTCTGCCTGAGGTTACTGCGGCTACTTGCCGGTGCGCTCGCGGTGCTTACACCCGGGCCAGCAGCAGGGCCGGCGCTTACCCTCTTCGAGTTCCTCTTGGGTCCGCCGAATACGGCGCTCCCGAGTGGCCTCTTGCTTCGCGTCCTCGACCCAGCAGATGAACTCGTTGCGCCCCAAGGGCGTGATGTCCTGCCACAGGGCCAGGGCCGTGGGGTTCTCGATCAGTGCAGCGCGCAGATCGGCAGGCACCGTATGCACTACTCCCCCGGCGACCTTGGCGCTACTCACGGCGTCGGATTGCTCGGGGCAGGGCCGGTCTGTTCATAGCCGGGCGGCGGCGGTCCCGTCAACGGGGTATACCCCGGTGGTAGCGGCGGTCCCGAGGGGGCCGGTGCGTAGGGGTCGCGTATCCGCCCCGGGTTCGAGGACTCCGGGGCATTCGTCGAGATATAGCCCGGGGGCAGCTGCGGTGCGGGCCCCGCACCGGCCGGTCGCCCGGCGACACCTTCCGGCGTGTCCATCGGCCCGTCTTTTGCCTGATGGTACAGGTCGCGGATGGTCCCCAGCGGACCTCCGGATCCCGAGCCGTACGAGGGATTCGCGACCTCAGGAACCGATGGCTGAGCGGGCGGCGGGGGCGGCGGACCGACAGGTGCGGTGGCCGCGACTGCCACATCTGGAGCCGACGGCCCGGGCGGGGGCCCCGGTGTCACAGGATCTGCTCCGGCGGGAGTCGACAGGGATAGCGCGGCCCCGGCAACGATCACGCCGGCGACGAACAGCTTGGCTGCATCCATCGAGTCATCGTCGCATAGACGATCTGCAGCTGCAGGTCACTGACAGTGCAGCGCGGCGATGCCCTGATCGAGCGCAGCCTCCAGATAGGACAGGTCGCCCGTGGCGAGCATGATGCCGACCCCGCCCTGAACACCGGCCAACAAGGCGGCGGCGGCCCTGTCGGCATCGATGGCCGCGGCAATCTTGCCCTGCCGTTGCATGGACCGGATTCCCGTGCTGATCGCCTGATGCCATGTGGTGATGAGGCGCGCCGTCAGAGTCTGGGCACCCGGTGTGGTCCGTCCGATCTCGGACATGAGGACCGCGATGGGGCAGCTGGCGCCTTGCCTGCGGTAACGCTCGACCACAGCGTCGCGCCAGCGTTGCCACGCTGCCCAGGAAGTGAGCTCACCGAGGTATGGCTGCTGATCGTCGAGGACGGCCTGTGACTCGAACGCGGCCACCGCCAGCAGCAGCTGATCCTTGCCGCCGGGAAAATAGTGGAACAGCTGGCTCTTCGAGGTCTGGGTGCGCGCCATGACGTCGTCGAGCGTGATCATCGCTACGCCGACGCTGCGGATTTCCGCTGCCGCGCCTTCGATGATCCGCTGGCGGGTGGCCCGGCCCTTTGTCGTCAGGTTCTGGACTTGTGGGTCCAATTCGAGCAGCGGAGCATCCGTACCCATGATGCAAAAAGATACGCGACTGTCCGGCCGTTCGGCATTGGTTACCGGTTCGACAGGCGGTCTCGGAGTCGCCATCGCCAAGGAGCTCGCGGCGCAGGGAGCTTTTGTCGTCGTGAGCGGCCGCAATCAATCTCACGGTGAGGCGGTTGTTGCCGATATCGAGGTCGCCGGCGGACGTGCCGCGTTTGTGGCCGCCGATCTAGGGGCCGGTGCAGACGAAATACACCGAGCCGCCGCCACCGCCACCGAGGCATCCGGTGGGCGTCTGGACATACTGGTGAACAATGCCGCGAGTCTGCAGCTGCCCACCCCGACGGGCGAGGTGACTGCGCAGACACTGCGAGATGCCTTCGAGGTCAACGTGTTCGCGCCGTTCTTGCTGACCGGCATCATCGCTCCGCAGATGGCCAGTGGCGGGGCGATCGTCAACATCGGGTCGATCACGGGCCTGCGCGGTGCCAGTGGATCCGCCGTGTACAACGCCAGCAAGGCCGCCATCCACTCGTTCACTACCAGCTGGGCCGACGAGTTCGGCCCGTTCGGTGTGCGCGTGAATGCCGTTGCCCCAGGGCCGATCTCTACCGAGCGCCAGGAGGAGTTCGCCGAGCACATCGCGCCCGTCCTGTCGCGACTCCCCTCTCGCCGGATGAGCACACCCCAGGAAGTCGCCGCCGCTGTTGCCTTCCTCGCCAGCGACGATGCCTCGAACATTCACGGAGCGATTCTCAGCGTCGATGGGGGCTGGGCCGCCGTCTGAACGGTTGAGCATGACGACGAAGGCCCCCCGGATGGTTGCCTCGTCACGGTAAAGTCCCACGTCGTCGCCAGCCCGGGACGCTCGACGCCAACAGACCTCTCACGGAATCGGTTCCCTGACATGATCAGCAGACGTGGATTTTCCAAGGCGGCGCTGGCCGCCGCGGTCGGCGCAACCACCCTCGGGGCCTGCTCGAACGGCGCCAGTGTCGACACGACTCGACCGCGCACACAGTTCCCGCCGCTCACACAGATTGACGCGGGACTGCTCAACGTCGGATACGTCGATGAGGGCCGGCCGACGGACAGCCGGTGATCCTGCTGCACGGCTGGCCCTATGACATTCATAGCTATCTCGATGTGGTGCCGTTGCTGACCGCCAAGGGATTTCGGGTTCTGGTGCCGTATCTGCGGGGGTATGGCAGCACCCGGTTCAGGTCCACCGGCACTTTCCGCAACGGTCAACAAGCAGCGCTCGCCACCGATGTCATCGACTTCATGGATGCGCTGAAGATTCCGTCGGCCATCCTCGGTGGATTCGACTGGGGCGCCCGTAACGCCGATGTTGTCGCCGCTATCTGGCCTGAGCGGGTGAAAGCGCTGGTGGCGGTCAGCGGTTACATCATCGTCAATCTGGAAGCCAACCAGCAGCCGCTGTCGCCGCAGGCGGAACTGGGCTGGTGGTACCAGTACTACTTCTCCACCGATCGTGGCGTGCGCGGCTACCGGCAGAACACCCGCGACTTCAACGAGCTCATCTGGCACAACGCCTCTCCGATGTGGCACTTCGATGACACCACCTACAACCGCTCGGCCGGGGCATTCGACAACCCCGACCATGTCGACATCGTCATTCACAACTACCGCTGGCGACTCGGGCTGGCCAAAGGCGAGCCGCGCTATGACGCTATTGAGGCCAAACTGGCGGCCAAGCCGATCATCGGCGTGCCGGCCATCACGATCGGCAGCGATTTCGACGGGCCGGCCAAGGACGGGTCCACCTACCGGAAGATGTTCACCGGCAAGTACACCCACCGGATGCTCGACGGAATCGGCCACAACGTCCCGCAAGAAGCACCCAAGGATTTCGCCACCGCGATCATCGAGGCCAACGCCCTTTAGACCTCCCCCCGAAGCCGCCCGCCTAGAATCACTGAGGAACAGGCGAACAGGTAGGGAATGAACTCACTCGGAATGTCGAAGGTTTATCATTTACATCTATGAAAGACCAGGCTAAACGAGCTTTGATAGTCGTAAGGCTAAGCCACGTCACCGACTCCACAACCAGCCCGGTACGACAGTTGGCGAAGTGTCGAGAACTGATCCGAGATCGTGGTTACGAGGAAGTCGGCACCGCGACAGATCTTGACGTCTCGGGGGCCGTGGACCCGTTCGACCGCAGGAAGAGGCCCGAACTCTCCCGGTGGCTGGCCAACGAGGCTGAACCGTTCGACGTGATCGTGACGTTCCGAGTGGACCGGCTTACGCGCTCCCTGCGGCACCTCCAAAAGCTGGTGAACTGGGCCGACGACAACCGCAAGCTGGTGGTGTCAGCGACAGAACCGCACTTCGACATGACTACCCCGTTCGCAGCGGTGTTGATCGCGTTGATCGGCACCGTCGCCGAGATGGAACTCGAAGGCATCCGAGAACGCACATCGTCTGCGGCACAGCACAATATCCGGCTAGGTAAGTATCGGGGCGGCGTCCCTCCATGGGGCTATTTGCCTCAAAAGCAAGGAAATACATGGCGATTCGTACCGGACCCGCCGCAAGTCAAGGTAATTGGAGAGGTAGCGGAACGGGTTATCTCGGGTGAGCCACTTAGGTCTATCGCTCACGACCTATCCGAACGCGGGGTGCTAACTGCACGCGACAGGTTTGCTCAGGTTCGCGGTCGGGAGGTTCAACGCCACGACTGGACCCCACACGGTCTGAAAAGGGTGATGACCTCCCCCACAATGCTTGGCTATGCAGTGTCGGACGGCCAGCCTGTCCGAAACAGCGACGGATCCCCCGTAGTTCGATCAGAGCCGATACTTACCCGCGAGGTATTCGACCAGATAACCAAGGAACTGGAAGACCGGAAGACTCGCAGAGAACCCACGAAACTCAGCGCGTCACTTCTATTACAAGTGATTCATTGCGGAGTCTGCGGAAAACCGGCGTATCGGTGCGTGACAGGCAGGGGTAGGGCACCTCGGTATCGCTGCGCCTCTGCCCAGAAGAGAGAGCCGTGTGGTAACCGCACGGTGTTGATGGATACAGCAGACACGATCATCGCCGATTCGATCCTTGATGAGCTAGTTGGCCGGGAACGGTATGTACGCGTGTGGGATTCGGGTTCAGACCATTCCGAGGAACTGTCAGAGACCGACGCTCAGTTGGTGGACCTGACAGGTCAAATCGGTACACCGGCTTTTAGGGCCGGGACGCCCCAGCGGGACCAACTAGACGCGCTTATCGCAGCCCTAGCAGACCGGCAGGGCCGGTTGCGGGCCGAAGCGGTGAGACCCTCGGGCTGGGCCTGGGAGCCAACCGGAGAGCTGTTCTCGGACTGGTGGGAAGGACAAGACACCGAGGGCAAGAACATCTGGTTGCGCCAGGTGCAAGTGAAGTTGTTTTGGAAGTACTCGGATGGTGACGTAATCACCTGGCAGATCGACAAGCTGTACCTAGAGAGGATGGAAGAGCAATGGAAGCAACGAATTTCGTAGAGTGGGCGAACGCTATCGACGCCCACCCCGAGACTGACGACGCCGAGCTGGTTGTAGCCGTGCGGCTTGCCAGCGGCGAGTCTGTTTGCACCGGCTGCATAAAGGACGAGTTCGGCGGGTTGGAGCTGTGCGACAACTGCGACTCGGCATCTCACCTTGAATGGCTCGGGTTCCTGTTTGGTGAGTCTCAAGTAACGACCGAGACCGCCAACGGCGGTAGCGGCATGATCGTCTACAGCTTCCGTCTACCAGAGAAGGCCGCATGAACCCGAAGCTCGACATTGAGAACGCCCCTTGGTTCACTGCTCACGCAATTGGGATCAACTTCCAGCCGTACCTGAAGGTGCGCCGATCGTTAAACGTGAGCGAGGCCGACGAGGTGTACGCGCCCGTCCGAGAGTTTCTGTCCGCGCACCCTCACGAGGTCGAGAATGAGGCCGAGGTGGAAGACGCCACGATGGACTCCGGCCGAGCCGTGGACACGCTGTACAGGCTCACACAGCCGTCATAATATCGAACATGTGTTCGATGATTGGTGTAACCCCGCAGGTATCGAGATCTATCGCGAGGTGAACCGGCCCGTGCTCGTGCGGGCAAATCAGGTGTTCGGCGGTGAGGTGGGCCTACACCAGATGACGCTAGCCCCCGCGCTGGCGCGGCAGCACGGGTTGGTCTTCAACCCCCTGCAGCCCGGACACCAATTCGCTTGGGTACGAACGAATACCGGCAGCTGGTTGGCGCTGGTCGTTGTCGAAGTCGCGACCGCCGATGGCGCGAACCAACTAGCCATGCAGCTCTGGCTGCAGCCGCATCAATTCCAACTACCGCACCGGGACTACCGGTAACAGGTTGATAACGATTAGGGATTCATTGAAAAAACACCATCAACCGACGCGTATTCCCTATATGAGAGCCTAGTGACCCGACTGGGATGATCACGAGTTCGTAACGAATACCTAGTACTCCGAGTACGCCCGCGCAGGTCACTCGTATTCCCTATATGAGGGGGCAAAGAACCTTGCCCGGTAACGGTTAGGTCACGATCCACCCTCCGCGCCCACTCCAGCCCCAAAGGGACGCCTATTCCCTATATGGAGGGGTTGAACGCCCTCTCACTTCCACGACTTGGATGCCGCACGCGGATGACGCTGTGCGATCCGAGCCAACAGGCTGGCTGTCGGCCCATCCGCCTCTCTCCGGTTGGCCTGTTGGTGAATCCCCCGCGACACCGTGTCTGACATGAGCACGGTGCCGGGGGTTTCCTTTTTCCCTTGCTGCATACAACCGTATGAAAGGCCCGCCAATGACTACACGGCATTGCCCGTACGGGCACACGATCAAGACCAGTCAAGACCTAGTGCAGGGCATGTGTCGCACCTGCCGTCGTGAACGGTCCCGCAAAGCCGCCCAGGATCAACGCAGGGCGACAAAACTCGTCTCCGCTATCGAGACCCTAGGGCTACAGGTCGTAACCCCCACAGGGACTTTCGGCCTTAGAGACTGGCTGGAACAACAGGTTCCGGCTTGAGAGAAATGAGGATGGATGGAAAACACCGATAGGTTACAACTTGTCGACGTGACCGAAACTGATACCGGCACAACAAGTATCTGGTTCGCCGCCTGGGGTGACGATAGCCGGGCAGACGTTGTGTACCCACGGGTCATGCAGGGCACCAACGATTATCCGGCGTACCGGGAAGCTCGCGAGTTCATCGAGCGGCAGGGGTTGGTCTGGGCCGGTGCGGCACCGTGCATAGAGCCTGGATTCCCGCTGGAGCCCGAGGAGATCACCATCGTGGGTATGCAGGGTTCAGCAGTGGGAAATGTCATCTGGGAGGTATACCTACACCCCAGGTTCAATGGTCGAGCACGTGACCAGATGCCCCGAGCTCGCAAGCTATTTCGGGAAGACGGCAGCCAATTCGATATCGCCACCCTGATCACCGAACGACGCAACAACGGTCTGTAGGCCGTTCATCCCAGACGCGGAAACCAACTAACACAACTGAACACGGTCCAACCCCTGCCTTGATGGCGGGGGTTTTCTTATACCCCTTTCCCTGGAAGGAATCACATGCAGATCAAACAAACCGCTGAGTTGCACGAGCTGCCGAAGTACTGGCAGTCGAAGATCGGAAACCTCCGCAAGGAGTGCGCGGACACTCGCGTCAAGAACCGAGAGCTCAGGGAGGAAGTCGAACGGCTCAATGCCGAACTCGACGCAGTGCGCGGTGGCAAGTGAACGCGTTTGAGTGGTCGAAGCTCTACTTCCGAAATGAAGACAGAGACCTTCGAGAGACGAAAGCGACGATGGCCGCTCTCTACTCGTACGTCGACTTTGACACCCTCGTGTGCTGGCCCTCGCAACGAACGCTGGCGTCGGTTACCGGGTTGGATGTCCGAACGGTGCGACGGCACATAAGCAAGAACATCGCCAAAAAGTGGCTGGCGGTAGTCGAGCCGGGCGTAAGTAAATCCCAACCGAACAGGTACCAACTGAGGACACCCACGCCCTCAGTTGAGTTAGAACCGAGGGCACTGATGCCCTCAGTCGAACCCGAACTGAGGACATCCCTGACCGCAACTGAGGACATGCGTGACCGCCAACTGAGGTCACCGGTGTCCTCTATAACTAATCAGAGAACAAATCAGGGAACTACTCACCGTGAGGGAACCGAGGGCACTGATGCCCTCGGTTCCTCGGATCTGTCCTCGGCCCCGTTTGGCGGGTCCGAGTCCAGCCACTGGGCGGACGACGACCCGTGGGGGGTTAGTTCCCCCTCAGTTGCAACCACCCAAGTGACTGAGGACACGGGTGACCTCAGCACTGAGGTCACGGATGTCCTCGTTCCTGACTTCTGTGACTCGAACGAAGATCCCTTCGCCTCGGTCAAATACGACCCGTATGGCGATGATCCGTTCGCACCACCACACCAGGAGGCGCGGCAGCGGTTGCTTGCCGCCATCGCATCCGAAGGTGGGGCGATACCAGCCCGGAGCGCACAGGGTCTAGCCGAAGTACCCGGAGGCGAGATCGCCGCCGTCGTGGAGAGCCTCATCGCCGATGGACTGGTAATCCACGACAAGAGCTCGGAGGTAGACACTTTGAGACTCGTCTAGCTCAGTACCCGATACCGGCCCCGGCATCACCGGGGCCTTTTTCATGCCCGAAACAGAGAGCGATGGATGACAACTACAGAACCAACAGCGCCGAAGTTCAACGCAATGCATTGGAAGTCCAAGACCCCGGAAGACCGTGATGAAGCCTTCGAGGCATTCCTTCGTGGGCGGACTGAGTACGACCAGACCGTCCGCGACAACGGCGATACCCCTTGGCACGGCTGGGACGAAGAGAAACGCCGCGCACTTTTCATGAAGCGGTACCGGTGATCGCCTGCAACGGGTGCGAGAGCACCTGGACCGGATTGATCACGTGCCACTGCTCGGGCTGTCACCAGACGTTCGGCGGGATCACCGGGTTCGACCAACACCACAAGGGCAAGTGCCTATCCCCCGAATCCGTGGGACTGACCAAATCAACCAAGGGGCATTGGTCCCTTCCGTATCGAGGAGTACCCCAGCATGTCTGAGACCCACATTGCTGCCCTAGGCGCAGCGATG
>NZ_MAEV01000044.1:0-19818 GCF_002013385.1 Mycobacterium sp. D16R24 | reverse complement strand
AAAGGATCGATTATCAGCCGTCGATACCTGACCAATTTTCAGTTGCCGTTGACACCCTGCACGTCAAACAATGGCGCGCACTCAGCGACTGGATCCAGAACGGACACGGGGGCGAGTGGCGATTCGCTAGGTGCAGCATGCAGCGATTACTGGCAGCTCACCGTAGGCGATTCCGCCGTGTTCCTGCTCATGCGGTCACCAGTGATCCGTAAGTAAGTAGCGCCAACAGGGGAGTGGGGTCGGCAGGGAATGAGTCGAGACTAAGTTTCATGACGGTCTCAGTTGAGCAAAGGTACTGCGGCTTACCTGCGGTGCGAGGGTCAATATCGTCGGTTTGGCCTTACTGTTGGCTGTTATGGCCGGACTCGATAACTACGTAAAACGCTGGCGCGCAGCGTTTCACGTCACCGTGTCGGCGTCCATACTTGCCGTCCTCGGAATCCCCGCCGCCCCCGTAGCTCACGCAGCTGCGGCCACGGCGACGTTGTCGGTGACATCGACGTGGCAGACCGGTTTCATCGCCCGTTTCACCATCACTAACTTGAGCACGGTGCCGCTCACCGATTGGCGGCTTGAATTCGACTTGCCGATGGGAGAGTCCATCCGGCACACGTGGAGTAGCACCCTTGCACAATCTGGCACGCACTACGTTCTGGGTCCTGCGAATTGGAATCACATCATCGCGCCAGGAGGCTCGGCCACAGGTGGGCTGAGAGGCGTACTGAGTGGTTCTTACACACCACCATTGAATTGCGTGCTCAACGGGCAGTATCCCTGCAGCTAGTGGCGACTGCACAGCAAGGCTTTAACCATGCAGCTCGCCCGGGACCGTGGTGGATTTCATTGAGCAGCGGTGATCATTACCCAGATGCTCTGGCCCTCCGTCCATCACTGCGTCGTAGGTCCGTGTGGACCCACGAAGACCGCGATCTTCCGCGCGACTTAACTGGTTCGGTTGTAGTCTCGGCCGGGCGAGAGGTTCAGCCGCATCTCGACCTAAACCACAGGAAGACGCGAGAGGGAGCTCATGAGGACGATCGCATACCGCTACACGGCAGTCGCGGGCCTGGCCTCCGTTGTGCTGATCACTGTGGGCTGTAGCAATGGCAAGAGCGTCGACACGTCGGCGCTGCCTCGGGTCGGGTTGATCGCCACCACCTCATCCGCAGCGCCGGCGCAGTCCACCCAGGTCAAGCTGATCGGGGACAGGGACGTCGAGGTGACGCTCACTGGCCCGATCGCTGCCAAGTATTCGTCGGCAACCGAAGATCAGAAGCAGGCTCTCGGCAAGGCATTGACGGGTGACCGCAACGCTGGCACACGGGAGAGCGGCGCGGTGTTCCAGCAGTTCCAGGGTGGCGCGATCATCGCCAAGAACAACCAGGCAGGCACGCCCGCGTACATCGTCGTGGGCAAGATCCGGGAGGCATGGAATATCCAACGCGGCCCGGACGGCACACCGTCGATCACCGGCAATAACGGCTCTGCAGGTCCGCTGGGCCTGCCCACCAGTGACGAGAACGCCGATGGTGATCTGCTCGTGTCGACGTTCGAGCACGGCAAGGTCGAATATGACACGAAGACCGGCCAGGTCGAGGTAACGGTCAACGACAAGGTCGTACCTTCGGGGCTGTAGACGCGGTGACGATCCGTGCCGGGGATGAGGGACGATCAATTCCATCCTGAGCCAGTCGCGTTGAGCGATTCGTGGCGCGCACCGCCGCGAGACCTTCACCTCAAGCGGTACTTTCCTGGATTCGAATCGGGTGCGACGGCGACGTTGCGCCGAGTACAGACGCTGTAGCTCAGCGGTGCTTCCGCGCCGAGCGATATCGCCATCGCAGTTCCAAATACTGTGAGCAGCAAGCAACTCGCTGCGCCGCCGAGTCTTGGCTTCCACCCGAACAGGAGCAGGACTCCGAGAATCGCTTCAGCGGCGGTAGACGCCCACACAATCACCGTCAACAGCCATCCAGAAGCGAACGGAATCAGCTGGTGAGTGTCAACGGTTTGTGAAAAATGACCCCGTAGGGTTCCCCGAAAATTGACCCATCGGCCCGCGTGAGTGGGATAGTAAACGTGTGTCTAGTAGGGGTGGATCGGGCTGGGTGGCTGCCGTGATGGCTCGGATCGCGACGCTTATTGGTGCGGATGCCATGAGAGTCGTCGCGAAGATCATGAAGGTGGTCAATCCGGTGCCGCGTCTGTTGGCGCGGCGGATGAAACATATGGCGGTCATCGAACACACCGGCCGCAAATCAGGAATGAGCTATCGCACTCCGGTCATGGCCTTCGTTGAGGACGGCGCCCTGTCCGTGGTTCTGAATTACGGTGCGAAGTCGGACTGGGTGCGCAATGTTCAAGCGGCAGGATCAGCCAACGTGCAGCATCGGGGGAAGCGTTATAAGTTGACGAATCCTCGTGTGCTGCCGATAGATTCGCCGGAGCTTCCTGCTCCCGTGCGGGCAATCCAGGCATCCACCGAGACCGCGTTGCATAGCACATTATCGGCCAGCTAGTCGGTGCGGTCCTTGGCGAGGAGTTTGCGGCGGGCGCGGGTTCGGTAGGAGTCACCAGTCATTGTTCGTAGCGGGTGGCGATGAGCTGGAAGAACAGGTTCGCGGCATCTTGGTCGAACGGGAGTCTCGGCTCGGGCCGGTAAGCTCTCGACTAGCTGAGCGCCTAGTCGCATTGGCGCACCATCAAACGAAGTCACAGAAGTAGGCGGCACCGTTGGTAGTGCCTACACCAAGGCGTTCCTGTCCCGAAAGGACCCACGCTACTTCCTGTTTCCCTCGTACCACGAATGGCAATGAGGCGGCCAACGCCCACTTCGAGCGGCTCGCGGAGCGCACGTCGGATCTGGACAAGCCGATATCCTCATAGGCCGGCCTCGCGCAGGTTCGAGCAATCACCAGCGCGGGACTGCACCCTGCCGACGACCTGTCACAGATCAAAATCCCGGTCTCCGTCGCCAACGGCGACAATGACCTGATGGTCGCCAGCGAGCACTCCAAGGACATGGCCGCTCGGCTGCCGGACTCTCGTCTTCGGATCTACCCCAACTCCGCTCACGGTGGCGTCTTCCAGTACCACCATGAGTTCGTACCGGAGGTTCTCGACTTCCTTGGCTCCTCGCCGGCAACGTCCTGAGGTTGCGCAGGAGAGTGCCCTCATGTGAAGCGCGAGGAAGTCACGCCCCGAGACCAGACCCGTGTTGAGCGAGAACGGACAACGACGGATATCCGTTCTAAGAAGCGGCAGGGGAGCGGCTCGGGTTGGCGGCATCGCGTGGCCGGGTCGACGCGAACATCTTAGGAAGAGCCACTAGAGCTAGAGCCCTCTAAGGCCTACACGCAACCTGCTACTGCAGGGTCGCGTAGATTCTTTGAGAACAATCCCAGCGCTTAACGCAGCATTCAACGAAGGCCATCATGTCCGAGGATCAGAACACAGACGTTCCACCGAATCACCTCTCCATCGATCCGCGCAGCGCCTTCTATAGCGAAGAGGTGCTTCGCCGCGACGTGGGTATTCGCTTTAATGGCGTCGAGAAAACCAACGTTCACGAATACAACGTGGCCGAGGGTTGGGTGCGTGTTGAAGTCCCCACCGCGAAGGATCGCCGCGGAAACCCTATGGTCGTCAAGCTCAGTGGCACGGTTGAACCTTTTTTCCGCTGAGAAAAATGCGGACGGCCCGGGTGGTCGGCGCGTGACTCGAGCGGCAGCGAGCAAGCTACAACGAGTACCTGCGATTCAGTTGAGTTGCGATGGGGGAGAAACGCCGTCAACCGTCCGGCGCGCGAGGGTGGGCGTCTCGCGGTGGATTGTTATCGGGGCGGCCGGAGCGATTGATCGGGTGAACTAACAACCCAGATATGCTGGTAATCCTGCATATTCGATTTGGCACTATTCGACGCGGACCGGAGAGCGGACCACCGCCGAACCAACTCCGGTGGTCGGCGACTTCCGGAACCGGATAAGCCGAAACCAGGACAACGGCCTGGACACGGGCAGAATGGCCTGCCGGCGGCGAAATCGCCCAGGACCCCGGCCACATCAGTGCTTAGACGCGTACTCAACCTCGGTGACGATCCACCGGTTCTTCTGGTATTCGAGAGTGGTCGCCCAGCTCCCGTGCGAGGTCTGCGGTGCAGGGTTTCTGGGTGTCGTTACCGACCAGGCGATCTGTGACTCAACGCGGGCATTGGTACCGGAACACTCGACCTGCTTGCTGGTCAGCTCGGCGATATGCGAGACGTATCGATCTGAGCCCGGAATCGTGCTGACGGAGCGGAATGCCTGTTCGGACTGTATGTAAACCTCAGGGGATAGACGCTCCTTGAGTGCGGGCAGGTTCTGATCTGCGAGACCGGTGAACTCGAGGCTCAGGTGGGCAACCTCCTCGGCGGCGGCGACCGTAGTGTCGCAGTGGTTCGAGGCGCGTCGGATCACGAAGTAGGCGGTGGTGCCGCCCGCGATCACTAGTACTGCGACAGCTGCGACTACCGCCCATCGCATCCGGCGATTCCCGGACGCCGCGGCTGAAGGCGTGGGTGCTGGCAAGGTTGAGGCAGCGTTCTCCGATTCAGCAGGCTGGCCAGACTGTATGCCCGGCACTGCGTGTCCACCGGCAGCCAGCGGTGCAGCGAGTTCTGCTACCAGCGTGCGCAGCTGGCCATCGTCGTCGAGATCGATCTGCTGTCTGAAGGCCTGGTCGGCCACTGCCATCGCCTGATCGCGGCTGATGGTTTGCCCCGTCAGCGCGGTGATCCGCTGAGAAAGCTCAGCGAGCCGGTCGTGCACAGTCATGCTCGCTACCCTAACCACTCCTTCACCGTCCCTGCGGCCACCGGGATCCATGTGAAGGGGCAACCTGTGTCGACACGATGCTTACCGATCCGGAGCACGACCAAAAACATTGCGTTACAGGGCGTTAAGTAACTATTTGGTAGCCCAGATCAACCAGCTAATCGGCTGTTGCTGGGGAATGAACGTCGTCTTGAGCACATCGACGTCATTGACAGCGTCCTCGCGGCCCTCTTTGATGGCCTCCACATCCAGTTCGCCGATGGGACGCCGCCCGGAGTTAACCGGAACACATTCCCACCCGAACGCCTCGCCGGGCGCGGCGCGGCGCAGAAACAGGTAGTAAGACTGCCCGACCAAAGTCGGGGAATCAGAAGGGGGAATGTAGAGCACACCCTTGGCGTCGTAGCCCCCGATGATGTTGACCGTGGCTGGGCTGGGGACTTCCCCTTTGAGGGTGGTCAGAATATCGACGGTGAAGGAGGTCCACAGCACCCCGTCGCGTTCAGTGGTCGCATTGACCCCGGTCACCGTCCCCACGGTGATGGCCTCGGAGTACCCGGACAGCACCCGCATATCGTTGCTCAGTCCCCGGGGCATCTCCAGGTTGACATTCACCCGCTCAGTGGATTTAGGAACCTGTATCGCAGAGGGATCTCGGGGAAAATCGGGGTCGGGGGCCGCGATCCACGGCCCAATCGAGATGGGTGTGGGCCCTGGCTTAGGTGTGTCGGCCGAAGGCTTTCCGTCACTGCATCCCATCATCAGCAAATACCACCATTCCCACGATCACTGCTTGCCAGATGATTCGAAACATAGTGCGTTCTCCACTCTCGCAGGTCACGGCTTGAGACTCTGCTTTCACACCGGACTTTAGGAGGGCCAGTCCGGAAACAGTGTCATCGGGTCCCGAGAACACTGTCAAAGTCCCAACTGAACTGTCATACGAGACAGCCGGGCAGTGTCCGTTACGGATTTAGTTGGCCACTGCAACATGGCATTTGGCCATTCCTTTCCGGAAACCCGAGCAGTGATTCCTCCGGATAATGTTGGCCATTCCGTGGAAGCGAGACGCGCATCAAGAGAGCCCGACGACCGTTTCCCCAGTGCCTGCGCTTCGCGGGTAACGGCGACTATCACTCGCGAACGTGTGCCCGTTGAAATGTTCGTCTGCTGCGCCAGGGCGTCTTCGAGCAGTGACACCAGGCGCGGGTCGAGTCGGCCCGTGGGGCTCGATTGGCGTGTTTTTCGCCCGTCGACGAGCCCAGCGACACCGTCGCGTCGGTATGCGCTGACGTGGCGCCGTAATGTTCGGGCCGACACCATAAATCCATCGGACCTGAGTTCTGCGGCTTTGGCATCGATGCGCTCCAGCAGCCGATTGCGAGGATCATATTCAGGTCGTAGGGGTCCCTCGATATCTCCGTCTGATGGTGCCCTGCCTGTGAGCAGCTCCACGATGTGGCGGTGCAAAAATTCTGTGCGCGCTCGCGCCGGGCCGTCGAGGGTTTCCAAGACAGCGACCTGGTCTAAGTCAGGTAGCCGCTCGGGGCGGTCTGGAAGATAGCTCGGGTCGTGCAGGAGATCGGGAACCGAAATCTTCCGGATCCGGCTGCTTGTAAGATTCTTCAGCGCAAGGATGTTGCCATCCTGGGCCACGACCTGCCAGCCGTGGCCGTCGTATTGGATGCAGTCGAAAAGGCGCACTGATCTCACGATGAAACCTGGGCCTGGGTCGACAGCGGGACATGAAGGTCTACGGCAAGATCTTGTGCCCAGATGAGATGAAAAATGCTGGGCAGCAGAACATCACGGTCCTGGCCAGCGGCTTTGGCGGCCGCGGCGGTACCAGGTCCAAGCAACTCGCCCCCATGAAACGCCGCCCGTATCGCAGTTCGAGCATGCTCATCGGGACGGTGACGGTCGTGCCGATATCCGGCCAGCCAGCGCAGGTTTGACCGCACGATTGATGATTCGATTCCCGTGAAAATCTGGTATCTCCAACCGATTTCAGCACAAATGTCACGTGTCAACGCGAACTGGTCCTGGTCGGCCTCAACGCGCCCGGCATCACGCACATCGACAATGCATCCGTCGCCATCGCCTAACCGCAGGAAGAAATCGGGGACGTGGCTGCGGCGCGGGCGCCGCGAGCGCGGCCATAAGAACGCCATTGGCTGTGCTGCGATCGCGACCACGTTGGGGTCGTAGTCGCAGGCCATCAGGTACTCCGCTTCTAGCAGCGACTCAAAGCACACGTGGCGCCGTGCAGTGCTCGACCACCACAGCCCCTCGTAGTTCGGCTTGTCGGGCCAGGAAAAGAATTCACGAACCGTCGCCGCGGTCTCCATCGGAACCTGACTCAACTGTGTTGAAAATTCAAGGTTTTCGATGACGCCGTTGAGCCGAGCAAATACTCGTACACGGTCGGTGGCGTTGACTGGCAGCGTGCGTAGCCCTGAACCCATACACCTGAACCTCCGGCAGAATGCTGGTCTTCATCAGTGTTCTCTGTCTGCGACACGCTAGACCTGAATTTGCGTACTCGCGTGTCAACACGCCCGCAGCTGCACACGGCAGCACCTGTTCAACTGCCAGATGAGTTGCCCCGCTCGTGGTTCAGCGCATGTGTCCGGCGGGCCGGCTGGGTCTTGTCGATGCGCGTGGGCGGCGGCAGAGTTCGCAGGCCGGTTGGGCGCTGTGATGACGGCGTGATCGGGTGGGCGGCGGCTAGTGCTTGTCCCAGTCTGCTTTTGGTCCGTATCGCAGAAGGTCGTAGACGCATACCGCTTTGGTGAAGGCCGATCCCAGTTTTCCGTCGGCCTCGTGTTCGTTGTTGATCAGGAAGGTGCGCAGTGTGTCGAGGTTGATCGCGGCGTGGGGCAGAGCTGCTAGGTGTGTGATGACGTCGTCGGTGGAGCATTTTTCGACCATGGCATCGAGCGTGGTGTATCGGGCGGCTAGTCGTTGTGCTTTGGGCATGATGCTGGGGCTTGGTTTGAGGTTGGACATGTTGTTGATGCGTTTGAGTAGGCGGGGGGCGACGTCGTCGTCGTTTTTGATGTGTCCGGCGGCATCAAGGTAGCCGGCTTGGCGCAGGTACTTGTATATCGGGAAGTTTCCTGTCCTGCTGAGCATTTCGGGCAGGGTCATTTTGACGACGAAGTCTGAGTCGAACGCGCTGGTTCCGTGCAGGACATCACGGCAAAGGTCTTGGCGGGTCACCATTTTGTAGCCTCGCTTTTGGACCTCGGCGATGACGCCGACTCCGATGACGAGTTCGGTGTCGGCGTGTTCGACGCCGTCGAGGTCGGTCACGTGGATCAGTCGGTCGCGGGCTTGGCTGTCCAGGACCAGTGTGTAGAGCTTTTCTTTGATTTGGCGCAGTGTGCGCGTGGGAATCTTCTGGTCCAGTGCGGCAAGTACGTGGAAGATGGCGCGAAAGTCCGGGACGGTGATGGCACGCACGGGGATGTTGTGGCTGTTGGCGCCGATGACGGTGGGGACCATTGAATGGCTGCTGGCGGGTTGCCAGTTGACGAACAGGAGCCTGTCTTGCAGCCGGGACATGTGCTCGTCGGTCAGGCAGCTGGCCAGGCTGGACAGGATCGACTGCACGTTGCTATCGGTCATGCTGTAGCCGATGAAGATCACCGGGTGCTCGGCGAAGAAGGTCAGGAGCTTGGCGGCCAGGTAGGCGTTGCGGTCCCGGAACACTTCGTAGTCCGAGGCGGTGATGACGAGGCTGTTGGGGTCGGTCAGGCTGCCGTGGATCTTGTAGATTTCCGCGATTCCGGTGGGGTCAGAAAAGACCAGTTCGTCCTGGCCCACGAACACGCGGTAGTCGGGGAATGTGTCCTCGAGAAAAGGGTCGTAGTTGGTGGTGATGATGGCATCGACCTTGGCGTTGCGCAGGTAATCGACTTCTTGCCGTAGGGCTTTGGGGATCGAGTTTTTGGCGCTGATTTTCTGTAGCAGCTCGGTGACGTAGATTTTCAGGGCGCTGTCGGGACGCAGGAGCTTGTCGGAGTGCTGGGTGCGCAGCCGTTTTTCTTTGGTTGTCCACAGTCGGTCTTTGAGCGGTTCGATGAGCAGTTCAGCGATGTTGGGCAGGTCGTCGCTGGCTGTGGACCGGTAGTAGCTGTATTCGCGGTTGGTCAATGCGGCAAGTTGTTTGAGAAGCGTCTGCCAATCGGGCATGTCGAGGTAGCGCCGGGACAGCCCAGAGCCTACGAACAGGATTGGTGCGGCGGTGAATGTCGCCAAGTGCTCAGTGAGGGCGGCGCTGAACGCCTCTTCGGCTGCCGTGGTCGTCATATGTTCTCCCCGCGCGAATCGGTCATGGCCAAGATGGTGCCGCTATTAGGTATCACCTATCGGGCGTGATGACCGGATAAATCGCAGACAGTGTCGGCTCGCGGGCCCATTAATCGGGGGGCGTTGGGCTGCGGTGCGGGGTTATCCGCTGCGCCGGGTGGTGTTGAGTGTGGCCATGCGTGTGTCGACGGTGGCCATTTTGGTGTGCAGGGCGTCGGTGAGGTCGATGCCCAGCGCTTGGGACAGTACTGCGGCGCTCATGATGACGTCGGCCAGTTCGCCGGCCAGGCTTTCTGTGTTGAAGTTCTGGTTTTTGTCGGTGCGTTGCATTTTGAGGTGGCCGAGTATCTCGGCGTGCAGCTCGCCGACTTCTTCGCTGAGCTTGACTGCTTGGGAGAGCGTGAAGATCTCGCTGTGCCGGCTTACTCCGGTAATGCGGGAGATGTTGGCGAGTTGGCGGCTTGCCCAGGTGGCGAGCTGGCGCACGGTCAACGTGTTGGGTTGGCGCACGGTGAGGCTGTTTTGTTGGCGGCGGCGCGAGGCCAGCTCGGGGACGTCCAGCCCGAGCAGCTGCGGTTGTTCGGTTGCCTCCATGAGTGGGTGCCTTCCAGCGGTGCCGTTGTGGTTACGGTAGAGCAGGGCCCCTGTTAATCGCACTGTGTACTACGTGCGGGTTGTTGTGTATAAGCGGCAGATCCTGTGGCTGCACCTGTTGATGGATGCGTGCTGCTGGCGAGGTCACGGCCGGTGCGGGCGGTGTTTGTGCCTGGGGACAACGTGCCAGCAAAGAACAGTGTTGTAATTTATGCTGTTGGCCGCGCTGCGGGCGCTGTCGCGGCGATCAGGGCCGCGATCTGGTCGGCGACTGCGGCCGCGGCGGTATCTGAGGTGTCGATGATGTGCATGTTCCAGCCGTGTTGTGTGAGGGCGGCGGCGACCTGGCGGTAGGCGTTGTGCTGGGTGTGCAGCTCTTGGATGCTCGATTCGAATCGGCCGCGCCGGCCACGACGGGCGATTCGCGTCCAGGCGATGTGGGGGCTGGCCGAGAGCACGATGGCCAGGTCTGGTTGGCGCATCGGGGCATTGAGTGCTTGGACGTAGGCGGCGGGTACGGCGTCCAGTGGCTGCAGGACCAGAGACGACACGAGGTAGCGGTCGCAGATGACGATGTGGGTTTGGTTGATGGCGGGGTCGATGACGTTGGTGAGGTGCTCGTGGCGATCGGCGGCCACCATGCATGCCAGGGCGTGGCCGGTGATCGTCGGGAAATGCTCGCGCACGAAGCGGCCCAGCGGGGAATCGGTCGGTTCGCAGGTGTAGAGAGCTGTGTGGCCGCCTAGCTGTAGCTGTTCCGCTACTAGGTGCGCGGTTGTTGTTTTTCCTGCCCCCGCCATTCCGTCGAGGGTGACTAGCAGACCGGGGCCGCTCATGGCGGTGTCCTGGGCGCTATCGCCGGTGAGCGCTGGGTGCGCCGGTGTTGTTCGGCGACAACGGTTTGCAGGGCTGAACGGATATCGCCGCGTGGTGCGGCGGCGAGGTCGCGGGCGACGGCGAAGTTGAATTCGTCTCGGTCGTACATTGATTCGTTGATTCCGCCGTCGGTGAGGTCCACTGGTTGGTAGTCGAGCAGTTCGTTTTCGGCGTAGGCGCCGGTGGCCATCAGCCGGTTCCAGTCGGGTGTGCCGGGGTAGGGCCGGTACTCGAACGCTGAGGCCCGGAAGTCACCGCCCAGCTGGTCGCTGAGCTGCCAGAGTTCCTCGATCAGGGCTCGGGTGGCCACGATTTCGGCGCTGGTTTCGGTGGGGAACCCGAAGATGAAGTAGCCCTTGACGCAGATCCCTTGTTGGAGTAGACGTTTGATGACGCGGCGGGTCATCTGCGGGTCGATGCGTTTGTCAATCAGGGCCAGCATCCGCGGGCTGGCTGATTCGATGCCGACGGCGACTTCACGCAGCCCCTGCTGGTAGAGATCATCGAGGTCCTGATCGGCGAGCCGGTCAATGACGTTGATTCGGCCTGTGGCGTCCCAGGTTGCCCATTCGCCGACGCCTGCGTTCTGGAACCCTGCGACCATGTCGCTGATCACGCGGCGGGCACCAAGAAAGAGATCATCGACGAACCGAAATGCTGTCACGCCGGTGTGGCGGAGTTGCTCGAGCTCGGCGACGATGTTGTCGGGAGAACGCACCCGAATGGTGACGTCGGGGTTTGCCGATACAGCGGCCCCGCAGAACGAGCAGTTGTACGGGCAGCCTCGCGCCCCGACCATGCTGGCACGCAGGCGTCCATTGACCGCTACCGGGTCGTTGCGCAGCAGGGAGCGATCAACAAACGGGAGCGCATCGATATCGGGGGAGAGCCAGTGCGCGGCACCGGGGCCGTGTGCTGTACCTGAGCGAATCCCGTCATGGTCGTCGAGCCAGAGCACCTGCGGCAGGTCTGCGCGCCGGCCGACATCGCTGAGTAGTTCGGCCACACGCAGTTCACCTTCACCGATGACCAGGGCCTGGCAACGCTTCATCCGCGGGTCGCGCAGGACCCGTTCGGGCAGAGCACGGGCGTGGTGCCCGCCGACAAGCAGGTCGGTGGCGGGGGACAGGCGTGCGGCGAGCTCGGCGCTCATCTCGTAGGTTGGTGCCAGCAGGTTCAGCCCGGCCCATCGCGGTCGGTGACTGTTGACTAGTTCAGCTGCGACGCCCAGCGGTAGTCCGTGGGCTTCGGCATCTAGGACACCGACGCTAAACCCTTGCGCACGTGCATAGGTCGCGATGTACGCCATTCCCAGCACGGGCAGGGTGAAGTCATTGGTTCGTGGGCGCGCCTCATAGTCCCGCAACGGCGCGTTGATGAAGATAATGTCGGCGGGCTCACCCGGCGACAGTCCTAGCACTGGATGCTGCGCTGCGGACATGCCGTACTCCAAACGCCAACGTGGACACCGTCCAGGCGGACAGATCCGTTGCTGCCAGATTCTCCCATGTCTGGGCGAATGCGGCATCGGTTGCGGGCCATGGCGTGTCGGCGTCCATTGCTGCCGCCCACGTGCGCACTGCCAGATCGCCATACGGATACAAGGAGAAGTCGTTGGAATAGTCAGCAACCGTGGCCCGGGAGGTCCATTCGCCGACACGATGAACGGACGTCAATGCACCCACAAGCTCGGGTGGCGGCAACGCCTGCCAGTGATCGGCCGAGTCGAGATAGGCGTGCGCCGCGGCACGTAACGCGTCCTTTTTGAAGCTCAATCCCAGTCGAGTCAGTTCGGTATCGGTAAGGCCGATGACTGTCTGCGGGTCGGGGAACAATGCGACGTCGCCGCGGCCGGTGCCGAACACCTGCCCGAATTCCTGGCACATCACCGCGTACAGCCGCCGCGCATGTGATGCGCGGATCACCTGCCGGATGATTGATGTCGCCAACGCGTCCCACAAGTCGGTATTGCGCCACCGGGCAACGGTTTTCATGGACCGCATATGCCGCCCAAGACCACTGGGACCATTGAGACGGCTGCAGTCAAACAGTGTCCACGCAGGAGGGAGGCCCTCTCCGTGCAGCCGCTCATAGCCCACCCGATGTTCGCCTTCGCCGGCGGGTTCGCACGTGATCATCCAGATCGAGTCGCCATTGCGAACGCATCGCACAGAAGTGTCATCAATAGTTTGCCATGATGGATGGTCGGTCATTACGTTGTCGACACGCGTAGAAACAAGCGAGCGATCGATAGTCGCTGAATTATGTTGTGTCATAACATGATTGTAGCGCAACGCGTCCTGCATTTCAACACTTCTGGAGGTTTATTCGACTATTTTTGCGTGTCTATATTCTATTGCTAGCCCCTTATCGAGGCCGCCCTTTTCGCGTCGCAATATATTGATCGCCCAACCCGGCGAACCGTTGGCGGCGGGCCATTGCTGTTCGCGACACACGCCCGCATCATCGCTGCGCGAGAGCGCTTCCCAGTAGCGGGCAACTACACGCGCCCACACATCCGCCGATACCCACACGGACTGAAAGGCACGGCTATCAAATGCTCTGTCTGTCAGTAATTGTCGGACACTCGAGGCATCCGCTTCGCGCATTTGGTAATCGGCACGCAGCGTTACTGACCGCGTGCCTAAGATTTGAGGACCCGCACCCACTGCCGCGGATCACAAACCTGGCGCAGCGTGATTCGCAGAACCGGCGTCCAGTAAGTAGCCAACCAATGCGCGCGTGAGTTACCAAAGCCCGGCGAGGAGTTGACGAGTCATTGAGTGTCACTCGAGGGGATCGCTGAGACTGGCCACTGGCCGGCACGCCGACGAGACCGAAACCATCGTGTATTCGCAAGACCGCGTCGCTGAGACGATCGCTGCGGTGTTGCCCGCCAGTCTCAACGCTGAGGGCTACCAGATCGTGAAACTGCCCAACGTCGAGGCTGATACCACTGGCTGCCGATACGTGCGAGTGCCCGTTACCGACCGTCCACGGGTTGACGGTGAGGTCACCATAAGCCCCGACGGCGACCGAGTAGCCATCAGGGACATACCCGATGTGCTACCCATGCAGGATGTGCCAGCTCTGGCCAGCGCACTACTTGCCGCCTATCTCACATGGCGACCGCCCATTGATCTAGGGGAGCAGACGGCCCCCTAGATCAAGGTTGCAGTGTTGTCGCAGTAGTGATCCGATGGCGTAATCTACGGGACTGATGGGTTTGTGCGTTGTTGTATGGGGTGCTATCACCGCAAACAGTGCGCCGCTGTCGGTTTTCAAAGATCCAGTCTGGTTCGACCAGGATCGCTTTCTGTAGTGGATAAATTGGTGTATCCGACTGTTACCCAACGTGCTTGGCCGGATATGCCCGATGCAGCCTCTAGCACACCAGTTCGTTTGCACCCGAATCCTATACGGTGAGGCCGTCCGAGCCGCCGCTGGCGAGAACCCAGTTCACGAGTCGCCGTTGACCAGCCGCGCTACACCGCCTACGTCGGTGAGCTGGATTTGTTCGTGTGGCTTATCCTCGGCCCACCAGTCGGGTGATTCCGCCGGCGACGAATTCGGTGAGCACACGGTGGCGTTCGTTGATGTCGTGCGTGCTGCCCCGGCCTTGCGTTATCCGGTCCAGCCGAGCGGTATCGGCGAAGGTGTGCATGGTCGCGGCGACCATATGCAGGTACGCCTCGTGATAGACGGGCTCGCCGGCGTCGGGAAAAATCTGGCGAAGCCGATCAATGAATACCGTTGCAATGGTGTTGTATTCGTCTGCAACAAGTTTGAGCGCGGGCACCCGCGAGTTGGACAGCTGAGCAATCAAACGGAAATAGTTCCTCCAGCCAGCGTCCCCGGCGTGATCAAGCATCGGAACAGTGAACGCGTTAATGACACACGCTAGCCGTCGTCGTTGAGAGCCAGATTCGGACAGCTCGCCCAGCGATCGTCGGCGTTCTGCATTGAGGGGTTCAACCCGCCGCCGCAGGACGTCGCGGAGCAGGTTCTCTTTACCTCCGAAATGATCACTGACCGCAGCCAGCCGTGTACCGGCTCGTTCGGTGATATCGCGGACGCTGACACCGTAGTATCCGCCGTCGGCGAATAGCTCTTCAGCGGCGTCAAGGAGGTCCTCCCGGAGGCGGGCCCGGTTTGCCTGGCGAGCACCGATGCGCGCGGGTGTTTGTGTTGATGGCGTCACGTTGTCGTTATCCGATGTTCGATCTGGCCTATCCGATCGATAGTAAGAGTCAACTGGGCACCAGGTTGCCGTCCTCGGTCCGCTTGGCGGTACGCCATCTGGCTTGCTTGCTGTGCACATTACGCAGAAGCTTCTAGTGAGCGAGGTTGCTGCAGATGCCGCCGGCGATGAGCGCCTCGGGGTCAGTTCGGCCGGATGTGTCGTACCGCCGCTGTACATTGGCCGCCATGGGAGGGCGCACAGGGCCAGCAGGTAGGGCAGCTTCGGGTTTGTTTTATCAGTACTTGTTCACGATCGAAAAGTTTTTGGCGTTGGTGTCTGCGGGTTCGCCGATGAACACCCAAGTCAGAATCGAGGATCCTGAGGACCCGAATGTCCTCGATCCGGATATCGTCGATTTCTCGGTGTATTCCGGGGACGGCTTGATTAGTGAGATACACCAAGCGAAATCTGTTGCCGCGCCGAAGAGCTCGACGATCAGTGCTGGCCAGGCGCTTGTCACGTTGGTGCGCATGACTGCTCGGATCGAGTCCCCGATGTATGTACTCACGACGAACGCGCGTGCAGGCGATGACATTGATCGTCTCAACGAACTTCTCGCGAGCAAGTGTGCCGATGCTGAGATGTTGCAGGAACTTCAGTTCATCGTTCGCCACAATACGGCCGCCTCGAAAGCGTTATTGACTGTCGGGATGGGCGCCCACCTCGCAAGGCTACGCCGGGCACATGTGAACGCCACAGGTGAGCCGTCCTTTGTGATCCGTTCAAGAATCGTTGCCGAACTGCAGAAATGGCGCAGCCAGAACCGTCTCACTCTAGGTGATCGTGCAGCGTGGATCCTTGAAAGTCGGCTTATCGCCGATGTTTTTACCCGGGCCGCCGGCACTACCGTTGAGAGTGAAGTGATTCCGGGGCGAAACTGCCGGTGCGTGCCGTTGACGGAGTTCACTGCGCTGCTTGCCGAACCGTCCGAGGTTCTCGCGCAGGTTACGGCGCGGTGGGAGGCGGGCAGGGGAGCTGAACGCGTCCCATCAGGGGACGGGATACCGCGGGCCGGCGAGCTCGAGACTATCGTCGAATGTTTCAGCAACATCCGATCGCGACGAGTCCTGCGGTGCGTAATGACGGGCCCGTCAGGGGTGGGCAAGACGCGGACCGCCGCAATGTATGTGCGCAACGAGGCTGACTCCTATGACAGGGTGTGCTGGATAGATGCCGAGTCCGATGCCTCGATTATCTCCTCGATCATGCGCCAGCACCGCACGATTGGTATCCCGGACGCCTTGGCGGGCGGCGATTCGGCGCGCATTGTTGAGGCGTTCACTGAGTGCGTGAGCTCGTTCATCGGCAGGTGGTTGATCGTCTTCGACAACGTCCATAGTTCCCGCCAGCTTGATCACTGGGTGCCGGTGCGCGGCAACGCCCACGTCTTAGTGACGTCGACTAACGCTATGAATTGGACCGAGTACCAGAGTATCGCGGTCGGTGACATGGACCGCGATCAAGCGCGAGAGCTGTTGCGCTCACGCCTCATTGACGACGTGCCACAATCAACCACTGAGGAATCTGGGCGGGTCAATGAGGCCCTCGATAGGGTAGCAGTGAAACTCGGGCGTCGACCCTTGCTATTGCATATAGCCGCATCGCATTTCGGTACGTTGGCGGCGCTGGTGAGCGGCGTCGAGATCTACACGGGCCGGATCGATGCACTGGCTGAGTTGATGGGCGAGGATTCCTATGACCGGGGCCGATATCCGCGCACTTACCAGGCGGCAATACAACTGTGTCTGGAACGCCTTATCGGTGATCGCAGTGACCCCGCAGCGGTCGTTGCCGAGCGGATGCTCTCTGCCAGTTCGTTTTTAGCGTCACAAAACGTCCCTGCCTTCCTGCTGTTCGCAAGCGCAACAAGGACACCAGACACTCTGATTGAGGGGTTGGACCCGTGGTCACAACTTCACGAGCAGCTGCCGACAATGAATGCCGCGATCGGGCGAATCAGGACACAGTCCCTCATGGATCGCCGTGACGATCTATCAGCAGATACCCCGTGGGAATTCTCCGTTCAGCTGGACATCAACGAGATCGTTCAATACGTCATTCGCCGCACTCTGAAGGGTGCCCCGACGGTGCTGGACAACACCGCCGCGCACTTGTCTGCATGGCTTGCGAAGTACCTGGACCATCAGCAGTTCGACTCCGCTCTTGCGATTCAGACTCACGTGCTGCAGCTGTTGTCGTTGGCGAAAGACTGCTCGGATCGTCTTACTTTGTGCCCGGTGTTGGCAGGCAACGAGGCCAATTTCTTGATGGTCCAAGGTCGACCACACGAGGCGCGCCAGTGGCTGCGATTTGAGATGGATCACCTCAAGCGGCGATCGTCGCCGCACTTCAAGACAATGGCCAAGACTGCCGATCAGATCGTGCAGGTGCAGCTGCACCTCGGAGAGCCTGTTGCCCAGATCATCTCCGATATCAAAGCAGTGATCAGATTCCTGCAGGCCGCCATCGATGAGGGCGACGTCCAGTGGGATGGAGACCGAATATGCGTCAACCTGATGGCCGGTATCGGCAACCTCACTGGCAGGGCTAAAGCTGACCAGAAGACCGTTGAGGAACTGGGTGCACTTCGCCGGCAGGTCGAGTCACTGTTTTCGCATTTCCCCGATGGTGGCGCCGCCGAACGACACGCCAATATCTTGGCAGTCGAACATGCTCTTAGCGGGCAGGATTACCAGCGGGCGCTCACAGACGCTGCTGATCTGCTTGCGGGCCTTGACCCTAACGATCATGTGCGACGTCTGGACCTGAAGAATCTGCGGGTTGAGGCGCTGTGCAATCTGGACGATATTGATCGTCTTGAGATCGAGCTGGCCGATTTCCTGCAGGATTTGGAACGTAATCGCGCGGTGGTCAACGGGGTTTGGCATAACTTGATCCATACCGCTCATCGGCTGGCCGTGAGGATCGCGCTCGCGGTGGGGGAGACCGTCAGACTCCGGGAGATCTTCAAGAAAATCGTTCGCACCTCAGGGACGCTGCGGACAAATGACTACGAGCATTACAGTCATGCTCTGCTGGCTGGTTGTGAGGCCAGTCAAAACCAAGACCGGTACGGTGTGAAATTGCTGCTGGATCTGGCAGCTGATAAGAGGCCTTCGGACAAGACCATTGGTGAAGGTCTCGGGATAGCCGAGTGTTGGCTGCAGTATTGGATGCAATGTGCGGAGAAAGGATTCACCGCGCGCGCCTTAGCGGCCGCGGTGCTCGATCGCAGGCTTGGCGTGAGCCAATCTGGCGACCCGCAGCTGCGCCTGGATGTGTTGGCGCCGGCACTGAACGGTGAACTGTCGGATGCGGTGAACAACGGCGGGCATCACCTGCTGGCACGTCAGCGGATCGACGTGGGCGGGCGAACTCGGGGCTTTGAGATTGACGATTCGACGACTGAACGCCCACTGGGCTACTTGCTGTTCGGTGATGTGGTAGAGCGCGATTCACTTGGGCAGCCTGATCGCCAGTTCGGTGTACGCGGTCAAGACGGCACGGTGATACTGCCAACGCACCTGCTGCTCAAGACTTTCGGCAGCCTCAACAACGATGGTGTCTTGATCGCGATACGGTGAATGCGCTACCCGTAGGCCCAACCCGCGGTAACGCACTGGGATTGAGCTGGCATCATGAGTTATGAATTCAAATCTGCTCGCCCCGGCGTTGGCGGCACTGGGCATTATCTCTGGCTGGGCCTTGGCGGTGTGGCAAGTTCGCCCGTTCCGCCGCGACACGCTCCTGGATTACCTCAACGTCGCCAAAGAGCTCCAGGAGAGCCACCACGAGCACGCCCAATGGCTGCGGGACGTCGTTGCGCTGCGGGTGCAAGCTCACGCCCTCAGTGACTTACGCCCGCGCATCGATAACCGGCAAGTCGCCTTCGGCGGAATCGCCGCCCTCCTGAGCTACGCCGCCATCTTCGCTCCGGGGACACCGCGCGTTATCAGGCGGTGCTGGCGACGGTCCGCGGAGCCAGGATCGCTTCCGCAGCACCAGGGTGTGTGTGGCGTGGAGGCGCGTCGTAGCAGCCGAGCGACAGTGGCCTGTGCGGATCCCTGCCGCTCGCTCTGCGATGTACAGGGGCGGTGCGGACCATGCATTCATGGAAACAGATGCGATTCCACAGGTGACCACTTATTTACGGAAACTGGCCAACTAACCCCGGAACGGACAGGCAGGTAGGTAGGCGGGTGATAATTCATCTGTTGCAATATGCAGTAGATTATCTGACATAATGTGTCTTATCGGCGTCAGTATACGCAGGGTCGACGACACGTGCGCCCGGCTTCCCGGGCAGTCCACCACTTCACGTCACTACTTGTCGACACGGGGCCCCGCCCGGCGAACGGCGCGTACGCCCGCAGCCACCGGGTCCGTCAACGGCGTCAACACCCGAAATCGCTCGGGTGCGGCATGTTTCGCGACCCGGGCACCGCGTCCGGCCACCCAAGCCCCCAAAACCTAGAAACGTCACTGTGACGATATGACCAGTTTGGGGATTTGCCTAACAACTCATCGACGAACAGTGCAACCACCTCGGAACCCGCCCGACAGTTCAGCTGAGATGTCAATACGTTTTCGCGATCCCACCACCTTCGGCAATCCGCGCGCGGCGGCCTGTGCCAACGGCACTCCACCCCAATTAATGAACACCTCAGCGAATCGCACTTGATACCTGCCGGAAGCGCCCGATCCGTGAACCGAAGCTGCGCAATCGCATGGACCGTCCCGACGACGGCGCTACCCCACCGCCCTGCCCCTCCTCTCTCTTATTCACTACCATTACGTCACTGTGACGAATATGTCACGAATGGTTCTGCCCCGGAACATCTTTGGCTATCAAAGTTTCATATCCGTTCTCATTGATGTTGGGGCATTCTCATCGAATCTGGGGCACGGTGCTTAGCATTTAGATGTGCTGACGTCGGTAGTGTCGGCTTGGCCAGCTGGTGCCTGCGGCGTTCCCCA
>NZ_MAEV01000043.1:0-19854 GCF_002013385.1 Mycobacterium sp. D16R24 | reverse complement strand
TTAAGCACGTCGTAGGCAAATCGCTCCGGATTGGCCCTGACATTGAACCGCTTGTTGAACTCGTCGGATTCGAACTCCAGATCCGTAAACCCCACGGCACGAGCCAGTCCCGCGAGTACGCCCTCGGGCTTGATCTCCAGCCGATACGGCGACGGTGGCGTGACGATGCAGGTCACCATGTAGTAATAGGTCTCGGTGGTTCGATCGTCACCTGAACCGGTGGTCACCTTGTAGAAGTACTCGAAGGACACGAACTCGTGCCCGTTGATACCTCCGTTGAAGGCGTCCCGCGTGGTGCGGCTATGCCCCTGGCCGAAAGGCTCATCGTGGGACAACGCCAGCAGGCTCTGATCATCGGCGGTGTACGTCCAACCATGCGCCTGAGCCCAGGCGGTGAGGATGGCGATTCGCTTCATACGCATCCGGGACGAGAGGAACCACACCCCCGCAAAGACCAGCACGAAGAGAGCGACACCCGCCGCCATCAGCAGACTCTCAGACACAATTCCCCCCATGGCCACCCGTTGCCCCTTGGTGCATCGTAGCAGGGCACTGGAGATTGCCTGTTAGCTCGATGAATCCCACACCCGAGACAGTTCCGGACGGCAGGATTGGAATATGCAATTCACCCAGTGGCTGCACCGTGCCCTGCAGCAGGACCCGAACCGCCCCATCACGATCTACCAGGGCCGGGAACGCACCGTGGAGCAGTTCGCGGACCGTGTCGCCCGATTGGCCGGGGCGCTTCGAACCGTCGGCGTCCGGCCCGGCGACCGGGTGGGCATGCTCTCACTGAACTCGGACCGCTACGTCGAATACCTCACTGCGGTGCCGTGGTTGGGTGCCGCGCTGAACGCCGTCAACATCCGCTGGAGCCTGGCCGAGATCGGCTACTCCCTGCGCGAATCCGGCACCCGCGTGCTGTTCGTGGACGACGCATTCAAGGCCGCCGCCGCGCCGCTGCGCGCTGCATGTGCGTGCCTGGACACCGTCATCTACTGCGGTGACAGTCCCACACCCGAGGACATGATCGGGTATGAGGACCTCCTCTCCGGGCACGAGCCCGTCGCGGACACCCGCACCGGTGGTGCCAGCCTGCTCGGCGTCTTCTACACGGGGGGAACCACCGGAAATCCCAAGGGCGTCATGCTGTCTCATGACAACGTGCTGACCTCGGCGATGGGGTCGCTATCCACCGGAAACTTCCTCACCCGCGACGGTCGGCTGCTGCACTCGGCGCCGATGTTCCACATGGCCGACTTCAGCGCCGTCCTCGCGGGGAACCTCTCGGGTTCCACACATGTGATCGTCCCGTCATTCACCCCGCAGGGGGTGCTGGACGCCATCGTCGAACATGATGTCCAGGACATGCTGTTGGTGCCCACCATGATCCAGATGCTGGTCGATCATCCAGCGGCCGCACAGCTCGACCTCAGTGGTATCCGCGGAATCGTCTACGGCGCCTCGGTCATCTCCGAGGCAGTACTGCAGCGCGCCAAACACGTGTTCCCCAACGCGCGATTCACCCAGGCCTACGGCATGACCGAGGTGTCCCCCGTCGCGACGCTGCTGCTTCCCGACGATCATGACGACCCCGCGCTGCTGCGCTCGGCGGGACGCGCGGCCCCCCATTGCGAGGTCATGATCGTCGACTCCAGCGGTGACACCGACAATGAAGTCCCACGCGGCGAGATCGGCGAGGTAGTCGTCAAGGGCGACAACGTCATGCTCGGCTATTGGGAGCTACCCGAGGAGTCTGCGGCCGCCGCCCGGGACGGATGGATGCACACCGGCGACGCCGGACGGATGGACGAACGCGGGTACGTCTACATCGTCGATCGCATCAAGGACATGGTGGTGACCGGCGGCGAGAACGTCTACTCGGCCGAGGTGGAGAACGCGCTGGCCAAGCATCCGGCGGTAGCCGCATGCGCGGTGATCGGTATCCCCGACGAACGCTGGGGCGAGCGCGTGCACGCCGTGGTCGTCAAACAGTCGCAGTCCGAGTGCTGCGGCGAGGACCTTCAGGAGCACTGCCGCGAACACATCGCCAACTACAAGGTGCCGCGCAGCTACGAGTTCGTGGACGAGCTCCCGTTGTCCGGTGCGGGCAAGATCCTCAAGCGCGTACTCCGCCAGAAGTACTGGGATACCCGCGACGCAGGCGTCTCCTAACAAGACCTCATAATCGTGCATAGGTAGTCGTCAGAGGCACTCTTGGCCCGTTGACCACGAACTTTTAGAACGCGTTTCACTTTTCTCGTAAAGCCGCTATCCTCGTCCACGAGAGTGATCTGGTTCACGTGTATCTGGAAGGACTAGCCAGTCAATGAAGACAAAAGGCGCGCTGATTCGCGAGCTCAACAAGCCGATCGTCGTCGAAGAGATCACCTTCGGTGATCCGGCCGAGGGCGAAGTTCAGGTCCAGTTACACGCCGCCGGCATGTGCCACTCCGACTACCACGTGCTGACCGGCGCCACCCCGATGGAGCTGCCGGTGCTGCCCGGCCACGAGGGCGCGGGCGTCGTGACCAAGGTGGGCAAGGGCGTCACCTCCGTCCAGGAGGGTGACCACGTCATCTTCGCCTTCATCCCGGCCTGCGGCAAGTGCCCACCGTGTATGCGCGGCTACCGCTCGCTGTGTGACCGCGGTGCAATCCTGCTGGGCGGCAAGGCTATTGCCGACGGCACCAACCGCATCCACGCGGGTGATACCCCCGTCTCCGCGATGAACCTGCTCGGCACGTTCTCGCCGTACGCCGTGGTGCACGAGGATTCCGTGGTCAAGATCGACGACAGTGTGCCCTTCGAGTCGGCTGCACTGCTCGGCTGCGCCGTGCCCACCGGCTTCGGCTCTGCCACCAATATCGCCGAGGTCAGGCCCGGCGAGGACGTCATCATCATCGGTGTTGGCGGAATCGGCATGAGCGCCCTGCAGGGCGCCGTCGTCTCCGGCGCCCGATACGTCATCGCGATCGACCCGGTGCCGTGGAAGCGTGAGCAGGCCCTCAAGTTCGGCGCCACTCATGTCTACGCCTCGATGGCCGAGGCCATCATGCCGGTTATGGACCTGACCTGGGGCATCATGGCGCAGAAGACCATCATCACGGTCGGCGAGATGAAGGGCGAATACATCGAAGAGGCCATGATCCTCACCGCGAAGACCGGCACCTGCGTGGTTACCGGCATGGGTGCGATGGTCGACGTGGACGTCAAGTTCAACCTGTTCCTCTTCACGATGCTGCAGAAGACGCTGAAGGGCAACATCTTTGGTGGTGGCACCACTCACACGGAGACCCCACGTCTGGTCGGCCTATACAAGCAGGGCCTACTCAAGATCGACGAGATGGTCACCAGCACTTACAGCCTGGAGCAGATCAACGAGGGCTACCAGGACATGCTCGACGGCAAGAACATCCGCGGCGTCATCAAGTACACCGAAGCCGACTGGTAAGCCGAATTTTTTCGCCGACGGTAACGCCACGCAGACGATTCCCCCGAATTCCCTGCGTGGCGTTACTGTCGATATATGCCTATCGACGTCCGGCGCGCGAGTGAGCGGCTCGCGACCAGGATCTCGTGGCTGGATTCCAAGCACTCGTTCTCCTTCGGTGAGCATTACGACCCGCACAACACCCACCACGGACTGCTGCTGGTCAACAACGACGACATCGTGCTGCCAGGCGCCGGCTTCGAGACGCATCCCCATCGCGATGTGGAGATCGTCACCTGGGTGCTGCAGGGATCGCTGGTGCACCAGGATTCCGAGGGCAACGCCGGGGTGATCTATCCCGGCCTGGCACAACGAATGTCGGCAGGCTCCGGCATCCTGCATTCGGAGAAGAACGACTCCTGGCGGCTGTCGGGCGAACGTCACTCCGACCCGGTGCGATTCATCCAGATGTGGGTGAGCCCCGATGACTCGGGGCTTGATCCGGGTTACCAACAGCTGGAGATCGATGGCGAGCTACTCAGCGGCGGACTGGTGACCGTGGCCTCGGGGATGCCGCGGCACCGGGATCAGACGGCGATCACGATTGCCCAGAAGAACGCGGCGCTGCACGCGGCGCGCATCCCCGCCGGGGACAGCGTCGAGCTTCCGCCAGCACCGTTCGTGCATCTGTTTATCGCCCGCGGCGCCGTGGCCCTCGAGGGAGCCGGTGAGCTTGCCGAGGGAGATGCCGTGCGGCTCACCGATACCGGCGCGGCACGGGTCACCGCGACGACCGATGCCGAAGTCCTCGTATGGGAGATGCACACCCGCTTGGGCGGCTAGCGCATCCCATCGCGACGCTGCCGATGTCCGATCGATCCCCACTTGTTACCAAAGTTGACTGTGTTGCTGCTGTGATTATCGTTGACTGTTCAAGATCGTCACAGGAGGGACAGCCGTGGGCATTTCACGCGTATCGCGTCTTCCGCGAGCCGGTTTCGGACGTCGCCTGTTCGCCGCCGCCTTCGGCATGATGCTGGTGGCGGCACTCCCCATTCCCGCCACCCATCACACCGCCCGGGCCGAGGCGGCCCACGATGCGGTGCTCGCGGCGATCGCCAACACCAAGGGCACCTTCCTGGTCTACAACTTCGGCGGCGGCAACCCCGCCCCCTTCCGTAACGCGGCCGGCAACGAGTACACGCTGGACAATGGCGGCCACCTCATGATCATCAAGAGCGCCTCGTCGCGGTTGCGCGCAAACCTGTTGGTGGACACCCATTCCGGCTATCAGTCCCGGTGCGAACGTGATGCACGCGCTCGTACCGCCGAGGGTCTGTGGCAGGCCTCGGAGACATACAAGCCAATGGCGGCCTGGACGCTCATGGGCAAGCCCACGTTCATCATCAACGCCAACTTCTTCGACGTTCGGGGCCAACAGGGCGGCACCTGGAAGAGCACCGGATGCACCTCTCCGCTGGGCGCCTATGTCGATACCGCCAACGGCAGTGCTAACTACAACAAGCAGGTCACCGGAACGAGGGTGTACGCGGGCAAGCAGGCACTCTCCGGCGGCGACGAAGTCTGGACGGCATTGGCCACCATGGTCTTTTCCCCGGGATCAGCACCCGAGGTCATCGCCTCCGCAGGGCCCAAGGACTACGGGTACGCCACCGGTCCGCTAGAAGGCTTGATGGACAAGGGCGTTCAGTTCGTCGCGGTAAGCGGGTTGAAACTTCTTCTTCCGGGATTCACCGAGCAGCTGAACGACCGCGGCCCCGCTGCCGCCCGCACCGCGCTCGGCTACAAGTCCGCGACCGATGAACTCATGGTCTTCCAGGGCGGCAGCTACACCCCCGACAACCTCCAGGACCTCTACCGCGGACTGGGCGTCGACAAAGCCATTGCCCTCGACGGGGGCAGTTCCTCGGCCATCGTCCTGCGCCGCGACGCCGGCGGCATGTGGGCGGGATACGGCTCCCCCAAAGGTAATTGCGATACCACTTACACCCTGTGCGATGCAGCCGGCGGCGTCGGACGGGCACTGCCCAGCTGGCTGGGATTCAGTTAAGCCACCTACTTCGGCGGCTCGATCGGAAGCGTCGGTCCACCATACGGCGTGGGAATGGTGAAGCGTCCCTTCGGAGTCGGGTCGGACACCTTACCTAAATCAGCTCCCTTGGGCGGGCTGGCGGTATCGTCGTCGGCCGGCCGCGGGGCATTCTTGGCACCGCGCACCAGCACCGCCGGGTCGTCATCTCGGCAGTAGCCGGCATACAGGAACGGCTCCGGGTAATCGGCGGCCGACACCGCGGTACGCGGATATCCGTAATCACAGGTGTAGCGGGGATATATGTCGGCGGTGGCCCATACGCCGTGGTCGTAGAAGGTGTTGCCCACCGCCTCGATCACCGATCCGCGGTACGAGGGGAACAGCGCGTTGAGCGCCGGCACACGCACGTAGGACAGCTGCGCCACCGTGGTGAGGTTCCCCAGCAGCTGTGCCATGGTGTCGGAGTTATCGGCGAACACGGCGTCGGTGGTGGCCAACGGCCCGGGCACCCTGTCGATCAACGTGCGAAAGCCGCCGTCCATGCGGGCTACGCCGTTCAGGGACCGATTCAGGCCCTGTGTGGTGGTGGCAAGGCCATTGTTCATCTCCGCGAATGAGGACAACGTCACGCGGCTTTTCTTGAGAATGCTGACCGTCTCCGGAAGCACGGAGTCCAGTGTCGACAGGAGGAACACGCCGCCGTCGATGATGTCGGTCATCTTGCGCGGCGCCTCGCGTGAGAGATGGAGTTCCTTCTTGATGATCTCTAATTTCTGCGTATCTGCTTGTGCAAGAGCACCATCGGCGTTGGCAAGCAGCTTCGACAGCGATACCGGAACCGTCGCCTGCCCGCGGGCGATCACACTGCCGTTGTCCAGGTACGGTCCGGTGGTCGTCACCGGCGCGAAGTCGACGTACTGCTCACCCGCGGGAGAAAGGCCGGACACGCGCACCGGACTCCCCACCGGGATCTTCACGTCGGACTCGATATGTATCAGTGCGACCGGTCCACGAGGAGACGGCGTCACCGAGTCCACCCGGCCAATTCGCATACCGCGCAGCGCCACATCCTGGTTGGGGATCAAACCACCGGACTCCGGCAGCTCGATCGACACCTCATAGGTCGAGGCGAATGCCCGCGCGCGCAACGCGCCCACCGCGAGGTAGGTGCACGCCACCGCCAGGGTCGCCACAAGGGCAAGTCCCGACAGCCAGAAGCGGTTGCGGTGCCCCATCTTCACGGCGTCCACCACCGTGTTGGCCAATACGTTGATCATCGCGGCGGCCCCTGGGGTACGGGCATAGCGCCCGGTATCGGTTCGATGACTCCGGGCTCCGTCGGACTCGGGCGCACCGGAATTGCCGGAGTGTCGGGTCCTTTACCCACGACACGCTCCTGCAGGCGCCACAGGGTGTACTTGAACGATCCGACCAACTTCGCCCAGTCATAGCGCTTCGGGCCATGAAGACCCGGATCGCCCTGATAGCCGATATCGGGTATCGATCCGAGCACCAGCCTGTCGATCGACACCCGGGCGGCGAACGCCGAGCCCGCCATGATTTTGATGATGGGAGGCATCAGCCGATTGAGCGCGGCAAGGCTCGTGTCGGGACTGACCGCGATGTCATTGAATGAACCCGCCAGGGTGTTGAAATCGGCGATGACGCTGCGGCCGCTGGTGTCGGTACCCGCGATCGACGGGAACTTGGAGAGCTGCTTGGTCACCGCACCTACCTGGTCGGCGAGATCGGCGATATGAGATGCATTGGCAGACAGGGTGTCCGTGGCAGGCGCGGCCGCGACCAATAGCTCCGAGAGCGTCTCGTGCCGCGTATTCATCTCAGCGGCAAGCTGTGCGGTGTCCCGCAGTGCGGTATCGAGCTGGCTGGACCGGGCGTTGAGTGTGCCCAGCAGCCGGTTCGACTTTCCGATTAGATCACCGAATGCCGCGCCATTCGGCCCGGTGGCGCGACCGAGGCCGTTGACCGTGCCGGTGAGATTGCGCACCGCACCACCGTTGACGATGATGGCGGCCGAACTCAGCACCGCCTCCACCGTCGCGGCGGCGGTGGTCGAATCCAGACCGATGGTGTCCCCGTCACGCAGGAGCGGTGCGTTGGAGTCTGCGGGGCGCGGCGGTTTCAGCGCGACGAAAACGTCGCCCAGCGGCGTCGCGGTGCGCAGCTCCACGGTGGTTCCCTTGGGAATCTCCACATCCGAACGGATCCGCATCGTCACCACGGCGGTGTAGTTGGTGGTACTCATGGAGTAGACCTCGCCGACATCGGCGCCGCCCAGTTTGACCTTGGCGCGCGACGGCAGGTTCAGAATGTTGGTGAAGACTGCCGTCAGGCCATAGGAACCCCCCGTCATGCCCGGAGCCGGAAGTGGGAGGCTGGCAAGACCGTTGGTGCTGCAACCGCTCGTCAGCAGCACAGCAAGAACCACCGCGGGCGCCGCAAACCTTTGCCATCTGTTCATTTCTGCCCCATCGCCGCAAGCCCGTCGAGGACATACGTCAATCCGAAATCGGGTCCGTAGTCCTGCAAGGTGCCTGTGCTGCAACCTAATTGGCGCAGACCCATGAGATTGCAGATCTCCTTGGCAGCCTGGGTGTCGAACAACAACCTGTCCACCGGCACATGGGCACGCACCACGTTGTTAATCGGGTCGACGATGTTGTAGACGTTGTCCGCCATCAGCGGAAGCAGGTCGAACCCTTCCGACAACTCTCGCTGGTTGTCGTAAACCGCCTGGGCAATTTGGTTGGAGTTACCGACCGATTGCTTGATGGCATCGCGATTCTGCTCTAGCAGCGAACCTGCTTGCAGCAGAATGTTATTCAGCTGTTTACCGGTGGTCCCCGACCCCAGCTGCTCCTGATCAAGCACTTGGGACAGCTGTCGCACCTGGGAGGAGAACTCCCGGATGTTCTGGTCATTACGTGCCGCAGCGTCGAAGAGTGAGCTGAGGCGGGTGATGATCTTGGTCAGCTGATCGCGCGTCATCGCACCGCCGTCGGCACTCAGACGGAGTGCCTTGGACAACTCGTCCAAAGATGCCCTCATCAACTCACCGTTTCCGGACAGCGTATTGGCGCTGTTGTTTACGACATCCGCCAGTGGCCCGCCGCCCTTACCGTCGCCCTTCATCGCCTTGGAGAGCCGGTCGATCATGGCCAGCACCCGATCGAACTCCACCGGTGTCTTCGTGCGGTCCAGCCCGATGACGTCCCCGTTCTTGAGCGTCGGTCCACCGCGATAAACGGGTGTCAGTTCGATGTGCCGGTCGGTGAGAATCGAGGTCGACACCGTGACGGCCTTGGCGTCGGCCGGCACCTTGACCTTCGAATCGACGGTGAACTCAACTTCCATGTAGGTACCACGCGACGTGATCTTCGTGACCTTGCCGATCGGCATGCCCAGCACCGATACCTTGTTGTCGGGGTAGAGGCCGGAGACCGACTCGAACTGGGCCGTGATGGTGAGCCTGTCGCTCCGCTCCCGCAGATAGGTCCACCCGACGGCAACCACCACGACAGCGACCACTACCGCCAGTGCCCCCGCGATCCAGATGACTCGCCGCGTCCGCGCGCTTATGGGCGTGCTCATTGGCAATCCTTGAAGTACGGGATCATGTTGAACTGCTTGGCCCGCCCACTGATCGCGCACATCCACGAATCCACCGCGAGACCACCGGGCGCGCTCAGCTCGAGTGCGTTTCCGTAACCCGTGAGATTGGTGAAGTTTCGGGCCGCGACCGCCGTCACCTGCAGGATGCTCCGGAACAAGTCATCATGGCCACCGATCAAATTGCTGAAGGTCTTCACATCGGCGATGAGCGCATCAACCGCGCGCCTGTCCTTGACCACAACCTTGCTCAGGAAGTTCGTCAGCTCGGTCACCGCGCGCATCATGGAGTGGAAACTCGCTTGCCGAGAAACGAACTCGCCGAGTAGATCACGGCCCTGAATGATCAGTTTGCCGATATCGCTCTGTTGCCGGTACAGGGTGCCCGACACCAACTCGGTACTGGCCAGCAGCGTGCCGATCTGATCGCGGCGATGTGCTATCACCGACGACAGCGTCTGAATGTTCTCCATGGCCTGCGGCAGTACAGCGGGTAAGCCCTCGAGCTGTTTACCCAGTATCGCCACCGACTCCGCGATCCTGTCCGCATCTACCTGTTCAAAAGTGGAGGTTGCGTCCTGGAGCGTGGCCTGTAGGTCATACGGAACGTCGGTGTGCGCAAGATCGATTCGACGGTTGGGCAGTACACCCTCACCGCCGTTGCGCAACTCCACGTACTGATTACCGAGAATCGTGGTGATCTTGATCGACGCTTTGGCGCCCTTACGCAGGGTGATGTCGTCGCGGACCCGCATACCGACTTCAATATGGTCGCCCGCCAGCGCGACACTCGTGACGTTCCCCACCGGGACCCCCGCATACGACACATTGGCCCCCGGTTGCAGCGACGCCGCCTGCAAGAACTCGCCGGTGTAGTGGCTGTAACCGATGCCAATCGCCTTCACCAGCAGCATCGCCCCCACCAGAGAACCGATCACCGCCAGCGCGATGGCGCCCAACCAGATCTTGTCATACGTCTCAACGGGGCGCCGCGAGATACGTTGCCACACTGCGCGTTTATCCATCTGCCAGGTTCCTGCATTTCGGAGTGTATTGAGCCTTGTTACCGGGGGTGGCGGCATTCACGATGATCGGAACGACGTCGTTGAGTCCGGGGAAGAACCCGGTGAGATTGAGATCGCAGACATATCCGTTGATGAACGCGCCCTCTTGGCTGGTCCGCGCGACACCCTTGAGAAGTAGCGGCAGATTGGCGCCGGTGAAGGCCAGCTGGGGTTCGACGGTGTTCAGGTGACTGACGAATCCCGGTTCCCGATAAAGTATTTCGTTGAGCTGCGGATATACCGTGTCCGAGATCTTCGACAACCGACGTACCGCGAAACCCGTCGAACCGATCGAATCCACTAACCCGGCGCGCCGGTTGTCCAGGATCGCCACCATCTCACGCGTATGCGTCAAGACGGTATCCAGATTCTTATTCTGCCCCGCAAGGGTTTTCGTCAGACCATTGAGATTGGTGATCACCTCGTCGAGAACCTTGTCGCGGCCCGCGAAGGTCTCGGTGAGTTGCGATGTCTGGTCGACCAGACCGACGATCGAGCCGCTGTCTCCCTGCAGAGACTTGACGACACCGCCTGTGAGGTTGTCGACCTCGGCGGGATCAAGCACGCTGAAGAGAGGTTCAAACCCGTGCAGCAGCATGCCGATGTCGAACGACGGCTCCGTCTGCTCCACGGGAATCACGCTGCCCGGCTTGAGCCGATCAGTGCTGCCCGTCTTGCCCAGGGACAGTCCCAGGTAACGCTGACCAACGATGTTCTGGTACGTGATCGTCGCAATCGTGTTGCCGTACAACGGCTGCTCGGTCTGTACCCGGAACTCCACCTTGGCCAGATCACCGTCGATCGCGACCGATTCGACACGCCCGACCCGAACGCCGGCCACGCGCACGTCATCCCCATCGCGCAACCCGGTGACATCGGTGAACATCGCGGCATAGTCGTAGGTCGATCCCGCGACCTCGCGGCGCAGGGTTGCATACACCAGCCACGTCATCGCCACCGCGATCACCATGAACACCGACAGGCCAATCAACGGTCCACGAAACTTCATCGCTGTCCCCCCGACCGGGCCTGCTGGGCGACAACGGGTTTGGTACCCCGCGCGACCGGCCCCAGCAGAAGTTGGGTGGACGAGGTTGCCGCGCTCCCGGTGATCATGCCCAGTTGGTCGCGTTCGGTCCTGCTACCGATGGGCCCCACGGCACCACCGAACGAGGCTGGCGCGGTGGCAGCGGGAGCGGCGCCACCGGGCAGCGGCGGCGGTTCGGCGTCATCGGGGTCGGCGGTGCCCGGGACACGCGGTGACGGATTGGGCTGCCACCACGGCAACGGCGGGTTGGGGTCCTGCAAATTCGGGGACGGATTGTGCAGCGGCGGGCCAGTAACGATCAAATTCCCGTCCGGACCGACCTCGGTTCCCGGTGGCGGCGCCAGATCGGGCGGTGGCTTGAAGTTCTGCGGCAGTAGTACTTCGGGCAGATCGGGGCGCACCACCAGCTCGGGTGCGGTGAAGCAGCTCGGCCCCTTCAGCTCCCCGTACCGCGGGCAATCGGCGCGGGTGTACATCGTCGACGGCGTGAAGGACAGATTTCCCCGGATGTTGACGACGTCCCTTTCCGGATCCCACACGTCGCTGAAGAACTTGTCCGAGAACACCTTCAGTCGCGCCGCGATCGGCAGGAAGTGCACAGAGTTCTGTGCAAGCACACCGACAACCGGGGTCAGCTTGGTGGTGATGTCGATCATCCGATCGGTCTGGTTGTCCAACGACTGCCGGACGGTGCCGGTGGTGTGCAATCCGGCGTTGAGCAGAGTCTGTAACTGCTCCCGCCTTTCGGCCAGCGTCTGCATGGGCTTAACCGCCTGATGCAGCGCATCGACGAGTTCCGGGGCGGTTGTCTGCAGCCCCTTGGTCGCGTTCAGGAGCGCGGACAGGGTCGACGGGCCCGTATCCGTCGCCACGATGTCGTTGAGCTGGTCGATGATCCTGGTCAGTTGGCCGGCCGCGTTTAGAAGGGTGGCACGCCGGCCCTCCGTCGCCGCGGCAATGACGGCGAAGATGCCCACCGAATCGTCGTCGCGGCCGCGCCCGTTGGCCAGGAGGATGTCACGCAGCTTGCTGATGGTCGTCTGGAACAGCACCGTCGGGAGCTCGGTGTCCTCGCCGATAACGGTTCCATTGGTGATCGCCGCACCGGGGCCGTGGTCTACAAGCTCCACCGAGGAGACCGCGAAGACGTTACTGGGGACCACCCTGGCGGTGACCGACCGCGGAATCGTCGGCGCCAGATCGGGTTTCAGATCGATGTGCACGACATTGGGCCTGCCGCGCTGCGAGGGGGTCAGATCATTGACCGAACCCACGAGCACGCCCTGAAATTTGACGTCCGACTTCGCGGGAAGGCCGTCTCCTACGTTCGTGAGTTCCGCCACCACACGCACGTAGTTGTTGAACCGGCCGGTCGACTTGATAACCAAGGCGGTGCCTATCAGGGCGGCCACGAGAGCGATCGCCACGCCGCACAGGAGGAGCTGGCGGTCCGATGGACCGCGGCCGTCAGTCTCAAAGGAGTTCGGCATAAAGACCTCCTTCGGCATCTGGACGCACGTCGGGGCGTCTCCACCACAGCATCCGAGACATCACCAGGTCCCTTTCGTCAGCAAACGTGGCCTGCAAATATCTACAGGTTCGGTCACGCCAACCCCTCCGATGTGACGGCGATTACAGGAATGTACATGACGTGCATTTCTGCGTATTACGCTTTACCGAACTTTTCTGAATCCAGATTTATGTTTGCTATCAACTGCCACCGAACTGCTTGCGCAGCTCGGTCTTGAGGACCTTGCCCGAGGGGTTGCGCGGTAGCGCTTCCACGACCACGAGGTCTTTGGGGTGCTTGTAGCGAGCCAGCCGCTCGGTGAGGAAGCCATCAAGATCACCGATGGCCAGAGCCTCCCCCTGGATGGCGGCCACCGCGACCGGCACTTCGCCCCACTTCTCATGCGGCCTGCCGATCACCGCCACCTCGACGATCTGCTCGTGCTCAGCGAGCGCGTTCTCGACCTCCGCGCAATAGATGTTCTCTCCGCCGGAGATGATCATGTCCTTCTTGCGGTCCACCACCCATACGAAACCGTCCGTGTCCTGACGGACCAGGTCTCCGGAGTGGAACCAGCCGCCCGTGAACGCATCGGCGGTCGCCTCGGGGTTGTTCCAGTAGCCCTGCATCAGCGTCGGCGCGCGGTAGACGATCTCCCCCACATCGCCGACCGGCACATCGTTCATGTTGTCGTCCACGACGCGCGCGGCAACCGTGGGAATCACCCGGCCGACGGAACCCATCTTCCGGGTTGCGTCCTCCCCCATGAGCATGCAGGTGACCGGCGACATCTCCGTCTGCCCGAACGCGGCCAAGATCTTGGCGTCGGGGAACGTCTCGGACATCGTCCGTAACAACACATCACTGGCGGGGGCCGCACCCCAGGAGAGCGTCTTGAGCTTAACCTCGCGTGGGTTTGCTCGCTGCGCCGCACAGACGGCCTGCCACTGGGCGGGGACCAGGAAGATGCCCGTGACTCCTTCGGACTCCAGAACATCCAGCAGAGCACCCGGATCAAAGGCGCCGAGGGGGTGAATGACCGTGGGCAATCCCAGCAGCAACCCGGTGATCATGTTCCCCACGCCCGCGATGTGGAACATGGGGACGCCGATGAATCCCACATCCGAGCTCAAGTCGACCGTGGTACTCAGCAGGTAGGTCATTGCCTGGCCGGACAGATTGAGATGGGTCAGCACCGCCCCCTTGGGGCGGCCCGTTGTCCCCGAGGTGTACATGATGAGCGCGGGAGAATCGCCGGGCAGATCCACCTCAGCATGGGCTTCGCCCCCCTCGGCAATGACCTCTTCGTATCCGAGGGCACCGTCCTCGGATGCCGAGCCGGCGACAATGACCGTCTCCAGCGCGGGCACCTGTTGGCGTACCGCGGCGGCCACCGGCGCCAGGACCGTTTCGGTGATCGCCACCTTGGCCCCGCTGTTCTCGACCAGGAATGCGACCTCCGGAGGAGTCATGCGGAAGTTCACCGGGATCGCGATGGCTCCGAGTTCGTTGATGGCCAACCATGATTCGACGTACTCGGGCCGGTTGAGCATGAGGATGAGCACGCGGTCCCCGAATCGGACTCCGCGGCGCGACAGCGCATCGGCAAGTGATTGCACACGCTGGTTCAGCTCGCCCCAGGAGATGCTGCGCCCGAGATATCGAATCGCTGTGGCATTGGGCTGCATGAGCGCGTGCCGAGCCAGCTGGTTACACCAGTTCTGCCGGCGCGCGCGGTAGGGCTGATCAAGGCTGGTGGGCAAGGCAGTCACATCGATCGTGTCGGTCACAGAAGTCTCCTACTCACTGAAATTGGGGCGGCGGCCCTCAAGGAAGGCGGCGAAGCCTTCTTGGGCGTCGGGTGAGGTCAACAGCTCGATCTGTCCCTCACGCTCACGCGCAATGGCCTCGTCGAAGAGCTTGAGTGACACCGAATTCATGGCTTCCTTGGTCAGCTGCATCGCCCGGCGGGAACCGTGGGCCAACTTGCGCGCCAATTTGTCGACACGCTCGCGCAGCTGGTCGCCGGGCAGCACCTCGTTGACCAGTCCGGCCGCACAGGCGTCGGCAGCATGGAGGGGCTGGGCCAGCAGCACCATCGCATTGGCCTTCACACGGCCTATCGAGGCCGAGACCAACGCACTCGATCCGCCGTCGGGCATGAGCCCGATGTTCGCGAAGGCCATCAGAAAGAAAGCCGTGTCGGCGGCGTAGATCAGGTCGCACGCCAGACCCACCGACGCGCCGATACCCGCGGCAGCGCCCGTGACTTCCGCGATGGTGGGCACCGGACAATTCAGAACCGCGCGTACCAACCGTTCGGCGTTGTCCATGGTCAGTTCGGCGGCTTGCAGCGGCGTCAGGTCGCCGGCCCCGGCCGCCAGCTCGGCGACATCGGCGCCCGCCGTGAACGCATTGCCGGGTGCTCCCCCACTGATGACTACCACCCGGACGTCGCTGCGCTCGTGGACAGATTCCAACGCCTCGATCAAGCCCTCGGTGGCCGGCCCGTTGAGGGCATTCATCCGATCGGGCCTGGTGAACGTGATCCGCATGATGCCACCGTCGACGGCTACATCAGGTGCGCCCACCGATTCATGGGGACTCAAGTCGCCGCCTCCTGGGTTGTCGCTTCGTCGCGTCTGGTCAAATATATTTGATATGACTTTAGATGCAAGTGCGTCACCACACATGGAAATGGCAGGCAGATCGGATGAATGCTCCCCGGGCCCAGATCCGCGAGATCCGTAGGCCGCAGCTGTCCGAGGAGGTTGCCGGCCGACTACGCGCCTCGATCATGACAGGCGAACTGCGCCCGGGTGAGTACATTCGGATGGACGAGACGGCGGCCCAGCTGGGTGTCAGCGTCACACCGGTACGTGAGGCGCTACTGACGTTGCGCGGCGAAGGACTGGTCGAGGCCGTCCCGCATCGCGGCTACATGGCCGCCCCACTGAGCCGGGCCGATATCGAAGACATTTTCGCGCAACAATCACACCTTGCCGTGGAGCTGGCGAAGACTGCTGCGGAGCACATCAGCGCTGAGCAGATCGACACCCTGGCAGACCTGAATGACACGCTTCGAAACGCCGGTTCGCCTGAAGTAATCTCCATGGCGGAGTTCGAGTTTCACAGATTTCTCAACCACGTGGCCGACCGCCCCAAACTGGCCTGGTTCTTGCTACAGGCGACGCGGTACACACCGCATCTGCTCTTCGCATCCGACGCCGAATGGACGCGGCACGCAGTCGCGGCGCACGACAAGCTCATCGCCGCGCTGCGCGCTGGAGACACCACTGAGGTAGTGGCTCAGACCGAGGTTCAGTTCATCGACGGCGCCCGCCGATTGATCGAATACCTAGACCGCGCCGGGATGTGGTCCGGGGGGTAGATGCGGGTCTGCCGGGGGCTGGTGGCCCGGCTGAGGCTGGTAAGCCGGAGCGGGTGCCGACGGTTGCTGCGGCACGACGGCTCCCGACGCGATCTGCTCGGCCCGGTTTTTCAGGCCTTCGGCCAGATGCTCGAGGACCTGGTTGGCAAGCTTCTTCACCATCGGCTTGGGGATCGGCAGCTTGGTCTCGACATCCATATCCACCGTGAGTAGGCAAGCGGGCCCCATCGGGACGATCGAAAACGTCTGTTCCTGCTTCTCGAAGATGTCGCTCTCCAGTAGCCGCGTCGCCACCTGGGCGGCGTTGAGGTAGGCGATCTCGGCGACGTTGGTCGAGGCCATGCCCGTCATCTCCACCTTCAACCGCACGATGCGGGGGCGGCCGTCGGGGAGGCGATCCAGGATCTCGACGCTGGTGATCTCCTTGTTCCACTCGGGGTAGGCCTCATAGTTGGTGACAATGGAGACGATCACCTGCGGAGGCGCGGCCACCTCGACGGTCTGACTGACGACTGGCATTAGTTCACTCTACCTTCGTAGTTGGCGGGCGCAGGAACTCACGCACAAGCTCGTACACCACATCCGGGCATTCCAGATGCACGAAATGTCCACCGCCATCGATGATTTCAACGCTGCGGTCGGGCAGATCCGGGCGCGCAGACTCTACCAGTCGCTGCGTCATGCACCCATCGGCGCGACCATGCAGATAGAGCAACGGGGTGTGTGCCCCGTCCAGGAGGGATCGTTGGGTCTTCCAGTACTTCCGCGCCGGAACCAGGGCCCGCCCGATGTTTGCGCGGTAGTAGCCGATGACTGCCCTGCGATTTCCCTTCTGGAGCATCGCCTCACCGGTGTACAGCAGATCGACGTGCGCGTCGTACCCCGGCGACCACCGCCGCCAGTACAGACGAAGTAGCCAGGGCAACAACAACTCCGGCAGTACCGGGATCTGGTGGAACAACGTGTACCAGCTCATCAGCAGCTGCCGCCCGAGCACACCGGGCCAGCCGAGTGGCCCGATCGACGCGAAACTTGAGCCGAGAACCTCAAACGGGGGCACGGCCATGGTGACGATGCGGTCGAACGGCGACAGGCTGCTGCGGGCGAGGGCATTGCCAACCAGTGCGCCCCAGTCATGGCCGATGTACACCGCGCGCTCGTCGCCGCCCAGCACCGTGTGGATGTCGAGGATGTCCTGCATCAGGGCACCCAAGCCGTACTCGGCATCAGCCGGGATTTCACTGGGCGAGTAACCACGGGTGAACGGCGCCACCACGCGCCACCCGTCCGCGGCGAACCTCGGGCCCAGCAGACGCCAGGTGTGAGCGGAGTCGGGAAAACCGTGGCCGCAGATCAGCAGCGGACCGTCGTGCGGACCCCAGGACAGAGCCCGCAGTCTGACGTTGGGCAGGTCCAAGGTCAGGATGGAATCAGCGGCCACTACACGTCCGCCGCTACGGAGTGCCGTCAGCGGACGTCGTCGTCGCCACACCCAACGGATCGTTGATCCGAGTTGCCTCGTCCCGAATCAGCCCCCGCAACAGCGTGGTGCTGAACTCCACGGCGATCTCCTGAGCGCTGCGGCGGCCGCTCGGATTGAGCCAGCGGTAGGAGCCGAGAACCATTCCGATGTAACCAAGCGCCATGACATGCGAGTCGCACTCGACGAACTCGGAACTCGCGATGCCCCGCTCGATGATGTTCTGCACCCGCTCCTGCACCATGTCCTCGCGCTTGCGGATCTCGGCGACCTGTTCGGGCGAGAGCCACTCGGAAAGGAACGGGTTCTCCTGGAAGTACACCGCGCCCTGCTCGCGGTTCGAGAAGATGAGCGCGAGCATGCGGCTCGTGCATTGATACAGCGATTCGCGTGCCGTCCACCTCGGATCGTCCTGCAGGCAGGCCAGAGTCTCCTCAGCAGCCTTGAAGTAGATCTCATAGAGGATGAGCGCCTTGGACGCGAAGTAGTGGTAGACCGTCGCCTTGTTCAGGCCCGCGACATCGGCGATGTCGTCCATTCTGGTGCCGTGATAGCCCCGCGCCGCGAACAACTTGGACGCCACCGCCACTAACTCCTCGCGGCGGCCAGCACGGCGCTGCGAGGAATTGCCTGCCTTCGAGGCAGCGGGGACGGGTTGCATGGTGCCTCACTATATGCGCTGGGTTTCCACGCACGGACGAAATCCCGATCAACTGGTTGGACTAGTGCGTGTCGATGTTCGCCGGCCCTGCTGCCCGAAGCACGTTAAGCTGCCCCAGTCCGCCGTTCTTCCGACACCGGTAGGTAACCACATGATCAGTGGCCTGCGGGCCATGGTGGCACGCGATCCCGCACAACCGCATCGCGCGTCCACCCCGCTAGAACTGCTATTCGACCTCGTCTTCGTGGTCGCGGTGTCCCGCGCCTCCGGAACACTGCACCATTTCTGGGCCGAGGGTCATTTCGCCGAGGGACTCGCCGGGTATGCGATCGGCTTCTTCGCCATCTGGTGGGCGTGGATGAACTTCACCTGGTTCGCCAGTGCCTTCGACACCGACGACTGGCTCTACCGGGTGACCGTGATCGTCCAGATGGCCGGAGCGCTCACCGTCGCGGCAGGTGTCGAACGCGCGATGACCGGGGCCGACTTCGGTATCGCCATCGGTGGCTACGTGCTCATGCGCCTCGCTGCGGGCAGTCAATGGGTGCGTGCGGCCATCAGCGATCCCACCATGCGTGCCACCTGCCTGCGCTATGTCACGGGCATCGCCGTCGTCCAAGCGGCATGGATCTGCTGGGGGCTGTTCGCACCGGAACACCTGCGCTTGCCGCTGTTCGTGGTGATCGCACTGGCCGACCTGTCGGTGCCCGTATTCGCCGAGCGCGCCACCACCACGTCATGGCATCCGGAGCACATCGCCGAACGCTACGGGCTGTTCACCCTGATCGTGCTCGGAGAATCGATCCTGGCCTCGGCGAACTCGATCATCGGCGGCGCCGAGGAAGCCGACCACACCGGCACCATGATCGGCATCGCGGCGTCGGCCTTGATCATCGTCGCCGCGGTGTGGTGGATCTACTTCGATCAGGAACAAGAGTGCAAGGACACGTCCCTGCGATCGACCCTGCTGTGGGGTTACAGCCACTACTTCATCTTCGCCGCCGTCGCCGCACTGTCGGCGGGATTCGAGATCGCCGTCGACGAGGGGCTCGGCAAGAGTCACCTGAGTCCCACCGTTGCGGCCTTCACGATCACGGTCCCGTTCGCCATCTATCTGGTGCTGGCGTGGCTGGTGCTGCTCCTGCAACGCCGCGACACCATCCTGAACATCGGGCTACCGGCGATTGCCGTTGCGGCAGTGCTATTTTCATCACTGCCACATCCGTTGTACTGGCTGGCCGGGTTGGCGGCGCTGGCCGCCGCACTGGTCACCTGGCGGCGTGTCGAGGACACCTAGGAGGAGCCCTCCGGCATGGGGCAGACGGCCTCCAACGCGGCCATGGTGTTGACGGCGCGAGCCATGTCTTCGCCGGGCGGCGCGAGCACACCGTCCACGGAGGTCGCGGCGGCCATCACGTTGGCGTAGTTCTGCGCCGCCGCCGCAGCGTCCAATGCACGGTCGCGCACCGCTAGGTCGGATGTGTCCCCCGCAGCGGTCCGAAGGAGCCCGGCGATCGCCCGGTTTCGTGCGATAGCCGTCTGACGAACCGCCACCCCGTTCTCCCGTGAGAGCCCGCGGATTTG
>NZ_MAEV01000042.1:0-21367 GCF_002013385.1 Mycobacterium sp. D16R24 | reverse complement strand
AACGCCGGGAATGGAGAGCGGGTGCCTTGCACGGACCTCCTTGCTGCCTAACGCCAGCCAGTGGTTAACGATACGTTCGAGCGTGTGAGCCCGCCGGCGCCCGTCGGGGTCCGTCCCTCCGCTGCCTGCCTGGCGCCGCCGGCCACCGGGACCCGGCCGCTGCGAAACGACGGTGCCCGCGGGCCGTTGGCCTTGGCTGTGTTCATCGTCGACATGACCAAGTAGGACGAGCTCGGTCGGTACGACGGCCGTCCCGGGTCCGCCGTGATCGTCAACTGCGTCGACCTCACGTGGCCGTCTCGAGCAGTCGCCGCTGTGTCCGGGATCCTTGCCCGCACGAAACGACGGCGAAAGCTTGGTCGAGCCGAGTGCCGTCGGGTGCACCTTGGTCCCGCATTCCGTGCATCGAAAGGCTGTCGTCGCGATGAGCTCGGTTGTCCAGGAGCTTTCAAGCTCTGCGACGGTGACCGCGAGCGCCTCTGTGCCCACGGTGTAACACGCTTCGGATGAGGCAGACAGGCTGTTGCGTCGATGCACGCGCTGCATCCTTCCTGGTTCCGTGTGGCGTGTGCCGTCAGGATAGGCGCTCAAACACCTCCGTAGCGGACCGATCGACGAAGGTTTCCGCTCGAATTCGGGACACCGACAAGAGCGTGACTTCGGTGCGTAGGCCGGTGCTAGTCGTCGTGATTCTGATTGTCCCCGAAATGCGCGGCCCATAAGGTCCACCTCTCGCCACTCGGCTGTACTTCGCCTCGCTGGGCACGATGCGTTGCGCGGCATTGCGCCATCCACGCTTCGACCCACGCCGGTAGCGGGTTACGCCGTCGAAGAACTCATCATCCGCCACGGTCAGAAGACGCGTCGGTATGGCGAGACGGTTTGGTTCTGTTCGTCGGACGGCCGATCGAGAAGCCAGTCGAATTCATCGAGGCCCATCCCCCAACGATAGACCAGGGCGAACACCGGGATGAGCGCATTCGCCGGCGGTGGTCACTCGCGGCGCGCGATCTCCGTGGCGCTCCAATCCTGAAGGTCCGCTCAAGAGAATGTTACGGGCATGACAGTCGCCCACGCGCGAGCTCCAGACAATCGCTGGTGGGCACGACGGTCACGCGAGGACTGCCACAAAGCAAGAACCTCGTGGTGCTCGTCGCGTTTCTGACGACTGCACCACGAGGTTCTTACGTGCGACGGATCACTGCTTCGTTCGCAACGGCCGAATCCAGGACTTCCGACCTACCGCCGGAGCGTGACTATCGGGCTGCAGCAACCGACTCCGCGGCCTTCTTCGACCGGATGATGAAGTCGGCGCAGCGCTCGCCAACCACCACTGCGGGCATGTTGGTGTTCGCACGCGGAATGACCGGAAACACCGACGCATCGGCAACTCGCAGACCGGCCACGCCGCGTACCCGCAGCTGTGAGTCGAGCGCACCGTCGGTACCCATCCGTACCGTGCACGAAGGATGGTACGTGTGCTCGACGTTGGCACGGATCCACGCCTCGAGGTCGTCATCGGAGTCGATCTGCAGACCAGGGGAAAGCTCGACGCCGGCATGGCTGGCAAGGGGTCCGCTACTGACGATTTCTCTACTGAGCCGGATTGCCCTGATCATTGCGGCAATCTCAGCCCGATCCGACAGAAGGTTGAGGTGCACTTGTGCGCGCCGTTGGGGGTCAGCCGACGCGATCAGTACGGTTCCGACGCTGGTCGGAGTCCAATAGGACTGCCCCAGAGTGAATGCCGGCTTGTCGTGGACTTGGGCGCCATGCTCACGGAAGTAGGACGGCACGAACACGATCTGGAAGTCAGGTGCCGGAAGGCCTGGTTCTGTTCGTACGTGTGCCGTGGCCTCGGCCACGTTACTTGTGAGTTTCCCCTTCCCCTCCTCGGCCCACATCGCCACGTAGGACGGATCGTCTGCATCGAACAGGCCGACTTGATCGCCTTCGATCTCCCAATTCATCAGCGTCATAGGGTGATCCATGAGATTTGCACCTACCGCCGGAAGGTCCGCGACAGGAGTGATCCCGAGAGCGCTCAGGTGGTCTGCGGGACCGATACCGGATCGTTGCAGGATCTCGGGTGTGCCGAACACACCTGCGCTCACGATGACTTCGCGCGATGCGCGACTCTCGACGGGCTGTCCATCGATCAGGTAGCGCACGCCTGTGGCGACTCCGTCCTCGACGATGACCTTGTCAATGAGCGCCCCCGTGACGATCTGGAGCAGCGAGTTGTTGCTCAGGGGGCCGAGATATGCGGTTGCGGCGTCGTAGCGGTGCCCGTCACGCGTCGTGGTCTTGGAGAGGCTCACGCCGTCGAGATTGGGCCCGAAATGCGTCGGGTTCTCTTGGATGCCCGCCGCGACTGCCGATTCGACGAACGCCTCGCTCAGAGGATCGGGAGAGGGCAACTCGCGCCATCCGAGAGGTGACTTGTCGAAGAAGGGCTCGACATCGGACCACGCCCACCCCTCGACGCCGTACTGCGCCCAATTGTCGTAGTCCTCGCTGCAACCACGAAGGTGCACCATGCAGTTCATCGAGCTGCAGCCGCCCATGGTCTTCGCTCGCGGCTGGTAGATGGTTCGTCCGTCGAGCGTAGGTTCCGGCTCGGTGCGGTAGTCCCAGTCACGATCGCTGTGGAACAGCTGGGCGAACGCTGCCGGGATCTGAACCTCGGGGGTGTCATTGGCCGGGCCAGCCTCAAGTAGCAGGACACTGGCACCGCCTTCGACCAGCCGCGCCGCCACGGCGCAACCGCCTGAACCTGCTCCAGCGACGATGTATTCATAGGTTTCCATAGTTACTCCTTTGGCTCGACACGGAACCGGCCTTGCCGGTCCTGAGTTCGGTCGGCCTGACGTTAGGAGCAGCCGAAGCTCTGAAAGTGTTCAGAAACTGAACACATCGCACGGTCGATGCGCTCTTACCGTGACTCCTGATCGTCTTCCGACCGCTTGGAGGTTTTTGTGAGCAACACGCCGCACTACGACATGTTCATCAACGGGCAATGGATCGAAGCGTCCGAACAGTACGAAGTCCGCTCCCCTGCAACGGGAAATGTCACCGCGACGGTGGCGTTTGGCGAGGTCCGACACGCCGACGCCGCGGTCGCTGCCGCCAAGGCGGCCCATGAGGAGGGCACGTGGCGCCGGATGACTCCTGAGCAACGTGGCGATGTTCTCGACCGTATGGCGGACAGCATGGAGGCGAAGGCGTCTGAACTGGCGAGGCTCGCCACCGGAGAGAACGGGGTGACCGTCCGTATCGCGAACGCATTCCACATTGGACTCGGCACAGCCAACCTCCGGTTCTTCGCAAACCTGGCCCGAGCATTCCAGCCTGAAGAGCCCAATCCACTCGTTCCCGAGACCGAAGACGTGCGTGCCGTCCTTCGGCGAGAACCGATCGGGGTCTGCGCAGGAATTGTGCCGTTCAACTTTCCGCTGGTTCTCGCGGGGTGGAAGGTTGGCCCCGCACTCGCGGCAGGCAATACGTTTGTCCTGAAGTGCGATGAGAACACCCCCCTCACTCTGCTCGAACTGGCGAAATCCGCTGAAGACGCCGGCCTTCCGCCCGGGGTCCTCAACGTCATCACAGGGCCGGGCGAGACAGTCGGAGCCCATCTGAGTAGCCATCCTGATGTACGGAAGATCGCGTTCACGGGCTCGACAGCCGTCGGGAAGTTGGTCCACAAGGCCGCCTCGGACAACCTGAAACGAGTCACGCTTGAGCTTGGCGGTAAGGGGCCGAACGTGATTCTCGACGACGCAAACCTGGACATGGCGATCGACGGTTCGCTCTACGCCTTCCTGATGTTCGCAGGCCAGGTCTGCGAATCTGGCACCAGGCTTCTCGTGCCGGCCGAACGTCACGACGAGATCGTTGAGCGACTCGTGTCCCGCGCAAAAGACATCCGGATCGGCGATCCGAACGATCCGGCCAGCGATATGGGGCCCGTCGCCTCACTGGACCAATTGAAGCGGGTCACCGACTACATCGAAATCGGACTGCGGGAAGGCGCAAACCTCGCGTATCAAGGCACCGTGCCGGGCGGCCCCGATTTCGCCAACGGCGCCTGGGTCGCTCCCACCATCCTCACTGGCGTCAACAATCGAATGCGGATCGCCCGCGAAGAGGTCTTCGGTCCCGTCCTCGTGGTAATTCCCTACAACACCGTCGAGGAAGCCATCGAAATCGCCAACGATTCGGACTACGGCCTCGCCGCCGGCGTCTGGGGTTCGCCCGAACGCGCGTTGGACGTGGCGAACCAGCTTGAGGCCGGCACCGTGTGGGTCAACGACTGGCACGCGGGCTTCCCGCTAAACCCGTTTGGCGGATACAAGCAGAGTGGCATCGGACGCGAGGTCGGCCCGAACGCCCTCGCTGAGTACACACAGGTGAAGACAGTCCACCAGGCCAAGGACAACGACTGGACGAAGCGAGGCTTCGGCCTCGTTTTGCCGCCGCCAGCACTCCTGGGCTGAGCGCACCTGCTGTTCGATCGATTCCTCTGGCCCACGTCCTGCGCTGCCGCCGGTCGTGGGCCAGAGCGGCGCCCCCGCATCATCCAGTTTCGCGGCCCGATTCGCGAATTGACCTTCCGAACTCGAAGACACGCCTATGCTTGTGTGATGAGCGTCTCCTCACCGGAACGCCCGGAGATCGCTATGTCCTGGCACCGTTCGATACTCAGTGGCGTCGCAACCGCGGGCCCTCGACTCGCCAACCCGGACATCGACATTGACCCCACCAGCCGGCTGCTCCGGGCCGCGGTTCCTGTGCTCGACCAGCTTGCAGAAAGACTGATTGACACCCGATACAACCTAATTTTGGCCGACCGTCAGGGACGCATCGTGTATCGCTGGTTTGCCGATCGCAGACTTGAGGCCGTCCTCGACGATCTGGGTATCCGCCCGGGCGCGACTGGCGCCGAGGAGGTGATCGGCACGAACGCTATAGGCACAACGCTCGAGATCCGCCGCGGAATCGCGATCAACGGCGAGGAACACTACATCGAACCATTCAAGCCCTACTCGTGCTACGGACACCCGATCATCAGCCCGGTATCCCGCCGCATAGAGGGCGTCCTCGATATCAGCTGCACGACAGGCGATGCCAACCCGCTCCTGGCCCCTTTTCTCGTGCGAGCCGTCGAGGACATCCAACTACGCCTCGTCGATCTGGCCGGCACCTCAGAGCGACTGTTGATGCGAGCTTTTCAAGCCGAGTCCACTCTTCGCAATCGGGCCCTGGCCGCATTCGGTGACGATGTCGTTCTGACGAACAAGGCTGCGGTCGATCTGCTTTCGCCCGGCGACTACGCATCGATGAGATTGCTTGCCGCAGAGCTCGACTGTAGCTCGGACCGGCACACCAGAGTGCGCCTGAGCTCCGGCCTCGAGGTGGATGTTCACCTCACCCGAATCGACGGCACTACAGACGGCACACTCTTCCGGTTCAATCGCACCGAGACGCCACCCCAGTCGGTGACCTCACAAGCCCACGCCACGGATAGCGCGGCCATTCAGATGGGGCCTGTACTGATCCATGGCACCGCAGGAACAGGCCGCACCACGGAAGCTCGCAGACTGCGGCCGGGTGCGCTCTTCCTCGATTCAGCGGACGCGGTGACGTTCGGTGAACGCGCCTGGGCCAGCCGCCTGCAGGAGATCCTCGCAAGCGACGCGACTGTGGGTCTGGAGAACATCGACCTTCTCCCCTGCTCACTGATTCCGCTAGTCGTCGACGTGGTCTCTGCGGGCCACGCGATCGTCCTGACCTCATGTCCTGTGCGAGACCTGCAGGGGCCACACCTGGCACTCGCATCGATGGTCGTCGAGCAACGAGAGCTCATCGACCTGCAGGATCGCACGGGCGAAATCGAATCGCTGGCAATGCATTTGGTAAAGGACATCGAGCCGCAGGCCGACATCCGCCTGCTCCCGAGCGTGATCGAAGCACTCGCAACGAGAGCTTGGCCCGGAAATTTGCACGAACTGCGCGCAGTGATGGTTGACGTACTGAAACGACGAAACAGCGGCGACGTAACCGTGCGAGATCTCCCCCAGGCCTACCGGACAACTACTCGAACTCGGAACCTGGCAGGACGCGAACGAGCGGAGCGGATCGCGATCATCGAAGCGCTTAAGGTCCACGACGGCAACAAGGCACGCGCAGCGAAGGATCTCGGGATCAGCCGCACGACGCTTTACGCCCGTATGCGAGCGCTCAAGATCGGAATCTAGGTACAAGCGGTACTGATGGACATGACGGTGACGTCGCCCCGCTCCTCGTCCTGTCGGACGCGGTCGGGGCGACGCCGGCGGAGGAACTGCAGATCTAGCGCGGCGCCATCCGCAGCGCGCCATCCATGCGGATCGTCTCGCCGTTGATGTAGTCGTGCTCGGCGAGGAAGTAGGCCAGCTGCGCGTACTCGCTCGGCTCGCCCAGGCGCGACGGGAACGGGATGCCCGCCTCGAGGGTCTTCTTGAACTCCGGGGTCACGCCGGCCAGCATCGGGGTGTTGATGGTGCCGGGGGCGATGGTGTTCACGCGGATGCCGAACTGCGCCAGGTCGCGCGCGGCGGTGATGGTCATGGCGTGCACGCCGCCCTTGGACGCGGTGTAGGCGATCTGGCCGATCTGACCCTCGAACGCCGCGACCGACGCGGTGTTGACGATGAGGCCGCGGGAGCCCTGCTCGTCGACGGCCTCCTGCTTGCTCATCTGGTCGGCCGCCAGGCGCATCACGTTGAACGTGCCGACCAGGTTGATGTTGATGACCGTCTGGAACAGGTCCAGCGCGTGCGGGCCGTTCTTCGACAGGATGCGGCCCGCCCAGCCGACGCCGGCGCAGTTGACGGCCACGCGCAGCGGGCCCGCCTTGACGGCCTCGGCGATCGCGGCGAGGACCTCGTCCTCCTTGGTCACGTCGGTCGCGACGAGGTGCACGTTCTCGACCGGGGCGGCCTTGTCGATCGACGGCTGCAGGTCGAGGCCGAAGACGGTGGCGCCGGCATCGGCGAAGCGCTTCGCGGTGGCGGCGCCGAGGCCGGATGCGCCACCGGTGACGATGACGGAGGAGCCGGAGACGTCCATGGCTGATTCCCTTCTGTAGTGGAGCACTCGCCGAAAATGCGAGTGCGGCGCACCTCACCAGTGAGGTACGAGTTCAATGCCCCGGGACCATCGAGCGATTCCGGGGAAGCAGGTTCGACGAGCAGTCGGGCGAGGCCAGGCTCGCCCAGGTCACGAACCTAGATGGACAGCAGCCTCAACTGTCAATGCCGGTTGGTCCGCGGATAGGTGTTCTGCATCCGCAAGTTGTGTCCACATCGCGTCGACCATGGGCTGCAGGAAGATTCGCCCCAGTTGGCGGACCATGAGTTTGACGGTCTGTTCCGCGACGGGCTGGCCTGTGGAGGCCACTCCCGCGTCACGCAGGGCGATCACCTGCTGTCTACTCAGGTCGGTCAGCCGCGCTAACAGCCCATCCGGTGGTGCCGACGGATCGAGTAATACGCGCCGCATGTAGTTGACCACAGATGGATGTGACTGCAACATCCGGCTGACGGCGAGATCACGGGCGGCAGCGACCTGTGCAGCCGATCCACCGTCGGGGGCAGCATCAGCGATCGCCAACGCGTGGTAGTCAACGATGAGCTGGTCAACCGCCTGGCGCAGCCCCTCCTTCGTCTTGAAGTGATGCTGAACGAGGCCGACGGCGACACCCGCTTCTGCGGCGACGGCGCGCATCGACACTTTGTCCTCACCAGATGCCGCGTAGAGGTCAAGCGCAGCGTTCCGGATCCTCGCCCGAGCCGTGAGGTCGCCGCCTGTAACGAAGGGTTCACCCATCACAAGCCTCCTTGGACCGCGAGTATACAAACCGTGCTTGACCCATACATATGTACTAGCTACTATACGAGCGTATAGCAAGAGGAGTGATTCATGACACAAGAACTGTCCGGTATTCGTGTAGTGACCCTCGCGGTCAATGTCCCCGGTCCGGTTGCAGCAGCGCGGCTGTGCGCGCTTGGTGCTCAAGTTCATAAGATCGAGGGGCCGGCGGGCGATACGCTGCGGACTGTCACGCCCTCCTGGTACGACGCCCTGGCACAGGGACAGACGGTCCTTACAGTCGACCTCAAGACCGATGCTGGCCGTGCGGTGTTCGAAACGGAACTGGACGCGGCTGACGTACTGATCACCGCGATGCGACCGTCTGCGCTTCACAAGCTCGGGATCGATGCGGCGGTCGCCGCGCGTCCCGCGCTCTCCCACGTCGAGATCGTCGGGTACGACGGAGAGCGCGCCGACGAAGCCGGGCACGACCTGACCTATCAGGCGGCGTACGGCATGGTGGTTCCCGGCGTCATGCCGACGGTGCCGGTCGTGGATCTGCTGGGCGCCGAACGCGCTGTCGCAGAGGTGCTGCTCGCGCTTCGCGAGCGCGACCGGACCGGGGCGGGCGCTGTCCGTCGCGTCGTCCTCGATGACGCGGCCGCCGATGCGGGCGCGGCCGTACGGCACGGGCTGCTCGGCGACGGGGCACCCCTGGGCGGTGCGGACCCCGCGTACGGCGTGTACCGCGCGGCCGACGGTCACGTGGCCGTCGCTGCGATCGAGCCGCACTTCCGCGCCAGGCTCGTGACCGCGCTCGGCGCCGAGGACCACGCCGGTATCGCGGCGGCGTTCGAGCGGCGCAGCGTCGACGAGTGGCTCGAGCTGGCAGCTCGGATCGATGTACCCATCACGGAGGTGCGCGGCGCGCGCACCGCACAAAGGAGCAGGTAACTTCCATGGCAGCGAACAACGAAGCAGTGATCGTCGGCGCGGTACGCACGCCCGTCGGTCGACGCAACGGCATCCTCAGCGGTTGGCACCCCGTCGACCTGCTCGGAGCCACCATCGCCGAACTGGTCCAGCGAGCGGCGATCGACCCGGCCTTAATCGAGGACGTCATCGCGGGATGCGTGCTCCAATTCGAACAGCAGACGGGGAACCTCGGACGGCACGCGGTCCTCGCCGCAGGCCTCCCCGAGACGGTTCCGGCGGTGACAGTCGACCGGCAGTGCGGCTCGGGCCAGCAGGCCGTCAGCTTCGCGGCGCAGGCCGTGATGGCCGGCACGCACGATCTGGTCATCGCGTGCGGCGTCGAGTCGATGTCCCAGGTCCCCATGCCACCGTCGATGACCCCGGGCGCGCCCCTCGGACCGCAGTACAGTCCGCGTGAGCTGGCGCGGTACGACGGCGGTCTCATGGCACAGGGCCTCTCGTCCGAACTGATGAACAAGCAGTTCGGATTCACCCGCGCCGAACTCGACGAGTTCGGGATCCGCAGCCACGAGCGGGCGGCCACAGCCACCGCCGCAGGCCGATTCCGAGAGCAGCTGGTCCCGATCCACGCAGATCCGGCCGACGACACGTCGCCGCTCGTCGACCGCGACGAAGGGATCCGCGCGGAGCAGGACCCCGCCAAGGTGGCCGCGCTGCGCACCGTCTTCGCCGAGGACGGGATGACGACTGCGGGGAATTCATCGCAGCTCAGCGACGGCGCCGCCGCTCTCCTGATCGCGAGCCGCGAGTTCGCCGAGGAACACGGCCTGCGGCCCCGCGCCCGATTCCGCGCGCTCGCCGTCGCGGCGGACGATCCGATCGTCCAGTTCACCGCGATCCTGCGGGCCAGCCACACAGCGCTGCGCCGATCCGGACTGGAGGCGAGCGACATCGACCTGTTCGAGGTCAACGAGGCCTTCGCCGGGGTACCACTGATGTTCCAGCGCGAGTTCGACGTCCCCGACGACAAGCTCAACGTCAACGGCGGATCCGTCGCCATCGGACACCCGCTCGGGTCCACCGGCGCGCGGATGCTGACCGATCTCCTCTGCGAGCTCGAGCGCCGCGGAGACCGCTTCGGACTTCAGACGGTGTGCGAGGCCACCGGAACCGCGAACGCCACCATCATCGAACGCATCGGCTAGAAGGGCATCCACCATGACCGACATTGTCAAGGGGCTGCCGTCCACGCACGGCGACAGCACCCAGCTCAACACGACCACCCTCATCCGGCACGCCGCCAGGACCTACCCGGAACAGGAGATCGTCTACCGCACGCCCGACGGCGGCTGGGACCGCTACACCTACGCCGACGCGTACCGTCGTATCCGCCGGGCCGCGAACGTGCTCGGCGGACTCGGCGTGGGCCCGGCCGACGTGGTCGGCATCCTGGACTGGAACAGCAAGCGCCACTTCGAATTGTACTGGGCCATCCCCGGCACGGCGGCGGCGATGCTGCAGATGAACCTGCGCCTCTCGCCGGCGGACCTCGGCTACGTCGCCACCCACAGCGGCGCCTCCGTCGTGCTGGTCGACGAGTCCCTGCTCCCGGTCGCCCGCGAACTCGCTCCACACGCACCCGGCATCACGACCTGGGTCGTGATGACCGACCGGCCCTCGTCCGAGGTGGATCCCGGCCTGCCGAACGCGGTCTTCTTCGAGGATCTCATGGCTGAGGCCTCCGACGAGATCGACTGGCCAGTGATCGACGAGACGTCCACGTACAGCGCTTGTTACACCACGGGAACCACCGGCCGGCCGAAGGGTGTGTACTACTCGCACCGGGGCATCTACCTGCACACCATGGCGCAGGTGGCCGCCATGGGGATGAACGCCGCGGACTCGGTCATGCTGATCACGCCGATGTTCCACGGCCAGAGCTGGGGACTGCCCCAGTCGGCGGTGTACGCGCAGGCGAAGGTCGTCCTCCCCGGCCGGTACACCGCCGAGGACACGGCAGTTCTCGTCGACGCGATGATCGCCGAGCAGGTGACCGTGGCGAACGGCGCACCCGCGATCTTTGGTCCCATGCTCGACTACATCAAGACCCTCGACGCGATGCCCGACCTCAGCCGTGCTCGGCTCCTCTGTGGGGCGACGGAGCCGCCATTGACCATGATGCGCGGATTCTTCGAGCTCACCGGCGCCGACATCATCCACGCCTACGGAGCAACGGAGACGACGCCGTTCGTGGCCGTCAACCGCGGCATCAAGCCGACCCTCACGGATCTCACCGATGATGAGCGCTGGGACCTCAAGCGCTGCCAGGGACTCCCCTGCGTCGGCGTGGACCTGAAGGTCATCGGCCCCTCGGGCGAGGAACTGCCGCACGACGGCGTCGCCGAGGGCGAGCTGCTCATCCGCGGCCCGTGGATCACCGAGCGCTACCACGACCTCGACGAGGTTCCCGGCGAGCGGTTCATCGACGGCTTCTGGCGGAGCGGCGACGTCGCGACCATCCATCCGAACGGCTACGTTAAGGTCGTCGACCGGCTCAAGGACGTGGTCAAGAGCGGCGGCGAATGGATCTCGTCGATCGACATGGAGAACGCGATCGTGGCACACCCGCGGGTGCGGGAGGCGGCCGTCATCGGCGTCGCGCACCCGAAGTGGCAGGAACGCCCCGTCGTGCTGCTCGCCACGATCGACGGCGAAGATGTGCCCCTCGCGGAGATCCACGAGCTGCTCGCCGGGCGGTTCGCGAAGTGGCAGCTGCCCGACGTCGTGATTCGCGTCGACGCTCTGCCGCGCACCAGCGTCGGCAAACTCGACAAGAAGGTCATGCGGGTCGACCACGCCGACGTGTACACAGGGGTCACCGAATGACGTCAGCGTCTACCGGAGAGCCAGTGGTGATCCGCGAGCACGTCGGCGCGGTCGCCGTGCTGAGCCTGAATCGCCCGAAGGCCTACAACGCGCTCAACCGAGAAGTTTTCGATGCGCTCGGCGCGCACCTGGCAACGTGCAAGGACGACGATGCCGTGCGTGCAGTGATCATCACCGGATCGTCGAAGGCGTTCTGCGCGGGCGCTGACATCAACGCATTCGACGCATTGCGCGCCGAATCGATCCTGGGGTCGTTCGACGCTGGCGGCGGGCCGACCTGGGAGGTGCTTAACGCGTGTCGCAAGCCGGTGATCGCCGCAGTCGAAGGCGTAGCCTTCGGCGGTGGTTGCGAGCTAGCGCTGGCCTGCGACACGGTCATCGCCGGAGCGGGCGCTCGGTTCGCCGTGCCGGAGGTGAAGCTCGGAGTGATCCCGGGTGCGGGCGGCACGCAACGCCTAATCCGGGCCGTTGGCAAGGCCAAAGCGATGGCCATGCTGCTCAGCGGCGATCCGCTGGATGCAGCGGCCGCCGAAGCCGCCGGTCTGGTGGCCGCGGTAGCACCCGCCGGCGAAGCGCTGACTGCCGCGCTGGCGCTCGCCGGCCGCATCGCGGCGAACTCTCCGCTCGCCGTCGCACTCGCGAAGGATGCGGCACGCGTGTCGATGGAGTCACCGCTCGCCCACGGCCTGGAGTACGAGCGGCGCAACTTCGCCGTCGCGCTGCGCTCGGACGACTGCCACGAAGGCCAGCGGGCCTTCGAAGAAAAGCGGACCCCCGAATTCCACGGAAAGTGATCTAACATGACGACTCAGCTAATCCGCGACGTGCAGATTCCGGTAGGCAATGATTGTGTTGTCGTGGCCGACCTGATCAAACCGAGTGGTGACGCACCGACTCCGGTGCTCGTCACCGTGATGCCCTATCGGCGCGATACGGCCGGTCACGTCACGCATGCGGACGCGATGACGTGGTTCGCCGAGCGCGGCTACGCCTCGGTCTTCATTGATCCTCGGGGCCTCGGCGGATCGTCGGGAACGATGCTGCCCCCGCTGGATCCCCAAGAGGGGCGCGACGCCGCCGCGGCGATCGAATGGATCGCCGACCAGCCGTGGTGCGATGGATCGATCGGCATGTGGGGGATGTCTTATGGCGGAATCATGACGCTGCGCACGGCCGCCCTGCGCCCGCGCGGGTTGAAGGCGATAGTGCCGATCTTCTTCACCGCGGACGGATCCGATGGCCTGGCCAACCCGAGCGGGGTACGCGGCGGTGTGATGGCCACCGGTCTATGGGGAACGAAAACCCTGCTCGATCAGGTTCTGCCACCCGTGCGCACCAACCCGACCAGTATCGAGATGGAGAGTTGGCGAGCTCGACTGGACGAGACGCCGAACATCATCGACTTCTGGCAGCACGGTCCCGACGATCCGGTCTGGGGGGAGCGCGCCATCGACGCCACTCTCGTGGACGTCCCGGCGCTGTGCTTCTCGGGCTGGCGCGACCTCTTCTGCTCCGGCAGCGTGCGCGCCTACGAAGCGATCCCGACACGGAAGCATCTCGTGGCGGGGCCGTGGATGCACGTCGAGCCCAGCGCCTCTCCGATTGCGCCTGCGGAGCATCGCGAGCTGATGCTCCGTTGGTGGGACCGTTGGCTCCGCGACAAAGCGGAACCGGAGTTCGACGCCGACGGTGCGACCGTGTTTGTGCAGGGAAGCGCGCAATCCTGGCGCGAGTACACGGCGTGGCCCCCGGCAGAAAGTCGAAGTGTCGTCTTTGACGCGGCCACCTCGAGCGAATTGATCCCCGCTCCCGACGATGGCGCCTCCGCGCCGCCACACTGGCCGGCGGTGTCGGTGAGCGACGCCGTCGCGGGCACACAGTCGGGGACGTGGTACATCCCCACGTTCGGTTACGGGCTGCCCTTGGATGAGCAGGAGGACGACCGGCGGGCCGTGGCCATCGATGGCGAGGAGCTCACCGAGGACACAGTCATCATCGGAGCGCCGACCGCCGACGTCGTGACAGGGGAGGGGACGACCAGCGATCGTATCGTCGTGCGCGTTGCCGACGTGGCCCCGGACGGTAGTTCGCATCTGATCACGACGGGCATCGCCCCCATTACCGGCGGCGCCGGTCAGTGGCGCGTCACGTTGGCGCCGACCGCGTACCAGGTGCCCGCCGGGCACCGGATTCGCATCGTCGTTTCCAGCAGCGACTTTCCCCACGTCCTGCCGGCCGTGCAAGCGGATGGCTCCAGCTCCGTTCTGGAGGTTCAGGGACTCCGCCAGCACTTGCTGACAATCGACCCCGGCGCCGGGGTGCCGACAACACTTCCGCCGCCCCCGACCGCCCTGCCGGACGGCATCATCAGTGCCGCGCCGGTGTGGAAGATCGGGCGCGACCTGATCCTCGACGGGGTTGAGATGCTCTCCGGCGCCGACGTCGCGGTGAGAACATTCGACGAAGCCCATGTCTATGAGTCGTCAACGCGTGATTTTGCCGAGGTCAATAATCTCGCGCCGAGTATGGCGCGACTGACCTTCGATCACGCGGCGACGGTGCGGTTGGCGAATGGCCGGACCATCGAAGGAAGCGTGCATTCTGAGTTTGTGGGCGGAAAGCTCACAGCACACGCAAAGGTTCGCGTCGGGGATGACCTCGTTGTCGATCGAATCTGGGAGGTATAGAAACGATGTCCGAACTGTTCCCCAACTATCGCGCCCCTTGGGAGTCCGATGACCAGGCAGCCCTTCGGGTGCATGCCGCCGCGTTCGTCGCCAAAGAAGTGACTCCGCACGAAGAGCGCTGGGCCCAGCAGCACCAGGTCGACCGTGACGTCTGGAACAAGGCCGGCGCGGCGGGTCTGCTCTGCCTCGATGTGCCCGAGGAATTCGGCGGTGCCGGTGGCAACTTCGGGCATGAGTCCGTCGTCCAGCAGGAGCTGGTCGGCGCCGGCGACAGTGCAATGGGCTTCGCCGTGCACTCGACCATCGTGGCGCACTACATCAATTCGTACGCCACCGCAGAGCAGAGGAAGCGGTGGCTGCCCAGATGCGCCACGGGCGAGGCGGTTCTCGCCATTGCGATGACCGAACCGGGGACAGGGTCTGACCTGCAGGCTGTTCGCACGACCGCCGTCCGACAGGGCGACGACTACCTGATCAACGGATCGAAGACCTTCATCTCGAACGCCACCCACTGCGACCTTCTCATCATTGTCGCCAAGACCGATCCCAGTCAGGGGGCAAAGGGAATTTCCCTTTTCGTCGCCGAGACCAAGGACCTGGACGGCTTTGAACGCGGCCGAATCCTAGATAAGATAGGACAGCACGGACAGGACACCAGAGAACTGGCATTCACCGATATGCGCGTCCCCGCGGCCAACCTCCTAGGAGGCGTCGAGGGCCAGGGCTTCTATCAGCTAATGAACCAGTTGCAGCGGGAGCGACTCATCATTGCAGTCGGCGCGATCGCAGCAGCCGAGACCGCGGTCGCCCGGACTATCGCGTATGCCAAAGAGCGCAAGGCTTTCGGCAAGCCACTGATGCAATTCCAGAACACCAGATTCGTCCTCTCCGAATGCAAGGCCGACGTCCTGGCCGGCAAGACACTCATCGACCATTGCATCGGCGAGCAGATCGCGGGCCGACTGGATCCCGCAACCGCCTCGATGGCGAAGCTGTGGGCGACCGAGAAGCAGAAGGAGGTCATCGATCGGTGCCTCCAACTGTTCGGCGGCTACGGCTACATCCTCGAGTATCCGATCGCCAGGATGTACGCCGACGCTCGGGTCCAGACGATCTATGGCGGAACCAGCGAGATCATGAAGGAGCTCATCGGAAGGTCGCTCTAGACGAGCAGCAAGAGCCGCAGCATGGAGAACCATCCTTGTGAGTTTCGCGAAGTCTCGTCGACCGAAGCGCTATGTCTGAGCCGCAACTACTTGTTCCCGGCTCACGAAGGGAGCAACCGCCATGATCTGCATCTTGGGTTCGGCCGGGCACTTCGGCCTGCGGCTCGGAGTACTTCGGGGACTTGGCGAGATGTACGAGCGCAGCGACATGAACGACCTCAGCGATCGCGTCTTGAAGACAACGGATAGCGAGCCTCGACCGACGATTTTCTCGACGCCAGACTCGTCGCGTGGCCGTCCTCCAACGGTCCGATGATGACAAGGATCCTCTGTAAGGAGCAACCAGGCGCTACCGCGGTGGCTGCGGAAACGTCATTCCGTGGAGTGGTCGCTTTGCTCGACGACCTCGTTTCAAGTGAGTCGTTCCTCCGCGGGAGCGCCCACCGCCTGCGTGCCGAGGTGCCTGCGTACCGGTCGGTGTCCGACGAGTCGATCACCGCCTGTGTCGAACGGATCCTGCGGTTCGCTGCCCCGGTCTTGATCCGGGGCAGCGAACCGCCAAGCGGCGAGATTGTCGGGGCCGATCACGCGACTCTCGAGAAGCTACTGCAAGGTGCGGACTTTCACGATGTCATGGCTGGATTCCGCTCCGTCATCACGGGGATCCAGCACTGGATCGCCGATCGTGCCCCCGCGCATGGCGTTGCGGTCGGCACGGTACTCGAGCTCTCACAACTGCTGTGGGGATTGAGTGACTCGTTCTCCAACCAGGCGACCGAAACGTACCGCCGCTATGTAACACTCGGACAGCCGAAGCTCGAACAACAACGTCGTAGGCGGTGGGTGACTGGCCTCCTCGCGGGCAGCCTTCCCGTGCACGATATTTGGCTTGGATGCGCCGAATTCCACATCGATCACGACGCACTCGTGCACGTAATCTGTGTCGCTGCCGTCCCGCAATACGCGTTAGAGGGCATCGCGACTCGGCTGATTGACGACTGCACGGCGAACGCCGGTGCCAGCGAATCGGTAACGATGCTAGTTCCCGGCGCGGGCGGCCTCATCGGATTCACCACGTCGCCACCCGGATCGTCACGAATGCCTGTCGCGGTTGGTCCGCCACGACCACTCAGTTCCCTCAACAGCTCGTACGTCATCGCGCGGGACATCCTCGCCGCCGTCGGCTCAACGGCTGGCGTACACAGCCTCGAATCGGTCAGCTGGCGGGTCGCGGTGCCGGCGCAATACGCCCTCAACGCGTTCCTCGACCGTCGATATCTAGTTCCCTTGCGCGAGCATGGCGCGTTCGGAGAGCTCATCATCGAGGCGCTTCAGGCCTGGCTCAATCACGACCGGAACGCTGCGCGAGCAGCGGCCAGCATCCCCGTCCACAGGAACACCCTCCGATACCGGCTGAGCCGGTTCGAGGAACTCACCGAGTGCTCACTCGACGAGACTGAGACGATCATTGAGCTCACGTGGGTACTTGCCGCCTCATCGGCCCTTCGAAGCGAATAACCGGCGGCGGCGCAGCCTTTTGGACGAGTCCGCGACTGCTCTTACCGCGTGAGAACCGTGCGCGAGAGGCCGATCATTCCGGACCCGTCAACGACCGCGCCCCCGAGTTTCCGCGCACGATGCCGTCCACCCGCTCGATCACCAGGAGTAGTTCCGCTCGCTGGGCGGGCTCCAGATCCCTTCTTCTCGCAAGTGATCGAGCACGGGCGCGAAGGCCCGAACCTCGGCTGGATTCCACAACGGGAAGTTGACGAGCACGTTCGATGTGGCGGTGTGCTGTTTGAGAGCGATCAGTTGCCTTGCCACCTGCTCGCTGGTGCCGAAAATCTTGAGTATCCCCTGACCACTGCCCCACGCCCGCGCAGCTGCCTCAGACCCTTGTTCCTCGAACAGCGCGCGAACAGAGTCGATTCCGCCCAGGATATCGGCGGCCAACTCCATCGTTGCGTCCTCGTTGAGCGACCTCGTGAGCCGTTCGTAGGTCTCCTCAGCCTCGCCCTCTTCCTCGCGAACAATGACTATGGCGAACGGAGTCGTACCTAGCGGAGCTGCACGCCCGACGCTCTCAAGTACGGATTCGACGCGATGTCCGGTCTCTCGCACCTTGTCTAGGCTGTTGCCGGCAACGACGAGTTGGTCGCAATGTCGAGCGGCAAAGGCCATACCAGCCGGTGACCCGCCAGCGCTCACGAGGAGTGGGTGTGGACGCTGGAGCGGGCGGGGCGCCTTGATTCGGCCGTCAACGCGGTAATAGTCGCCCTCGAAGTCCACAGCTTCCTCGTCCGCCCAGAGACGCTTGACAACCTCGACGAACTCGCCCGCCATGGCGTAGCGGCGGTCATGCTCAACCAGGTTCTCATCACCGAACAAGCGCGCCTCAGGGTCGCCGAACCCTGTCACGACGTTCCAACCCCAGCGGCCGCCACTAAAGGCGTCGAGTGTGGCGCCCATTCGCGCGGCGTGCGCGGGCTTATGGTGTGTGGTGTGCAGCGTCGTGATCACTCCGATGTGATCAGTCACCGCAAACAAGCCCATAGCGAGCAGCGGCGCATGGAACTTCGGCGACTGATGCCCTGCGCGTTCGGCGGCACGCTGATGTCCTGACCAACTATCAGCGATGAATAGCGCATCGAAGCCGGTCTCTTCCGCGCTCCGTGCCATGTCGAGAAACACCTGCTTCGATAGCGTCGGTGTCGTACGCGCAGCTTCGTCCGACCAGATGTGGTCCGTCTGACCCGTGGGGAAGAAGTAGGTGAGACTCAGTTCGTCCGGGTTCGTGTTCAGGGCTTTCAATTCAGTACCTTCGGTTAGGCGATCATCGCAGTGCGGGGCTCGAGGTCATGGGTGGGATAGTCAGGATCGATAAGGGGCAGCTGGGAGAGGAGTCGGCGAGCCGTCGAGATTGCTTCCCGCACAGCGTCGTCGGCACCAGCCGTCCGCGGAGCAACACAGCTGTTTGGCGCCAGCAGATGGCGTACCAGCACGACGGTGCCGTGCCCGACCTCGACGATGGCCGCCATGGCCCGATCGAGCCGGTCCGCGCAGTCGCAGCGCTCTGCCAGCAGTAGTTGCCCAAGGCATGCATGATGGATGTACGGGCAGCCCCCTGCAGAGGGCCCCGCTCCGAATGACAGCACCGTGTACTCGTCGGGTTGCCCGAGCAAGCTGTATGTGACGGCGTTGAAGTCGCCATGTCGCGTAGTTAGGGAGAACGCCGGCCCAACACTGATTTGCGTGCGTTCCGCCATGCATTCGGCGACGTCGCGGACATCGACGACGCTGAGCCCGTGGTGGCTCGCGAACCGTTGAGCTTCCGCAGCATCGGCGAGCTCATGCGGGTTGTCGGCGCTGACAAGGTGCCCTATCCCACATACTGGCGACAGCTGGGCGATTCCAGCAAGGTCCACCGCAGCGTGTGCATAGTCGGGGCGCGAACGAGATCCACCAGCTCCCGTGACGCGCGGCTGGACGTGACCCGGGCGCGTGAACGACGCCGCGGTCGACGCTGGATCCGCCAAACGCCTCATCGTCGTGGCGCGATCCCCGGCGGAGATGCCGGTGCCGATGCCCGAAGCAGCATCAACCGTCACGGTGTATCCAGTCCCGTTCTGCGCCGCGACGGCAACACCAGACATTGAACTCAGACCCAGACGGACGCACTCCGTGTTCGGCAGTGCCACCTCGAGATACCCCGAGGAATAGCGGACAAGGAAGGCGGCAGTGACCGCGGTGACGTAGCTCGCCGAACACACGAGAACTGCTTGGGGACAGTCGGCGGCTGCGTGGGCATCCGTGACGACGACGACTCGCCCCTCCGCGAGTTGCTGGGCCACGCGATCAGCCGTGCCGACGCTCTGAGTACTGATGATGTGCTCCCTCCATTCGGTGGCGTGATGCCGATCACAATACAGACAGTCCGCTCAACGGGATGCACAATCCACCAGACGGGCTGGCTTAGATTTCTGCAGGAGTTCATCCCGCGCACCGGGTTGCGAATCCCGCCTGTCGGGTTCTAGAGTGAGATCTGCGACACACTCGTGTCGGTAGCGATCAACTGTCATACGAACGGAAGGACCGAGGCGATATGTCCGAGGTGCACGCGAAATTTCTCGACCAGACGGGCGTTGCGGAGGCGACGACGGCCGTCTGGCCAGCACTGAAGGTGCCACGGGAGCAGATCGAAGCCGAGATCGCCCGTCTCGCGGGGCTTCCTACCCCTAGCGACGGTGTCCGACGTTCGCTGGTTGTTCACCCGAGCTCAAAGTTCCGGGGTCTCACACCAACGATCCGCGCGGCGATCGAAGTCGTCCTCCCCGGCGAGCGCACGCCGCACGTCACGCGAAGCAGCTCGTGTGTCGAGCTGTGCATCGGCGGCGCGGGGATCGCAGAGGTCGATGGAGTTCGATTCGACGTGTCGAAACACGACACCTGGACCGTACCCAATCTCACTGCCCGTCAATACGAGGCCAGCGGCAGTGAGCCTTTCGTGAGACTGGTGTTTAGCGACGAACCCTTGCTGGAGTATTTGGCAGCACACTACGTCAACGACGGCTACCGAGCGGCCGCGGACGGGGTAGAGCACGTTCGGGAATCTCTCGCCGACTACGCCTACCCGATGCCGTCTGGAGGCGGCGCTCTCAAGACCTATGCAGGCCTGATGGATCCCGAGGTGATTCGGCATCATCCCAAGTGCTGGAAATGGGACGAGGTCAAGGCCTACCTCGACGGTCTTGACAAGTCCGGCCCCGACTATCGCTCAGCGATCATCGCCCTGCTGTGGGACGAGTCAACCGGTCGAGTCAATGGAAGCACGAACACTCTGACCGCGTTCATCTCCGGCGGCTATGACCCCACCTGGGTCGAGGGCAAGTACCGCATGGCGCGCTCGCACCGGCACAGCATGGCGGCGATCAACTACGCTTTCGCCGGCGACTGGCAGACGGTGGTCGAGGGCCAAACGATCCGATGGGGCGCAGGAGATCTCGTTCTGACCGCACCGGCGTGGGCGCTGCACACCAACGGCTCCAGCTCGCAGCAGCCGTACACATTCGCAATGCAGGATGCCGCCCTCATGGCTTCAATGAACGCCTCGGTCGTGCAGGAGTACGTGGGACAGCAACCAATCCTCATTGGATCGCACGCCGGCTTCAACACAAGCATCGATACCGAGCACGCCGACGAGCTCATCGACGTCTGATCGGACTAATCTGACTCACCTCCAGTCAGACTCACGGTAGTGGTGAGCGGCGGCGACACCCGCGTCGCCGCCCCACCAACCGGAGTCTGTTTGGCCGTACGCATACACCTGGCGGCATCCCACCTTCTGGCCCGACGTGGACGAGCTCGGAACATTCAATGTCTGATGAGGGCTCGGTCGATAGCCAACCTGGCGACAGACTCAAGCGCCGCGGCTGGAGAACCTTCGTCGTAGAGCCCGCCAAGTACAAAGGCGCCAACTATGACCACGTGGAGTTGATCGGCCAGTGCGTTCGCCCCCTTGGGCTAGGCTCGTCAAGGTCCGCAGCCGCTTTCGAAGTTCCTCTTCGTGGCTTGAGCAGCGTTGTCGGATTTCCTGATAGGAATCGCTGTCGAACTCGGCAGCGGTGTTGACGAACGCGCATCCACGGTAACTGGCACTGGTTGCTAGATCTTGAATCCAAGCGACTTGCGCGAGGAGTTCCTCGACCGGGTCTGTATGATCGCCGGGCGATGCGATCCCAAGTGCTCCAGAAGTTTTCGTCTCGACGGTCGAGGACTGCGAGTGTCAGATCGGTCTTACTAGGAAACCACCGGTACAAACTGGCCTTAGACATGCCAGAC
>NZ_MAEV01000041.1:0-22976 GCF_002013385.1 Mycobacterium sp. D16R24 | reverse complement strand
CCGTCGAATTCATGTCCATGAACTGCGGGGCCGGATCCTTGATCCGGGCCGCTCGCTTGCGCCGGGCCCGGGAACGCGCCGAGGCGGCCGCCGCGGCAGCCGCCGAAATCCCGGCCGCCGGCGCCTTGGCACCGGCACCCTCATTCAACGTCGGCCCAAACCGTGCCGCGGGCGGATCCTCACGCACCGCGTACACCATGTACGCCGGAGTCGCGGGCGCCGATGCCGCCGGTGAGGACGCCGGGCTACTCGGGGTGGTCGGAGCCGAAGACGAACCGCCGGACATCGACTGCCCCGAAGGAACCTGCGCGAGTTGCAGATCCTGATGCGGGTTTCTGCGCTCGACTCGCGCGGGCTCACGGCCAGGCTCATCCTGGTCGCCGGGCTCTTCGACCCCCGCGGGCGGGGCCAGCGCCGACAGCGCGAGCCCCAGCACAATCGGCAACCACGCAGGCGCGGACAGCAAGACGCCCCAGAACGTGAACCCGAAGGGAATGAAGAACGCTTCGTAGGCGATGAAGAACAACAACGGGAACCACGCGATCAGCGCGGCGATCGGGTTCCTCATGAAGTCTTCGATCATGTCCTGGAGCGTGCCCAGCGGATTGGTCATGAACCGCATGAGCTGATCGATCATGTTGTTGCTGTTATCCAGTGCGGTACCGGATTCGAGGGCTTGCGGCTGCGCAGACATCAACATCATGTCCGCGGACATGCGAGACATTTCGCCGCCCGGCGCCATGATCATCGGCGAAGGCTGCGACGGCGCCGTCGCGGCCAGAGCCGTGCTCGAAACACCTTGATACACGCTCATGGTGGTGGCGGCCTGGACCCACATCCGGATGTAATCGGCCTCATTCAACGCGATCGGAATCATGTTGATACCAAAGAAATTCGTGGCCAGCAGCACACCGTGGATCATGTGGTTGGCGGCCAGCTCGGCCAGCGTGGGCATGGCGGCCAGCGCCGTGGTGTAGCCAGCCGCGGCAGTCTCCTGCAATACCGCATTGGTAGCGCTCATCGCGCTCTGCTGGGTCAGCCAGGCCAGATAAGGGGTGTGGCTGGCGACATACTGGGTAGCACTGGGCCCCTGCCAGGATCCGGCGCTGGTGGCCGCCAGCAGCTGCGTCAATTCCGTTGCCGCAGTAGTGTATTGCGCCGAGAGCGCCTGCCACTGGGCGGCAGCCGCCAACAGTGGTCCCGGCCCGGGCCCGGCGCTCAACAGCGCCGAATGCACCTCCGGGGGTGAAGCCATCCAAATCGGAGCCGACACCGGAACTAGCCTCGCGCGATCATGTACGTTGCCGCGGCCTGCATGTCTCCGGTGGTGTAACTGGCCGCGGACTCCGAGACGCCCAGCCCGGCGCGCCCCAATTCCTCGACAGCCTGGACGGCCACACCGGTGTGCTCAATTCCGCGGGCGCTGAAGCCGGCAGCGGTCTCCAACGACACCGGGTCGGCCGCGGGCGGAACCACGGCACCGATCACCGGTGCGGCCGCGGCATGAGCGGCTGCCAACCGCGCAGTCAGTGCCTCCACGGCCGCACTCGTGACGAGCAGACCTTCCGGAACGACGTTGAGATTCATCGTGGGCATTCCCTTCCTTGAGCAGTGCGCTTAGTGACGAGCGAATATACGGTCGGGCCATGCTCGAACAGACCACAGCCGGTGAGCACCCGGTACGGCGCGTGGCATGAAGTAGCTGTACTGATCATTGGTGATCATCTAGCCTCGCGAATCAGCGACCGCATCAGGCGAAGTTAGCATTACCTAATAGTGCTGTCGATAGTTCGCTTGAGGTCATACCTCAGCCTTTGAGCTGTTTTAAAACTAGATTTCTAGGTTGCTAGCCTCGACGCTCTTCTTGCCCTCCAGGAGCGAAGCCGAGCGTGACCTGCGCTTACTGAGCTCTTCGTCAGAGAAGTCTGAACAATGTGCCACCGACATAAGCCCCCGACGCTCTCATGCGATTGTGGCGCAGATCACCAGCAACATCCAATTGGCCGGGGTCGCGTGATCAAAGTTCGTCGGCAGCGCGGTCGGACAACGCCATGAGAACCCTCCGCGCGCGTCCGGCCATCTCATCAGCGGAACGCTCAGGGTGGCGCCGCCACCACTGCACCAACGCCGAGACCATGTTTTCCCAGACGAGCGTCGCCGCCGAAAGGTCGTCGTCATCGCTGAGCCCCCCAGCCCCAAGCGTTCTGGTCACCGCGGCGGCGGCCTGTTCACGCAGAATGGTCTGCTGTCGCCGGGCAGCATCCCGGGCCCGCCCGCTCGGCACCGTCCTGTCGTAAAGGACCGGCCAGTCGCTGCGCTGATTCTCGAGCGTGGTGAAGATTGCCGTCGGCACCACCTCCGCAGCCTCCGCACGCGTCGGCGATCCTGCCAACGCATCGCCGATCGCAGTGGCCAGTCGCTCCCCAGCACGTTCGACACACGCGACATAGAGATCCTCTTTAGACCCGAAATAGGCCAGCACGAGCGCCTTGGACACCCCGGCGCGCGCCGCGACCCCGTTCATGCTCGACGCCGCAAAGGTCGATTCTCCGAACTCAATGGCGGCGGCGGTCAAGATCTATTGCTCCCGTTCCTGACGAGGCATTCCCTTACTGCCGGTCCGGAGGGATTGCATGCGTATGACGGTATCGGAGCCCGCGCACAGTATTGGCTCATGTCGCCCGCACTGGCGTTTCTCATCCGCCAAGGGATTGACCGTACGGTCACTTCGTCATATATTACCGGTCGGTCAATTCCCGACGACGGACGTCGCCGCAGCGCGGAGAGGCGGCTACATGACTTCGATCTACGAGTGGGCCGACGACGTCGACCCCGGTGCCGAAGGGGCGTACGCCGGGGTACTGCAGGCGCGGCTCGACAGCGGTGTCTGGTCACGCTGCGAGAGCTGCGACGTGGGACCCCGTGTTCTGCCACCCAAGCCCGCCAGACCGACTAAGCATGCCGCGACGGCTAACGGACGGAATCGATGACCGGCCATCCTGCGACCGCACGCCAACGGCGGCCCGTGGACAGCCACCCATTACGGCGTCTTCATTCCGAACCTGGACTCACCGCACCGGTACCTAAACACCATGACCCTGATCGGTGCGATCGGCGCGGAATTGTTCGACAACGACTACCTGACCGCTACCGATGCCCGGCACACCGCCACCGTCCTTTCCTCGACCGCAGCCACCGATCACCACCATTACCGAGCCTACGACTCTCAGCACGGCTGCCACTTCGCGAACGACGGAAGCGTGCTGTGTTGGGGCGAAGATCTACAGATCCAGGTCGACCCCCCGCGCGTCACCGTTCGCGGTCGTTACCAACACTTTTCGGCTGATATCGAGCTGACCGTCACCGACCAGGTGTCCTACTTCGTCAAGACTCCGATCTACGACCACCTGAGCCTGCTCGCCGAGTACACCGGTGTGATCGCCAATGCGGCGGGCGCCACGGCGATCAGCGGATTGGGCACCTTCGAATACGCGCGGTTCCTCAGCCACCAGTCGCTCACGCGGCGGCCGCTGCCGAGCCAGCTCAAACTGCCCGTCGACTTCTTGACCTATCAGATCATCGATCTCGGTAACGGAACCCAGGTGCTGCTCACCGATGTCCGTGCCCGTGATGCCGTCGCCTGCCGGCTGGCGCACGTGCGCGTCCTCGGCAAGTCCACCGAGGTGTACACGGATGTCCGGATGAACGTCCCCGAATACCGCGAGCAGCCGACCATCGACGAGCAAGGGCGCCCTATGCGCGTCCCACACCGCCTGGGCTGGACCGTCCGCGACGACCACGGGCACCTCGTGCTTGCCATCGACGGGCTCGTCGACTCACCCCTGCGCTACGGCCATGGCCGTAGCTATGTCGGCGCATACAGCTATACCGGTGAATACCAAGGGAATCCGGTTGGCGGGTCGGCTTACATGGAGTGGGTCGACACGGCGCGATAACTCATGGCCGCGCGCCGCCGCCTACCCATACGAGTCGGATTACAGGATCGCAGCGGCGATAACCAGGCCGACGGCCACATAGGCAGCAGCGACAACGAGCGTGGCTGGGGCGAACCTCTTGTGCGCCAGCAGATCTCCAACATCAAGGCCCACCACCCACTCGATCAGCCTGATGCAGATCGTCTGGGCGGCGATGCCGATAAGTCCAAACACCAGGGTGCGTAGCAGCCCTTCGGCGATGTTGCCCGACGCGGTGTAGATGGCAAGCACGATCACAAACGCCTGCGAGAGGAGTCCCGCCGCGGTGATCACGGCGGCATTGGGCAGACCCACACGGACCATCTGCCGCAGCGGACCGGGTGTTGTCCAGTCCAGCACAAAGAATCCGATCACCATCAGCACGAAACCGACTGCCGCGTAGAGCCATATTGCTGCCGCCCCGTGCGCGACGATCGACCAGTACCCTGCTGCGTTCACGGTTACGATCCCCATTCTCTGGTATTCAGTGTCCCTATTGAGCTGGAATCCGGTGCGGAATGAACGCGGCGCCGTCGTCGGTGATCAGGCCTGCCGTCTCCCGGATCCCCAGCCCCGCCGATTCGTCGCCGACAATCCAGGCACCGAGAACGGGCCTCATGCCGTCGAACTCCGGCAGCGGGTCGAGCAGCTGGTAGACGTAGCCTTCTTCACCGTAGACACCGCCGGTGGCCGTCTCGTAGCCCGCACCCACCACGGTGATGTTGGCCCCTTCGCGACCCAGTTTCGGCTTACGGACGTACTCGGTCAGCTCGTGTGGGTTATCGAGATAGGCCGGCAACAGATTCGGGTGGCCGGGGTACATCTCCCACAGAATCGCCAGGATCGCCTTGTTGCTTAAGAGCGTTTTCCACAGCGGTTCGATCCACAGAGTCTCGGGCAGCAGGTCCAGGGCGTGGCGGCCGAAGTCGTCGTCGAGGATCCACTCCCACGGATACAACTTGAAGATCGACTCGATCGGGGCCTCTTCCAGATCCACGAGACGATTGAGATCGTGATCCCAACCGATATCCTCGATCGGCAGGCCCACCGTGTTGATCCCGGCCTCGGCCGCGCACTCCTGCAGGTAGGCCAGGGTCACGTTGTCCTCACCGGTCTGGTCCGCCGATGACCATGTGAAATGTGTTTCCGTACCGGCCAGTTGCTTGCTGATCTGCGTCCAGCGCGCCACCAGCTGTTCATGCAGCGAGTTCCACTGGTCGTCCTCGGGGAACACATCCGTTTTCCAGTGCCACTGCAGGATTGACGCCTCCAGCAGCGAGGTAGGGGTATCGGCGTTGTACTCGAGCAGGACCGGTGGCCGCCGTCCGTCATATCGGAGGTCGAAGCGCCCGTACAGATGCGGATCTCTGCGGCGCCAAGACTTTTCGATGTGCTCCCAGGCCCAGTCCGGCACCCCGAAGTCTCGGTAGCGCCCGGTGAGGACCACATGCTCGACTGCGTCCAGGCACATGGAGTGCAGCACTTCCACGGTGGCTTCTAGGGAAAGCACCTCGTCCATGTCGAAGACATAGTGGACCGACTCGTCCCAATAGGGACGATCGCTACCATCCGCCGACCGCGCGGGCGTGCCGTAACACATTCCCTGGGAGGCAACGGTTTCTTCCCAACCAGGGCGGGGCCGCGCGTGCTGACGCCGCATCAGCTCCCCGAACTTCCCGAGCTGCTGGACCCGAAACCGCCTCGCGATACCGATGGAGACCGTGAAACACTGCCCGAGCCATCAGATTTGGTCAGAGTGGTACCCGAGCTGGTCTTGGCCCGCGTGCCCCTGGGCAGCTCAAGATTGCCGCCGGATGCAATGGTTCCAATGCCTTGATTCCGTCCACCGTAGTAATACCGATAGGGCGATCCGGCGTAGATGAAGACGCCGCCGCCCGACGAAGACGCAGTACCGCGCTCGCAGTACTCCTCCGGCGCGACGACATTGGAACCATCCTGGACACACGTCGCCTCGACCTCGTTATCTCGATCGATCACCGCGTAGCCCACAGCCACGACCGCGGCGATACCCGCGACAACCACGGAACCCATCAGAACGTGGTTGCGGGTCCGACGCCGTTCCTCTGCCTTCTGGGCCTGGACCTCAGCGAGCCGGCGCTCGGCCTCGCGGGTCCGGCGTGCTTTGTCGCGGGCCCGCGACTCGGCGACGGTAGGGGGCCGCGGCGTGGTGGTACCCGGCTCTTGCCACCGCACAGAACCCCGGCCTCGCGGCGTCTCAGGCCGGTCGGCATCCTCGTCGCCTAGGGACGAATCAGGCATCTCTTCCCCCTCGTTGCCCGAAATCATAGGAAACACTGCGCCCGCCTGGTGCGGCGGGCACGTGCCCCTGATATTGCGACAACAACGCAAAAGGCCGGAAACCCAGCGGGTCTCCGGCCTTCTATCGTTGGGCTTCCAGCCCACACAGCTTGTGAGCGGTTCTCGAATGCACGTGAATCGCACATTCCGGGATGGATTTCCAACGATTAAGTGCCGAAATTCCAACGATTACTTCGCGGCCGGACTCCGACCTGGAGTACCTGTAGCGGGAGCTGTGGGGCATCTTGGGGGCCGCGAGTTCGACCCGCGGTCGCGGTGGTGCGGTTGGCCCTTCGCGCGGGAGCGGGCGAGCTGGCTCCTTGCCTTCTGGTGGGGGTCAGATTTCCCACGATTACTTTGTCTACGGTCATACGACGAGTGGCCGGCCCAACTTGGTTGGGCCGGCCACTCAGGTAACTATCTACGTGCGCGGTGGTGTTCTGGTCGGTGGGTATCCGAGGTCTGCCTGGAGTTGTCGCATCCGGCGGTTGATGGACTCGCCGCGCGGTCGTCTCTCAGCGTGGCTTCGCTGCGCCGAGAGGTTGGCCACTACGACTGCGAGTGCGAGTGTGATCGCGATCATCGGTTGTCGTCGCGGCCCCGACGTCAGGTCTGAGAGTCCGGTTACCGATCTCGACTTGAGGATGCTGAACCTTTGCTCGGTGAGCGCTCGAGCGGCTTCGAAGTAGACCATGTGCTCCCACGAACCTGGTGTTAGCCCGAACTGGGCCATCCTGAGCTGATCCGGAGACAGCCCGACGGTTATTGCTGGGCTGTCGCAGCACGAGTACTGGTCCGCTGTCCACGTTGGTTCGAGCGTGGGGACATCTCCGTGGATATCCATCGACTCCGGTCGGAGCGGACAACGAACGCGGCCGAACGCCGCCGGGCAAACGAGCTGCGTCTTGACGAGCTCGGGCGCTTTCGGGCGAATGTCGGACGGCTGGCCCCGCTGCATCACACCGTGAACTGGCCGCGAGTTCCTTCCCATGAGAAGCGGGAGAGTCCGTTGCAGGCGGCGGTCGTGGTCTGCGAATCCGGGCGGCTTCGACGCCAACATCTCTCGCCCTGGCGGCACCGTGACCTTCTCTGCAATGTCGGTTATCGCAGGGCAGTAAAAGTCCCCTGCGACCATGATTGGCCCGGGTTTCCGGCCGCCTTCAGTGGCGGGCAGGCTGTCATGAATCATGATCCAGTGCTTTGGGTACCGCCCCACGTATGCGTACTGTTCGCGCACCATCGAGTCGGCGAAGCCTCGCTTGGAGTTGTATCCCATGTCGACGGTGAGATAGGGCCAGCGCGTTCGGGTGCCGTCCTTGCGCGCAGTCAGTCCGTTCTCCTTCGCATGTGCCAGCGCCCGGAGGACCGCGCCAGCGTCCCCGGATGTCGGGGGGTGTACGTCGATGCCGATGATGACGGGAGCTACGCCGTGCATACGGTTGGGTTCACCGATCCGCGTGAGCGCTGTGAGGCCAATACCTACTCCGCTCTTCGTGAGAGCAGCCTTCTGACCGTCGGTGCGGACCTTGTTACTGCGGTCACGCCCATACGGCTTGGCGAAAGGAGTGGCACCACGCCGCTTATCGCTCGCGACGCCCAGGCCGGTCATGTTCGTGGCGAGGTCGAAGATCGACTCGTCCACGACGAGATCGCCTGCGCATCCCTCGGGTGCGCGGTCCAGGACTGAGCCAGCCACCAGGCTGTTGGCCACCTTCGAGAGCAGCTCGGCTGCGTGATGCGATGCCTGTTTCTGTTCGCGACTCCGCCTGCGGACGATCTGCTGATGCTCTTCGTTGGTGATGCGCCGTGCTGGCAAGTCCGGGTCGGGGTCGATCGGCGCCAGCCTCCTGGCGAGGAATGCATGGAGCCGGGCGTACTCGGTACGCGAACTGGTCCGAACAGGATCGAGATCCTGCCCGTCCATGCCGACTTCAGCCAGCTGCTTCGGGGTGAAGTCACTGATCAATTGGAGAATGCCAGCAACCGTGGGAGGACGTTTGAGCATCACGCATAGCAGTGCCGATACCAGCACTGCTCGAATCGTGTACCGGACTCCGGCAGCTCGTCGACCTCCGGGCCCAACCGACTGCTGATGGATCTCATCGATCAGACGGTCAGCGCCGGATCGATCGATCACTCCGACCGCCTCGGCGAACAGCGACTCCGACACCGTGAGCGTAGGACGGAAGGTGCTGATCACGCTGGCACCCCCCGTCCATCGAGAGCGACCAACGTGGCGCGGATACCGTAGATCGGAAACGACGGCCGGTGGTCCTTGATCGATGCGAACGTGCTCACGTCGGCGAGTTGGACCATGAGGCACGCTGGGACCGTCTTCGCGAGGTCGTGTATCCATCGCTCCCGTGCAGCGAGCAAGTCGATCGACGTGTGCCCGTGCCTGCGAAGGTACTCGTTGAGACGATTGCCGAAGTTGCGGTCCGTGGGACCGATGCCGGGAGTCATCATGCTCGCGTCACCCACCTCTTTGGCACGCTGCAAGATTCGTTCCGAACGCGCGACGTCAACCACAGGTACATGGCGCACTCCGCCCGCACGGTTGGGAAGGGTCACCACAGCATGCTCACGGCCGAAGTAGGTCGTCGACGAAATCGACGTGCCCCGAACTCGCGACAGCTCACCCTGACGAACCCCCGCACCAAGGGCCAGATCCAGGCTCACGTACGCGCGCCGCTGTTGTTCGCCCGACAGGGATGCGGCGGTGCGATACCAGTCCGCGATCAACGTGTCGCTCGCCGGTGCCGCAGTACGGCGTTTCGGCTTCTTGCTCGCCGCCCTTGACAACGGGTACTCACGGGGATGGACCAGCCGGCCGACTGCGTAGTAGAGATACTGGTTCTGCCGGGCGCCCCGCTCGCGTCCCGTTGCGATCAGGTGATTGATATATCCGTCCACCACTGACCGACGGAACACTGACTGGACGTCGATCGGCAGAGGCGGCTCGACATACCCAGCGATGAACCTGATGACGTGCTGGACATGCGACATATCGTTCGCCTCAGTACCCTCCTTGAGCCGACACACCAGGGCAGCGCCAATCCTCGCTGCCGACTCCCGGAGATCCGGGTTCCCCACCGTGCTCGTCGCCTTCGACAGCCGCTCGAACCTCTCCTCCTGTCCGGCGGGCACCCATCCCCGCGGGTCTCCGGTGAATCGACCGATGGTGCGCGGTCCGACTACCGAATCGGGCAGGTCGTCCGGCTCTGGTGCAATACCGGGCAGCGCCAGCTGCGCGCGGTGCGCCTTGTAGCGAACCATCAGGGCATCACCCACCCGACACACCGCGCGCAGCGCTTGACAGTCGTACCTGGGTACGTTGAAATAAACATGGTCCTCCTTATGAGGATCGAAAATGTGATCATCTGCGGATCCAGTCCGCTCCGGAGGCCCTGGGGTACCAGCCCGGGGCTTCCGGTATGTCAGCGCCTGTGGCGCATGTCGCTACCGCACTATCTCTTCCTGCTGATCACTCCTTCTCCCGCTCATCGGCATCGATGGCCGCCACTAGTAGCCGCTGCGCCACGACCGAGACATTCCGTTGCTCATCTGCAGCAATCGACCGAAGCCGCTCAGCGACATCGGGGTCCAGCTGCAGTTCCACCCGGACACGCTTGGCCTTCTCGCGCTGGATAGCCATACAAACCTTCTCCCGGGTGCTCCCGGATCTCCCCGGGCGCGCGGAACAAACAGTACTTCGAGCTCCGCGCCTAAACTGACCTGCCAATCACAGCACTTCTGACCGCGAAGATCGACTTTTCAGAAATCCTTGTCATGGGTGGTAACAACTGCAGTCACACAAGTTTCATGTCGGCAGGCCAGGCGGCATGAGTGCCGATGGGATGATTCGCAATTGGCCCCACAAAAGATCTTGTGACAGGCATCACATAAGTCCCGTGCGAGCCTAGGGCGTGTCGTCAAACTCGACGCAAACCATCGAGGCGACGACATCTGGGAGCAAGAAGCCCCGTAGCCCCACTTGACCTCCTCAAAGTTCGCCACGACTCGGTCGCGTCAACCTTAGAACCGCCCTCACGGTCCAGCGGACCGCCGCACGCAACGCAGTTCGTGACCTCTGACCTGCATTAATCCAGCTTCACTGTACTAACATTCGACACAGCTGGCCGTAGTCAACTTTGCCCAACTGAAGACACCACGGGAGGGGCTACCCATGTGGCCGGCGCACAGCTTCGAGGTTCGACCATGGGTCTCAGCGAACCGCGCAGGCAATCGTGAGGATCGCCTGTTCACGCAGGTCACCACCGCGATACCTCCGCTCATCGCCGCTGAGACTTTCGCGGCAGACTCCGCCGTACTGCTGGCCTGCGAAAACGCGACCATCGCGATTACGCGGCTCGATGTCGGCCGAGGAGAGGCGCTCGCTCCGCTCGGTGACTTCCTCCTGCGAAGCGAAGCGAATCCGTGGCCTCATCCAAGATCGAGCACGTCAACGCCGGCTGGCGACAGCTCGGGCTCGCCATCGCCGGCGTCAAAGCAGGTAGCGAGGCGAAGTCACAGCTCGCGGCCGTGCAGGCACTCGCGACGATGATCGCTGCAGCGGACACCGGAACGATCACCGCCGCCGACCTGCTCAGCGCTCACCGCCAGCTGATGGAAGGCAACGTCGCCGAGGCACGCACGGCCGGAACCTTCCGCACGGTCCAGAACTGGATCGGCGGGTCCGACTACACACCGCGCGGCGCACTGTTCGTGCCACCACCTCCGGAGCTGGTGCTCGGCCTCATCGATGACCTGATCGCCTTCGTCGCGCGAACCGACGTACCCGTCGTCGCGCAGGCGGCGATCGCTCACGCACAGTTCGAGAGCATCCACCCCCACACCGACGGCAACGGCCGCATCGGCCGCGCACTGATCAGCGCAATCCTCCGGCGGCGCGGCCTCACCCGGAAGATCACCGTCCCCCTCGCCTCCGTGATGCTCGCCGACACCGACACCTACTTCGCCACACTCGGCGCGTATCGCCGAGGCGATGCTGCAGCGTTCGTCACCTACGTAGCAGACGCTGCGATGCTGGCCTGCGCTACAGCCGACAAAGCCGCCGACCAACTCGAGCAGATGCCCGCATACTGGCGCACCCTCGCGAACCCGCGATCCGGCTCGTCGGAGGAGTCGCTCATCGACGCACTACTCGCACGCCCCGTACTCGCCGCCGACACGGCGCAAGAGATCACCGGCTCATCAGATACAGCCACCTACCGAGCCCTGAACAAGCTCACCAACGCCGGGATCCTCGAGGTCATCTCCGAATCCAAACGCGACCGCGTTTGGGCGGCAGTGGACGTGATGAACGAGCTCGAACTTCTCTCCGACGCAATAGGGCGCCGAACCGATCCGGACGCGTAGCCCGACTCGATCCCCGCAAGTCGACCAATCCCGCCCGGTCTGCCACGCTCAGGCGACCCCATGAGGATCCGAGGATTCTCGCCGATCGCACGTTTGTCTCCAACGAGAGGGGCTAAGCACATGAACGAACTCGTCCCTTCAGGCACAGGCCGCTGGAAGATCCACACCGAGGACGCAATCCACATCCTCGATCTGGACGCGGGAACACACGAACGGCGGCCACTACCGTGGCCGGACACTCAACGCGGTTTCGACGACCACCCGACCCACTATCTGATCAGCGAGGTTATTGAGTGGCCCCGCGTAGGTGATCAGTTCGTACTCCAGTGCTCTTTACGTTCAGACCCTTGGCAGCGCCGTCACGTGGTGCGGTCAGCACCCATCACGCAGATCTCAGCGGCTCAACCCGCCGCCGATGAACTCGCCGACACCCTCCCGGGGCGCCCGCGAGTTCGAATTCCCTCCGGTTGGTGCGCGCTCGTCATGCAACTCCACCAGGACCTTGTCGAACTCGAACCGCAGTACACAGTGACCGCGATCAAGGAGAAGCACCACGGGCTCCGCCTCTACATCAACCTGCCAGACCACACGCCCGACTCGGTCGCCGACGCGGCATACGCGCGTATCGACTGGGCGGAAGAGGAATCCGAGAACAGGTGCACGTTCTGCGGCGGCCCCACACCGACCCCCGGCGGCCGCTGCGGGCGACATCCAGCCGGGCCACTGTGACGCACCTGGTCCGGACCGCCCGCGTCCAGGGGCCGCCGATCACTGTGCGCACCAGGGCATGGGCCTCGCTCACTGGCCGCCGAATGGGTCTATCCCCCACGTCTGCCGGCCTCGCGCCCCAGTCCCGATCCGTCGAGCGTCGCACTGAGCTGCCCTGAGAGGGTCATTCGGGGGGAGGTTCGCGCTCGTCGGGAGATGCCGGGGATACCGGCACGACCGCAGGGATGCCTGCTCGGCGCTGTTGATTGGTCTCCGCTGCTTGGAGCGCCGAGCTGTATCCCTCGACCTCGTGCATGCGTGCGATGAATTCGTCGACCGCGAGGGTCACCGTGTCTTGTAGCGAGGTGGTCCCCGAGTACGCGCACCTCACGGAGGCCGACGTCGAAACGCTCGGCGCGGAGTTGGATGCGATCCGGCGCGACATCGAGGCCGTGCGCGGCGAGACCGACGTGCAGTACCTGCAGCGCACCATCGCCGCTCAGCGCGGGCTCGAGGTAGCGGGCCGGCTGATGCTGCTGGGGGCGCACAAGCGGGGCTTCTGGTGGGGTTCCGCGGCCACCCTCGGCGTTGCGAAGATCATCGAGAACATGGAGCTCGGGCACAACGTCATGCACGGGCAGTGGGATTGGATGAACGATCCCGAGGTGCATTCGACGACGTGGGAGTGGGACCACGCGGGCACGTCGCGCCTGTGGAAGCACACCCACAACTACGTGCACCACAAGTACACGAACGTCCTGGACATGGACGACGACGTGGGCTTCAAGACGATCCGGGTCACGCGGAATCAGTCGCCACCGGTTGATGATGCGGACCACCTGGACGACTCGCGCGGCGTGCGTCACCAGGTCGCGGGCTGTCTGACTATGTCCGCAATCCTGGTGACCGCTCACCGTTCCGATGTCATCACCACGAGTAGTCGCGGGCCGCGGGAGGTGTCCAGATTCCGGCGTCGCGGAGGCGGTCGACGACCGGGGCGAAGCCCTCGATCTCCTGCGCGCTCCACAGTGGGAAGTTGATCAGGATGTTCGACGCCGCTGTGTTCTTCTTGATGGAGACGAGTTTCTCGGCCACCTGATCGGGGGTGCCGATCAGCTTGAGCATGGAGCCAGCACCACCGAAGGCCATTGTGGCCTGCTCGTCGCCCATCTTCGCATACTGAGCGCGAGAGGACTCGATGGAACCGAGCACATCGGCGGCGATCTCCCTCGTGGCCTCCGGATTAATCGACGCACGCAGCCGTTCCCACTCTTCCTCTGCTCGCCCCTCCTCGTCGCGAACCAGTGCGATCGCGAACGGACAGGTGGCGACGGTCCGGCCCGTCGCGGCGGTCGCCTCCGAAAGCCGGGCGTCGACGGCGCGCAGCGCCTCCTCGTCGGACGCGAGCGTCACGAGCTGGTCACAGAACCTGGCGGCGAACGCCGTCCCAGCCGGAGACGCGCCCGCACTCACGAGGAGGGGCGTCGGCGCCTGCATTGTGCGCGGCTTCTTGATCCGGCCGCGCACCTGGTAGTAGTCCCCGTTGACGTCGATCGGCTCGATCTCGTTCCAGAGGCGGATCACGATGTCGGTGAACTCGCTGGCCATGTCGTAGCGTTTGTCGTGCTCGACGAATTCCTCGCCGAAGAGCGCTGCCTCGTCGGCGCTGAAACCGGTGACGACGTTCCAGCCCCAACGACCCTCGCTGAACGCGTCCAGTGTCGCCCCCATGCGGGCGACGTGGGCGGGCTTGTGGTGAGTCGTGTGGAACGTAGAGATCACGCCAATGTGCTCAGTAGCGGTGAGCAAGGCCATCGCGAGCAACGGTGCATGGTACGCGGGTGACTGATGCCCGGCTAGCTCCGCCGCTCGCTGGTGTCCTGACCAGTTGTCAGCGATGAACAGCGAGTCGAAGCCGGTGTGCTCGGCCGCCTGTGCGAGCGCGATCAGGTTGGCCTTTGTCATTTCCGGGGTGCGGCGGGCCGCTTCGTCCGAGTACAGGAAGTTGGTCTTTCCTGAAGGGAAGAAGTAGCCGAGGTGGAGCTCGTCAGCATTGGTGGGGCGGTGCTTCATGGGGATTCCTTCGTTGGGCTGGCCGGACTCAACCCGCGGGGCTGAGCATGCCTTCGGGGTCGAAGGCGGCGCGGAGGCGGCGCTGGAGCGCGAGGTCCGCCGGATCGAGTTCGCGAATCAGCCAGGGGCGTTTGAGTCGCCCCACGCCGTGTTCGCCTGATGCGGTACCACCGAGGGCGAGAGCCGCGTCGGTGATGTCGACGAACGCCGCGTGAGCGGCGCCGGCGGCCTCCGCGTCGCTGGCGTCGAAAATGATCGTTGGGTGCAGGTTTCCGTCCCCCGCGTGCCCGAACACACCGATGGTCAGGCCTCGTCGGTCCGCGATATGTTCGATCGCTGCGATCAGTTCGACGATCCGCGGTACGGGCACGCAGACGTCGTCGAGCAGCCAGTCGCCGAGCCCCTCGAGTGCGGGGAGTGCCATCCGGCGGGTCTGTAGGAGCATGTCTGATTCTTGGGGGTCCGAGCTGGTCACGACATCGGTGGCTCCACTGGCCGAGAGAATCGCGGCCAACTCGTCCTGCGCCGATTGAGGCATGTTGCCTTCGTACTGGATGAGCAGCAGTGCATTCACGCCCGCGAGATCCATGCCAGTGTGGTGCTCGACCGCGCGTACCGTGGTCCCGTCGAGGATCTCCACCATGGAGAAGGGCGTACCCGAGCGGTGGACTCCGACGATGGCGCGTCCCGCGGCGACGAGAGCATCGAAGGTCGCGAGGACGGTCGTCGGTGGTGCCGGCGCCGGCACCAATCGGACCGTAGCCTCGGCGACCATGCAGAGTGACCCCTCCGATCCGACGATGAGTCCGGTCGTGTCGTAGCCGACCACACCCTTTCGCGTCGTGTGACCGGTTCGCATGATCGTGCCGTCGGCGAGTACCACGGTGAGTGCGGCAACGTAGTCGCGCGTGACGCCATACTTCACGCAGCACATTCCGCCGGCATTCGTCGCAATGTTGCCGCCAATGGTGCACATCTCAACGCTGCCCGGATCCGGCGGGTAGTGGAGCCCGACGGCTCCCGCCGCGGCCCGGAGGTCGGCGGTCACCACGCCAGCCTGCACGGTGGCGAGCCGCGCTTCGGCGTCGATGTCGACGATCGTCTTTAGGCGATGAGTGCTCACCATTACCGCCCCCGACGCGCCGTTTGCGCCCCCGCTTAGGCCGGATCCAGCGCCGCGGATCACGACCGGCACAGAGTGTCGATGCGCCGCGGTGAGACAGAGGGATGCCTCCGCGGTACTGCGCGGTGCGAGGACTACCGCGGGAACACTCCAAGACGTGAATCTTGACTGGTCGCGCGCGTAGCTGGCGGTGATATCGGGGTCGGTGATGACGAGGTCGGACGGCAGCTCGTCGACGAGTGCTCCGATTCCGATGTCGATGACGCTAGTCACCGGACTGTCCCCCGAAGATCGATGTGACCGGCGGTGTGAGAGCGAGGATGTGTCCCATCGACGTCGCCATGAGGTAGTAGCCGATCTGCAGGAGGACGCCGGCTGCGACGCTCGGACCGGCAGCGGTACTCAGTTTGGCGAGTGCCGCCCGCGCGCCGGCCCAGTCCCCGCGCGCAGCCGCTGCGGATGCGGCGAGGACGTCCCTCGTTCCGGCGCGCAGGTCCGAGTGATCCGGGTCAAGAGTCTCGATCGCGGCGATCTCGTCGGAGGTGAACCCCAACCGTAGGGCGCGTCGTTCATGCTGGAACAGTTCGGGTTCTGCGTCGGTTGCGGCGGCGATGGCCAGTGCGACCACTTCGCGGACGTCCTGGTCAACTGGGGAAGCCGAGGCGTCAGCGAATCCGACAAATGCGCGCAGGACGGCGTCATCATTGCCGAGTACGCCGAAGATCTCGCCCAGGTAGCCCAACCGTTCGTAGCGGGGGCGGAGCAGATCCTGCGATGCGAGGCTCAAGTCCTCGAAGGCCAGAGGTGAGATCGGCTTCGCGGTGGTGGGGTCACCCATGGATCGTCCAATCTGAGGTGGCGGGGGCCGGGGACTCGACGCAGAGATTGCGGAGTTCGCCGAGGCCGGAGATTGCGGTGGTGAGAGTCTGGCCGGGGTGCAGCCACGGCGCGGGTTCCTGTCCCAGCGCGATGCCGGGCGGGGTTCCGAGGAAGATCATGTCCCCTGGCTGCAGGGTGATGACGGTGCTGAGATATGAGATGACGGTCGCGGGGTCGAAGATCATGTCGGCGCCGAGGCCGTCCTGCACCCGCTCGCCGTCGACGTCGGTGGTCAGCCGCATGGCGTCCACCGGGCCTGAATCCGTGGTCAGCCAGGGCCCGATCGGCGTCATCGCCTCCCACGCCTTCCCCATTAGGGGCGGCCGGTTGCGGAACTGCCAGTCGCGAACCCCCGTGTCGTTGCCTACGCAGTATCCGGCGATATGCCGCGGGGCGTCCGCGATGGGGATGTGCCGACCTGCAGTGCCGATCACCGTGACCAGTTCCACCTCCCAGTCATTTTGGACGCTGAGGCTGTGGTGCGGCAGGGCGATGGGGTCGTGTGCGCCAACGAGACTCTCGGGGTATTTCGCGAAGATTGACGGATACGCTGGTTGCTCGCGGCCGAGCTCAGTTGCGTGCGAGCCGAAGTTGAATCCAACGAGGAAGACCTTCGCCGAGCGGAGCGTGATCGGCGGAGCGAGGTCCTCTGGAGCGAAGTCCGCCCGGGGTCCGTCCGCACGGGCGAGATCTTCCCAATTGGGGTGCTGCAACAGGGTTCCGACGTCAGGCGCGTCCAGGAGGATCGCACCACCATCCGATTCGACGCGTGCGGCGCGGGTGCGGCCGGCGACACGCAGGGTTGCTAAGCGCATGAGTGAGGACCTCGATCGGCTAAGTAGGAATGAAGCGAGCCACAATTGCCCACGAATATGTGACACGTCACACTCTACGATCCGTGTGGCGGGAAGCGCAACCCGCTGGGCGGGATATGATGAAGCCAATTCTGGGGGCGGCTAACCTCCATGAAGAACCACGGGAGGCGGTGCGGGCACGATGTCGTTGGAAACGGGCAGGGATACGTCGATGGACGGTCAGGATTCCGTCGGGAAGTCCGGGGTCCAGTCGGTGCAGCGTGCGGTCAGGCTATTGGAGGTGCTCGCTGCGGCACGGGGTCCTCAGACGATGCAGTCGCTCGCTCACGAACTCGGCTGCAGCGCCAGCACGGCGCACCGGATCGCGGTGACGCTCGCGCACGGTGACCTTCTCGAGTTCAATCCGCTGACCAAGCGGTACAGCCTGGGAGTCGGGGTGACGAAGCTGGCACAGCGCCGAGCGGAGCAAGTGGACATCGCCTCCATTGCCCAGCCCTACATGGATGATCTACGTGAGCGAGTGATGGAAACGACGTCCCTGTGGACGCGTACCGGCGACTCCAAGGTGTGTGTCGCCTGCTCCGACGGGACGTACACGATCCGGCAGTACCTGCAGATCGGCACCCGGGTCGTGATGGCCGACCTCACGGCGGGTACGCGGGTGCTGCTCGCGGATGATGAACCGGACTCGGTGACAGCCATGGTCGAGGCTTGGTATCCCGACATTGAGCACGCGGAGTTGGAAGAGTTCCTCGCCGATGTCGAGCGAACGCGCGACACCGGGCTCTCGATGCTCCCCGAGGAGGGGGCGAATCGCGTGCACCCCGACGTCTCGACAATGGCTGCGCCGATTCTCGACGGGCGTGGCGCGATCGTGGCCGCACTGGTCGTCGCGGGCCCGGTCGGCCGCCTCACTGCCGAGGCGATGTCCGCCGATGCTGAGGCGCTGCGCACTTGCGCGCGCGAGATCTCGGTTGCTCTCGGCGCGCAGTAGGCGGAGACCCGCACCGGCTTCGGCGGAATCCGGTGCGGGCCTGTCCGGTGTGGGAGCCGGTGAGTTAGGCCGATGGAACGGGAAACCGCTCAAGCGCCAGTGCGGGCTGTGCCTGCTCGAGCAGCGTTTCGATCTTGTCGAGACCCTTGGGTGTCGGTGTGATCAACGGCGGGCGAACCGCCCCCGAGGCCAGGAGGCCCTTGCGCTCAAGGACCCACTTGGCCGGCGCAGGATTCGTCTCGACGAACAGTAGGTCTGTGAGTGGATGCAACGCGTAGTGGATGTCGCGTGCACCGTCGAAATCGCCTGCTTCCCATCGCTCGTACATCGTTGCGACAGCGCGCGGTGCGAGATTTGCGGTTGCGCTGATGAAGCCACGTCCGCCCAGTGCCATGAGCGGAAGGCAGAGCAGCTCGATGCCGGACCATACGAGGAAGTCGCGGCCCGTGGCGTGTAGGACACGGGAGAAGTGCTCAAAGTCGCGCGTGGTCTCCTTGATGCCGACGATATTCTCGTGCGCGCGGTTTAGTCGCGCCACGGTCTCGGGTGCGAGGTCGACCGCTGTGCGTGACGGGACGTTGTAGATCACGATCGGCATGTCGGGGAACTCGGCGGCGACCGTTGAGTACCACTGGAACAACGCCTCCTGGGTGGGCCGCGCGTAGTACGGGGTGATGACGAGGGCTGCGTCAGCACCCGCGTCGACTGCTGCCGCCGTTAGCTCGAGCGTCTCGTCGAGCTTGGCGGAGCCGGTGCCGGCAAGGAAGGGAACGGCGTCGTCAACGACATCGGCGACGGCGCGGATGGCGGCAATCCGCTCGGCGACCGTCTGAGAGCTGGGCTCGCCTGTCGACCCGCCGATGGACACGCCGTGCGTCCCGCTGTCGAGGTGCCACCGCGTCAGCGTGGCGAGGCTCCCGAGATCCAGCCCGAGGTCGTCGGCGAACGGGGTGATCAACGGCGAGATCGATCCGGTGATCGACTCGGGTGTGCTGCGAAACCTCATGCGGTCGGTACTCCTTCGTGGTTGGCCGCAGCGACGTTCGCGACGGCGAGATCGGCAAGGCCCATACCCATGCCTTTAAAGACGGTCAATGCGGGCGACAACGGCCGAGCAGCGGCACCGGTCATGAGATCGCCGAGGGTCTGCACCGGCGAGAAGTCGTCGCCGTAGAACTCGATGAGCTCTCGCGACGCGCGACGCGCGTTCTCGAGGTTGTCCACCACCGTGATCGAGGAATCTGCAAGTAGCGCACTGTCGAATTCCGCCGCGTGCGGAAGGATGGCGCCGATCGCGTTCAGGTGCGCGCCAGGCGCAAGGATTCCGCGCGGGAAGAACGGCTCTCGAGCCCGAGTGACCACCGTGACGATGGGCGCGTCGGCGACCGCCGCCTCGAGGCTGGGCAGGGCTTCGGCGACGATGCCGAGCTCGGCGGAGATCTGCTCCGCGAAGCCGGCGCGGCTTGCCGGGGTAGGGCTCCACACCCGGACACGGCGGAGCGGACGGACGGCCGCGACGGCGGCGACCTGGCGGAGCGCCTGACGGCCGCTGCCGATGATCGCGAGCTCGTCGGCGCCGGGGTCGGCGAGGAGGTCCGTGGCCACGCCAGACACCGCGGCAGTCCGGATGACACCGAGCGTGACGGACTGCATGAGAGCGAGAATGCGGCCGTTGGTGGCGTCGAACAGGCTGAGCAGCGACTCGGCGCCGACGGGGGTGTTGACCCAGGTCTTGAATGCGACCCTGGCGGTCGCATGGTCGAAGCCGCCCAGGGCGTGAGCGGCGCTGGCGGGATCCCACGTGGTCATCGTCTTCGCGATGTTCCCGGCTAGTCCTCGAGCTTCGTGTTCGATGGCCGCGGCGACGGCGGGGATCGCGTCTCGGACGTCGACGGCGCGGTCGACGTCGTTCTCGCTGAGCCAGGGAGGTTGGTGCACGGTCGGTTCCTCGATTCAATGCGTTCCAGGATGGTCGGACGTCATCCCGCATTACGGTATGGACATTCCTTACGACGGATTGTAGCGTGATGTGACGGCGATCACCAGTGGCGGTCCGAGTGACCCGACGGGGCTCTGTCCGTCCGGCCGTCAGCCCTCACCATTCGAGTTCTGGAGAGATTCATGACTTCCAACGAAACCCAGCCCCATGTCGAGATCGACATTGACCGCTTCCGTGATGCGATGACGCGCTTTCCGAGTGGCGTCACGATCGTGACGACGACGGACGCCAGCGGTGCCCCTCGTGGCTTCACGGCGACCTCCTTCTGCTCGCTGTCCGCGGACCCGGCGTTGGTTCTCGTATGCATTGCGAAGAAGGCCGAGTGTCATGAGGCCTTTCTGGAGGCCGACCGCTGGAACATTCACGTCGCTGCGCACGGCCAGGCCGAATTGGCGATGCTGTTCGCGACGCGAGGAGCGGACAAGTTCATAGGGGGTGTGACGCTTGACGAGGCGGGTCAGCCCCTTCTCGCGGGATCGAGTGTCACGCTTCAGTGTTCGGCATTCGACAAACTACCTGGAGGCGACCATACGATTTTGATCGGCCGGGTCGATGGTGTGGATCTCGAGGATGCGGACCCGACGGTGTATCACCGTCGTGAGTTCCGTTGTCTGTCACGGGTATCCTGACGGGCGGGCCACGCAAATGACTCATACCACTGTCACGGTCGAGACCGGCGCACTCCGTGGGCACATCCGCGCCGACGGCGTGCGATCCTTCTTGGGCGTGCCTTACGCAGCGCCGCCGGTGGGCGAACTTCGCTGGCGGGCACCGCGTCCTGCGCACTCGTGGTCCGGCGTGAGAGATGCGCTCCGGTTCGGTCCCGCAGCCCCACAGGCGGCGCCCCCGTCGAACTCCCTCTATTTCGGGGGCGAGGCCGAGTTCAGCGAGGACTGCCTAACGCTGAACGTCTGGACGCCGAGAGCGGGGACCGGTCCGCGCCCCGTCCTGGTGTGGTTTCACTTCGGCGCCTACCAGTTCGGATCCGCAGCCAATCCCATGTACGACGGAGAGCGGTTGGCTCGATCAGGTTGCGTTGTGGTCACGGTCAATCATCGGCTAGGTCGTCTGGGATTCCTTGCGCACCCGGCACTCTCGGCCGAGTCCGAGTACGGGGCTTCCGGCAACTACGGACTGTTGGATCAGATCGCCGCCTTGCAGTGGGTGCAGCGCAACATCGCGGCGTTCGACGGAGACCCGGGTGACGTCACGATCGGTGGCGTTTCCGCCGGCGCCAACTCAGTGCACGTGCTCCGCGCGTCGCCCCTAGCGGTCGGCCTGTTCCATAAGGCGATCGCGCACAGCGGTCCCGGTCTCGCGCGGGACCTGGAGGGGCCTGGCCATCCTGCGGGAGTGCAAACCCTGGCGGCAGGGGAGGCCGCTGGCACCGAGATCATGGAGACGCTGGGAGCTCGAGATCCGGCGGCAATGCGGGCGCTGTCACCCCACCAGATCGACGCAGTACTACTTCCCCGGGCGCACGGATCGTGGAACTTCGACCTGGCGCCCGGTGCAGAGGTCAGTCTGCACCTGTTCGACGGAGCGTACCCCCTGATCGATGGGCATGTTCTGCTCGAATCTCCGATGCGTGCGTACCAGAGCGGCCGGATCCACGACGTACCCTTCCTGCTGGGGGATGTGGGAAACGAGGCTTCGGGACTGCCGTATCTCCCCACGCTCAGCGCCTATCGGGAGCATCTGCGTGCGACCTTCGGTGACGCCGCTGATCGCGCATGGGAGCTCTACCCGGCGTCCGACAATGGGGGAGCGCGGAGCGCCAGTTGGGACCTCGAAGCCGACCGCATCTTCAACTGGTCAACTTGGGCAGCCGCGCGCAGCCACGAGGCTGGTTGTGTGTCGCCGCTCTGGCACTTCCGCTTCTTGCGTCGGCCGCCGATCGCTCCGGCCGACGACGTGATCGAGGCCAGCTACGCGGGCGCATTCCATGGTTCCGACGTCCTGTACGCGTTCGGCGCTCTCGAGCGGGCTCGCCCTTCATGGGCCTGGGAAGACGCTGATCGGGATCTGTCGGCGGCGATGATGTCGTCTCTGGTCAACTTCGTCGCTACGGGTGACCCCAATGGCGACGGCGTTCCGGCGTGGCCGACATTCGATCGGCGCACCCCGTCGACAATGCGGTGGAACGTCGGCATCGAGGTGGGGGAGACGGGCTATGACGCCGAAAAGATGGCGCTGCTCGACGACCTCAACGGCTGGACGGCCTGATCCGAGCCTTGGTCCAGTGGTCATCTTCGCAATCCCGAGTGTCAAATGTTCACGAGTTTGACTTTCACCGTGGAACCGAACAGACACGGTGTTTGCGAATGTGGACGTCACTAGTCTCGCCCACGCTGCGGGAGGCCCGATCGGCTAGCCCCAAGTAGTTGTGTGTGGGTGGGACTTGGCTCCGCTGTCGAGTGTTGATGCCGTATACGGGTTGATGGTCGATCGGCTACTCCATCGAGACAGATCGGTTTCGATAGGGGTAGTGATCGTGGAGGTGTTGACTGAGGTTGACGCTGTCGCTGTGGTCGAGGCGTTGGCGGCAGCGAAGAGTCGCCAGGATGTGGCTGCGGCGATGCGCATCGACCATGCTGACGGTGTCTTGGAGTCCCCGCCAGTGGGGACTAGATAAGTCGGTGATGAGGTCGCTGATGCGATCGTTGGTTGGTTTGCATTCGCGCCTGACTATACGGTTCAGATTGAAGGCCGC
>NZ_MAEV01000040.1:0-23454 GCF_002013385.1 Mycobacterium sp. D16R24 | reverse complement strand
CCAGCGCCTTCCAACCGTCGGGCAACGCAACCGTGGACGCCGGAACAGGCGCCGACGTATCCGGCCGCAACCTGCCGCAGGGCGCCGCCAACGAATACAAACTGCAACGCAAGACAATCCTGGCCGCCCGCGCGATCAGCGCCGCATTCCCGGAAATCAAATCCATCGGTGGGTTCCGCGCGGACTCGCTGCACTGGCACCCCGACGGCCTGGCGATCGACGTCATGATCCCCAACCCCACCTCCCCGCAGGGTGTGGCGCTCGGGCAGCGGGTGCTCAACTTCGTGATGGCAAACCAGCAGAAATTCGGGCTCGACCACGCCATCTGGCGTCAAACCATGCACATCCCCGGCCGCGCGCCATCGCTCATGGAAAACCGGGGCGGCGCCACCGCCAACCACATGGACCACGTCCACGTGGCCACCAGCGGCGGCGGCTACCCCAGCGGCGGCGAAGCCTACGCCCTCTAACCACTCCCCCACAACGACTTCCCCCTACAATCCATACCCGTTATTCCCCAACGATTTTCGTCAGAATTCTCGTCTCATTATCGGTTGGCGGCTGTGCATTCTCCAGCTCCCCCAGCCGCTCGGCCGCCAACCCCGTCATCCCCGAGACGGTTTGCAGATCTACCCCGCTGTCGCGCCTCCACGCATACAGCCGATGCCCGACCATCGCCGCTGGCGATGCGGCGATCGAGGCCATCACCGCGTCTTTGGTTTTGTTGATCTCAGCAACGAGCTTCATCGCCTCGCCCATCTCAGATGAGCGCACACCCTTGGTCAAGAGCGCCCCGGCGTGGCTGAGCGTGCGCACCACGTTCATTGCCATCGCCAGATAGACCGGTGGATCCACATGTGGATCAGGCAACGTTGAGGCTGCCTGGCGCGAGGTATCGATAACAACGCGGGTCATTCCGAGCAGACCATCGGGGGTTCCGCCCGCAGGCGCAGCCTCAGATACGGGCAACTCGCCTGTCTCCCCGATCCCCTCGAGCGTGCCAAGACTCCATTCCAAAACCGACTCAATCCGCACCCGAGTTCGTGGCTGTGGATACGTCTCGCCTCGCTCGATCGACCCGAGCGTTCCCTGCCGGATGCTCGCTTGTTGCGCCAGGTCACGCTGAGAAAGCCCCTTCTCGGCGCGACGCGCCAGGATTGCTTTCCCGATGCGTTGCGCCGCCACCACCCGCTGCGCCGCCACCACAAAAAGCACTATACCGTCTACCCCCTCTGACCTGCACCGACTCAGAAAACCGTCACAAACCGTTGCAAAGCGGAGCAGAAAATGTTTACTCTTGCCACTAGCAGCATGTTTCCCCTGGCGGAAGGAACACCCGAAATGCGCGAGCTGATGAACCCCAGTCGCGAGTTACGCAACAACCGCGGCGATCACTACGTCCAGCCGTGCAAGCGCCAGGACGAGGATTACGACCCGGACGTTTTTATCGTGCCTGAGCAGTACACCGCTGCGGAGCGGCAACAGGCCAAGATGCTGTGCCGGTCGGTGTGCAGCCGGCGCCTGGAGTGCATAGTTGACGCCCTGGTTCCAGACAAGGGACAAGACATGGCCACACAGGGCATCTGGGCGGGGGAAGTTTTCCCCAGCACATTCGATGAGGCCATGAACAGCACCTATGACCGTCTCGTGGACGCCTACAAGGTTCTCTCCGGCACCGGCGAACCTCCGATTGGGTTCAAGCACCGCCGTCGCGGCGAAAAGCCCGACCCGGAGGCAACACCTAAGACGCCCAAGCCGCGAAAGCCTCGCAAGTCGCGCGCCAAGAAGAAGCCCGCGGTGGCGGCCACTGCCGAGCAGATCGAACTCATCACGCTTACGCCGCCCGCAGAGTCGGCCAAGGTCACCACGATTCCCGTGCCCGCACCGCGGGCCGTGGCCAAGACCAAACGCCAACCCGACCGCATCGTGGTGGGCGATCCGCTCGCCCTGTTCGCCATCCCGGCATAGGCCCCGGGATCATGTCCAGCGCCGAACACGCTCGCCGCGACATCGCTCAGGTAGTCCGCGAGCTCGACGAACTTCTGACCCGCGACAGTGCCGGGCCGATCAAATCCCAGCGTGAACGCTACGACCAGCAGCTGGTCGCGGACCTGTTCTCGCGCCTTGCCTGCCCAACCGGCGGGCACCACCGAGACGGCGCAACATGCCTGTGCCGGTTGCGTTCTCGCCGCGCCATGCGCGTCCTGCACATCCTGTCCCCCACATGGAGGCAGCGCCGTGCGGGGTAACGAAACACCAGACCACCCTGAACACCTCGGGGGTTCCTCGGCGTCAAACTCGCCGCCACCCAGTAGATCCCAGCCTGCCCGCAACAGGCTGGATGCTGTGCCCTGAGTAGCGGAAGCATGGCCGGTCACGATGGGTCTGACTGAACCCGGAGCCGGTCCAGCGCCGTAGGAACCCCCGAGGTACCCACCTCGAATACTTGCGTCCATCAACAGATCTCACGAGAAAGCGGGCAGTGAACATGGCAGTCTTCGAGACGCACTTCCGGCTCAGCACCGGCACCATCAAAGGCTGCCTGCTAGTCCCCCACCTCAAGACACCCGGCACGTGCGGAATGTGTGGGGCCGACACCAAACATCACCGCGTCGATGTCTGCAGCGACGCATGCCGGCGCCAATGGATGGCCGACCACGACTGGTACTTCGCGCGCACCGCCGCGATCAAACGGGACGGAACAACCTGCTCCGACTGCGGCGGACACCTATCTGCCAGACACATCTCCCGAGACCGGCGCATCGGCGCCAGAGGCCGAGGCTGCCAAAACCATCGGGACCGCATCGAAACCTTCTGCCGCACCTGCGAGGAGGCCAGGAAATGATCTCCGTCGAAAATCTGCCGATTGACCAGCGTGTCGTGTCGGTATTACCGCCGCACGGCGTGTCAGACTCCCCACAACACTAATCCCAGGAGGCACATCCACACCATCGACAGGCACATCTAAATACCTGACCTGTCCCTTGATAGCAGAAAACCCCGCCGAAGCGGGGTAATTCTGTGAATCGAAGCGGGAACTTCGATTCGGGACTCCCTAAGGAACCAAGCTCTCAAGCTGGTTTCAGGATAGAGGACACTCTCTTGAGCCGCAACAGTTTCGAGCAATCCGGGTTGTGTGCCCGCGATCCTGCTCGCTGGCTCGATCCCGAGCAGCAGGCAGCCACCCGCCGTCTGTGCTTGTCGTGCCCTCGACTTACCTTGTGCCGCACTCAAACTCTCGATGATCAGCCCCAGCACGGAATGTGGGCCGGGGTGTGGATCGACAATGATTTCGCTGCCAAATGCCATCTGCTACATCCCCGGCCGGCGCCGCCGCGGCTACCGTCACGCACAGCACCAGCACCTGCGGCCTTAGTGTCGGTGCTGCCGGTCCTGAACGTCACCGCCGCCGCAGCGGCCCTGGTCGCGGCCAGGGCCAGCGGACATTGCGAAATCATGGCGCCAGCCTGCCTGTTTCGTCAGCAGCTCATCTTCGCTCGCCGATACGACCTCGGGCCTGGCGCAGCAGCTGATAGCCCCGCCGAGGCCCTCGCCGCCTGCGGAAACTGCGCCGATCTGATCGAACACACCGACCTGCACACAGCCCTGCAGCTGGGATACATCACCACTGTCGAGCATCCCTCCCCCGGTGCTCCAGTCTTCTGGCGCCAGCACCGCTGGGTTCTTCTCGATCATTTCGGTCACCTGCAGCCCCTCACCGCGGCGCCCACGCCGCTGGCCAGGACGGCATAGACCATGCCCGCGTCCCTTCACACGTCGCCGGTGCAGATCGCGGCGGCAACCTGGAAGGCCTTGGCCCACCAGCTCTCCGCACCGGGCCGTACCCAAATGCGGGTCTGGAAGCCCGACACCGGAAAGTTCAGCAGCACCGCCAAACTGACCGGCACCCTGCCTACGCGCCCGGCCGCCCCGTACATCTACACCAACGGACGCACCACGCTCATTGGCCTTGACTTCGACACCAAACTCGCCAACCGCGAGCAAGTGGCCGCCGACGCAGCGACGGCCCGTGATTGGCTTGAGCAGTGTGGTGGCGCCGTCATCGGCGACCACAACCCCACCAACGGCGGCCGCCACATCTGGGCGCTGCTGGCACATGGCACCACCGCCTCCTTCGAAGAGATCAACCACATTGTGCGTCTGCTCGGCGCGCGGCTGCGGACCTTGGACATCACACCGATCACCAACCCCTCCGAAGGCTGCTTGACGGTCCCCGGATCCCCCTGCAAAGACGGCGGCTACCGCGAGCTCGACGGACCACTGGAGACCGCCATCGAGGCCGTCGCCACCCGCTCAGACCCAGCACTGCTGCCCCGCCTCTACGTGCTGCTCGGCGCGATCAAACCCAGCCCAGCACAGCTGGCGGCCGCAGCCACCATGCATGTAGAAGGCACAGCCGCCGACTTCACGATCGGCCAGGACGAAGACCTCACCCTGGCAGCCCAGTACGTGACCTACGAGCCTTACCCGGCTGCCGTGCAAGCATTCGCGCTCAACGGCGATTTTCCGCCCGACCGGCCCTGGCGCACCCGCTCGCATGCCCGCCAATCCGTCATCACCGCGGCGATCTGGCGCGGCCACTCACTGGCCACCATCGCCGCGCAGATAGCCCCAGGGGGCCCCTGGCACGACGGGCTCGGCGTGGCCTATCGGATAGACCCCAACGGCCGCCACCGCCGCTACGAACGACTACTTGCACGTGATTTCCAGAACGCCCTGGACTGGCTCACCGCGAACCATCTTTTAAACCGACGCCAGCGGCACAAGAAAAAGAACACTCAGGGGGGACATTACGGATATTTAGGGCCACAGCAACACAGAGCCTGGCTCGCTAACGCTATCGCATGGGCTGACCGTGAGTACGCGGGAAAACGGCACCGACACACCCTCCATGCGGTGTTCCAGAGCCTTGCTGCTCATGCTGTGCTGGACGGAGAGGTCATCAACGGCACTCCGGTGGTCGGAGTGGGCGGGCGCCATTTGTCGCTAGGCACCGGCCTGCTCAGCGACACCGCCGTGTGGAAGGCCCTCGCGGAGGTGCGGGAACTTGACGGGTCCCCGATCGTGCTCACCCGCCGCTACCAGGAAAAGGACGCCGACTACTACGCGCTGACCATGCAGAATGTGATCGACAGCGATCCAGTTCACGCCGAGCGGGTCCGCGTCGAACCCGTACACACCGCATGGGCGGTACTCGGGCAGCATCGTCGCCGGGTCTATGAGCTGGTGGCCTACTTCGGCCTCACCGCGGCCGCCGACGTCTACGCCGCCGCCAAGGTATCGACCAGCACCGGAGACGCAGCTGTCACGTCCCTGGCGGCCGCCGGCCTCCTGGTGCGCACCGGCCCGGGCCACATCGCAGTCGGCCCGCGCACCTTGGACGACATCGCCCACGATCACCACACCGACGACGAGCTCACTGACCGCGTGGCGATCTACCGCGCCGAACGCGCAGTCTGGCACGCCTGGCTAGAGCACCGGCAACAAGTCATTGCAGGTACACACCACCAGGCGCCCGAGCACGCCGACATTCACCCACGTCAAGGCAACCCGACCGGCGACCCACTCATCGAGAAAGCCTGGCTCAGCTCCGTCATGGCCGACGGCCCTCCCCCACTCGACGAAGCCGACACCGACCTCGTCGGCCTCGAACGTGAGGCCGCCTACGCCGCAGAACGCGAGCAGGCCGCACTACAACTGCTCGGCCAACACCTGGGCGCCCGCGTCCTGGCAGTCACCCATGCCTAGCAGTGCACGCCCGTGCCCGCGCCCCGCCCGACCGATTGCACGCCCTCCCCTTACCGTCCCGCCCCATGCACAAACGACACCGCCGCCGCCGGCCGAAGCCAACCCCACCCTGTAAATCCCGCAAGACGCAGCCAGAAAAAGAGGGAGCCCCTCCACAAGCCCCCGCGCAGCCCGCACCGCGGGCCCCGGCCAACTCGTCCGAACGGAAATCATCAATGAGCACCACCACTGCTGTCGTCACCATCATCGTCCTGACGGTCTGCGGCTTCTACTTACTGGTCGCCTACGTCGTCCACCAGACCGGAAGCACCGACGGCATTGCCGACATCGGGCGTGCGGTCGCCGCCATCATCAAGGCCCTCACCAACCCCGGCACTACCCTGGCCGCCACAACAACCCGCTGACCAGCCCACCACGCTCGTCGCCGAGCCAGCGGGGTGATGGCTTAAGCGCTCTCGGCCAGCACCTGTGCGATGTTGGCCGCGTCCGGATCCCCGGCCTGCTGACGGGCCAACAGGTGCTCGCGGGCCTCGGCGATCAACGCTTGGACGGCGGGATCCAGCTTCTCGGACACACTGCCGTTGATCTGCTTCATATACCAGCTCACGAGCGTGTGATCGGCTGGACTGACGCGCTTGATCAGCGCTTTATCCTTCTGCCGGCTCTCTCGGTGGCGCCAGTTGCGCTTGGGCCGTTCAGTGGTCGGTGTCGCCATCACTGCTCCCGTCTCCTGTCAGCCACAATAGCCCTACCAGCTATTACGCGTTTTCCGTTACAGGATATCAGTAACGCGAAACGCGTAACGGGAATCGTGTAATAGCATGTCAGCGTGTCGTACGCGCAATCGGAGAGTGTGCAGAAGCTCTCTAAGACTGTGTTCGGCCAGAAGAACCGGTTGGCGGTGATGGCTGCCATCGCCCAGAGCGAGGGCCTGGTGAACCCGACTGAGCTGCAAGTGCAGCTCCGTTTCGCCGCGCAGAGCTCGATCCAGGACGCTGTACGCGACCTCGTCGCCGTCGGCCTTCTCAGCCGCGTGGACGGTGACGGCCGGGTGTTCTATCGCCGTAATCCCCACGCGCTCTGGACCGCCGCGATCGACCTTCTTGCCCAGGCCCTGGCCGCAGAAGCCTCCTACGACGCGCTGAGCTGACTCACACGCCTCCCCCGCGCCGGGCATTAGCGGCCCGCACCTTCTTGAGAACCAGCTATACCCTCATCTACCAGCCATTATGCCCTGGCGGCGTCGCTGACGGCCTAACAGGCAATCCGAGGGATGCAGCAGCTGAACGACCCTCGCGACGCACTACGCCGCGATCAGGGGCACAAAACAAGAAGTGCTCCACAGAGGGCACCTTCTCGGGCGGTAAATCCGCAGATCAGCGGCCACTTTGCGTCTTTCTGGCGCACGCCCCTCTCAACTCGGTCAGTCTCACCTGCGCTGCCCGCCCGTTTGCTGGACATCGCCGCCTTTGACCCCGGCGGGTACCCATGTGAAAGCCCTCCCCCGTTCGAACAGTTCACCCAGGAGTCCTGCGCCACGCAGATCCGGTACCCCTCAGGTGTGCCGTCGTCGCGGCGCCGCCAGACCCTGGCACTCCCAAACTCAGCGCGATGCGGTCCGTATAGGCGCCTCGGGGCGGCGAATCTCGCCCCGCCCCATCCACCCCCGGCCGCCCCTAAATCGGTCAGCACCCCGCCTCCGCCTGGAGTTCTGACGAAGGTTCAACGAGTGCCGCGTCACGGCGGCGCCGTGACGGGAACCAGCTCCGCACCCAGACACTCCATACGCCTTGGCGTAGGCAAGTACCGCGCCACCGAACCAGAGCCATCCGGATCAGCCCCGAGGGACCCATTCCCGCAGCCGCCTCGGGACCCCCCAACCCGACCCGGCAGCCAAGGCCCACGGTCGCCCCCACTGTCCTATCCATCAGTCGTGCGCCGCCTCTTCATTTTGAAGAGCATTCCGCCGGCGCCACCCCTGTTCGCCAGTCTCACTCTCCCTCGCCCGCTGCCGATCAACGCACCAAGGTTCGACCCCGACGCCGCCGCGCAAAGAGGGGCAATCGCCATCCTTGGCCACCCCCCGAGCAGCTTGAGCAAGACGCCTCAAACGACACCCAGACCGTCGCAGTTCCATCACGATCCCAAGCGCTTCCCTGAGGTCACGGCCACAGCCTAGGAAGCCCACTTCCATCTCCAGCAGTACCGGTTTACCGCGGTAAACCGGTACCGAATCAATACATATATGCAGGTAGGGCCTATTTCTGTGCGGCTCGCCCCATCCCGCACCGGTCTCCCGCCCCTGCACTTCACATCATTGCCCGACCGGTTTACCGCGGTAAACCTGACGTGAATATGCTCCGACACCGTGCGTGTCATGGTGAGTTTTGGCGCCGCCGGGCTTACTCTTTTGATGCCTGTTCCGAAGTAGGTCGCAGATGGCGACCGAAGCACAGAAGGCTTCCTATGAATAAGACAAAGGTCGTCACACTCCTCAATCAGAAGGGTGGCCCCGGCAAGAGTACGGTCACGATGAATACGGCCGCTGTGGTCGCCGAGAGATGCTCCGAGGGCCTCGATGAAGATGCCCTCTCCCCTGTCGCGGTCGTGTCCGTTGACCCTCAAGGATCAGCAACTTGGTGGGCCAAAATTATCGGCGACGACAACCTCCCCTTCCATCTGATCCAGGCCCATGACGACTCGCTCGACATGCTCCGCGGACTTAACAACCTCGCCCAGGCTGGTATCTCGCACGTGTTTGTGGACACTCCCGGCTGGCACGAGCTGGATCCAGACGGCGATGGTGACGGTCTCGGAGACGGCTATTGGGCGCATGTGATGCGCGCAGTGCTTGACGTCACCGATGAGGTGATCCTGCCGTGCCTGCCCGAGCCATTGTGCTTCGACCCGACCGAACGCACGATCAGGAAACTCATTGCGCCGCGAGGTAAGAAGCACACCGTCGTTATCAACAACTTTGATCCGCGCGGCGGCGACTACTGGCTGAACGAAACTCTCGAGTTCGGCGAAAAGCACGGTTGGCCGGTAGCTGAAACCGTGCTGCGGCAGTACCAGGTTCATACCAACGCGCCCGCACATCGTGCATTGGTCCCCCAATACAAGGATTTTGTGACCCCCGCTCAGCTGCAGACGTACGAGGATCTGCGGCCGAAGTTGTGGGCTACACGGGATAAGAAGGTCCGCAGAGACCTCGAGAAGCTCGTCGCACCGCCCTTGAAGGCGGCCGACGACTTCTACCGATTTGTCGACGAGCTCGATTTGGCAGGAGAAAAGTAATGGCACGAGGTGGAGTACGACCGTCGTTCGGCGACCTGCCTGTAGGGAAAGACTCACCGGTTGACGGCGAAAACGTCGTCAACCATGTCTCGGGATCGCGCTCAGCCCCACTGCGTGAACTTGTGGGAAACCCGAAGAATCCGCGTGACGACATCGGGGACCTGGAGGATCTGGCCTCGATCGCCGAGCGTCAGTTGCAGCCTGTCGTGGTGGTGACCCGGGCCGCCTACGAGAAGCTGTACCCGGAGGTTCAGATCAGCGCCCGCTGGGTGGTGGTCATCGGGAATCGGCGGCTGGCCGCCGCACATAAGTACGGCCGTCCAGAACTGGACATCGTTGTGCGCGACGACCTGGCCGTCGATCACGGAACGCTGTTGTCATCGATCATTTCCGAGAACGTCGACCGCGACGACTTCGATGTCATTGAGGAGGCGAAGGCGGTCCAGCAGCTCGTCGAGAAGGTGGGTAGCGCCGACGACGCCGCCCGGCTGCTCCATAAGAGCAAGGGCTGGATTTCGCAGCGTCGTTCACTTCTTGGTTTGGCACCCGAGCTGCAAGCGAGTGTGCGCCGACGCGAGCTGGCAGTGCGCGAAGCCAGATCCCTCGCCCGGCTTCCCAAAGAAGAGCAGATCGCACGCTGGCGGGCGGCCACGGAGAATGGAGCAGCGGGGAAGGGGAGTGGCGCCAGTGACGGCGCACAACAGCCTGAATCCACCCCATCTCCATCGGATGAGTCAGGCACGAATCAGACCCGCGCGGTCACGAGAGCCTTGAAGAAGTTCGATACCGAGCCCGCGGCCCTGGCCGTGGCGCTGCGTGAACATCTCGGGAAAGACCGCGTCAAAACGCTTGCCAGCGAGCTTCGGAAAGCATGCAAATAGGGGAGTGGTTGGGGTGGTTTACCGCGGTAAACCACCCCAACCAGACGGCCGACAGTGCTATTCAACCGACTCAAATAGGCTCCGCTGCAACGAATTACATGTTTCTTCGCTGAATTTTCAACGGTGATCGACATGTCTCGGAAGTAGCTTGGCCGCACCGGCGCGAACGACACCTCACTTCGTGTGCTGATTGAGCCCGTCTCACGACACTCGCACCAGCGATGGGGCCTCCAGGAAACGTGCTCTGCAGTGACTGGAAGGGAGCCTGGTAGGGGTAGCGAGGGGAGCGCCGCACTCCTGGCGCATGTGCTGTCGGATGTCTCACTTGGGTGTCACAATCGGGTATGGCCCGCATCGAAGTTAGCCCCGAAGACGCTGAGACTATCGCTAGCCGATCCTGGTATCTCGGAACCACCGAGAAGGGGGAGTTCTTCGGCTTCTGGCAGCCGTTCACGAGGCTGCGCTCGGCGGGAGAGGTGCACTACTCGCGCAACTTCCAAGGCTTCCGGCTCTACCAGCAGCCGCGCGGTATCACCGACGAGCCGTACGCCAGGGGGTTCTTCCCATGGACTGTGTGGCGAGTGACCCCCATCGACGTCATCCGCACCTGGCGCCTGCCTCACAGCATCCACACCCGCCGCATCCGGATCGAGGAACGCCTACCCGCAGGCGCCGAGTTCGGCCCGTACGGAGCCCGAATCCTCGACTTCGCCGAGCACCTCGCTCAGCTCGAGCCGTGGCCCAAGCCGATCACTGGGAGTACCTACCTCGGCACAGAGGAACGCAACGCCCTCATCGACCTGAGTCAGGCCGCCCCATCGGTCTTAACAGGTGAATTGTGGAGCGAAACCAAATTCGCACTCAGCTTTGTTCGCCGGAAGGTCTTTAAGACCAAGCAGGCCAAAATGATCGGCGGCCGACAACTACGCGAACAGCTCAGCCTCTTCAAGGACGAGCTGAGCGACCTCGTGCGGGCTTTGATCACCGGCACGCCCATCCCGGAGACCTTATCCGCGCGCTGGAGCCTGCCGTCAGATCTAGCGCCGGAGACCAACTTCACCGCCTAGATCTACAAGCGGTGCACACTCTAATGCCGTGCATTTGCTTGTGCAGCGCATTGCTTCGTGCGTATCATGGTTGGCGTGGAGAACCTTGCTGATCGGCGCTCAACGATGCTCGACGAAGCCCGCACCGTGCTCAACGAGGCCAATCGACGTCTAGAGGAGACCGCTAAGATCGCGGCGCTCGTCAGGGCCACGATCGCGCTCGGCCTGCGTGAGCAAGGGCTCACCAACAAGGCCATCGCGGACCTCATCGGGGAGTCCCGCAACAAGATCAACGACCTGGTAAAGATGGCGACCTGGCCAGCGCTGTATGGCGATCTACCCAGCGGTGAGTTCGTAAGGTTCAGCAAGCTGATCGACGACGTGTACGGACAGATAGGCGAAGCCGGCACGGGCTGGATCCACGCGCGCACTGTGCGCAGCGGGACCGTCGTTGAGTCCCACGCGATCCCGCTGCCGCGGCTGGTTCGAGCGGATTCCCTAGACACCGATGCCGCCGAATTTGAAAACCCTGACACGGGCGAGCGGATCATCGTGTACTCCCTGGAGCGGCACTACGGAAGCCCAATCTTCGACGCCCACGGTCGTCGTGAGGACGGGGACGGCCGAGGCTACTACCGGATCGAGGTGTGCTCACCAAACGGCTCGCGTGAGGCCCTTCCGCTGGAAATTCTCGGAATTTCACCAAATTCCATCACCTTCGGTTCCGGATGGCCGTCACCTGAGCAATGCCGCGTTGACGGGGACGCATTCCGCAACGCCACAGCTGCTGTGCGCGCCTACTACGGGATCTGGCCTCAGCAGGGCCTCAAGTCGTACGCGGACGCGGTCGATGGTTAGAGCTGCACGGGCGGTCACCAAGCTGTCGATAGGGAGTGGATGATGATTCAGGAACGAGTAGACACCCGAGAGGCCGGTACGCGGTGACACAGCGATTCCAGGTCGGCGACCTTGTACAGCTCAAGTCCGAGTACCTCGAAGGCGGCAACTCTAGCCTCTTCCGTATCCGTGAAATCATCGGCGGCCAAGCACTTCTCGGCCAACTGAGTAGCACGCAAGACGGCTTCCTCGGCGCTGATACCTCGGTCAGTCTGGACGATCCGGACCTGATCGCCCCGTATCCAGAGATTCTGCAGCGGTATGCGCGCCACCTCACCGCCGACGCCGACATCGCCAACTCCACATACGTCCTACGCGGGGTCAACCAGCTCGAAGAGCACCTGCGGAACGAACGCCCAGGCGCATCGAGCTAGGGGAGTGGCCGCAGGCCGCGGTCTGTTTCGAACACCAGCTGGCCACCGAATTCAAGGACCGATGCCCACTTCCCCAAGAAACGGTAGTCAGCGGCCGTCTTACCCTGCGCCAGCCGTGTTATCTGTAGGGGTAATTGGGGTGTTTCCGACTGTTTCCTACATGGGCAGTGAACCGGCGTTTTCTGGTGGGTAACGGTGTTATCTGTAGGGGTGTTCCCATGGACGTAGGGTGAGCAAGCGCGCAGATATGTTGTGCGGCTAGCGGTCTCGATGGAGCGTGTACACCCCATCGAGCTTGTGGCGACTCACCATCCTGCCGCTTGGAGTTCGCCTGTGATGTCGACGCTCCCTTCAAGCGGAGAGTTGGTTGATGGCTTCGCCGGGCTCCGTTTCAGCCAAACGAATCGTGAGTTGACGACGCACGCGCCGGTGGTGGTCGGCGACCAGCTGGGCCAGACGGTTGTGCGGATGGCCGGGAATGAACCGGTCGCCCGCCTCCAACAGCGGCCCGGCAATAAAGATCTTCAGTCGGCTGCGGGTCCAGCTACGTGCCATGCTCGGGGGCCCTTCGTGTGTAGTGATGGATACCGGTGACGCGTAACGGGTCCGGCGGTGCTGAACCGTCCGCCGCCTCGACTTGACCAAACAACTGTATTTGACGCTATCATCGGCACATGGCGATGATAGGGCCTTCGGGCGGAACCCGGCAGGTGGTCGATGTGGAGGCGGCGACGGCGTTGTTCCATAGCCTTTCGGATGGGACGCGGCTGGCGATCTTGCAACGATTGGCTGCCGGTGAGGCCCGGGTGGTGGATCTGACCGCCGAGTTGGGTTTGGCGCAGTCGACGGTGTCGGCGCATCTGGGCTGTCTGCGTGATTGCGGTCTGGTCGATTACCGGCCGCAGGGCCGTTCCTCGGTGTACCGGCTGGCGCGCCCCGAGGTGCTGGCGGTCTTTACTGCCGCCGAAGCGTTGCTGGCCGCCACGGGCAGCGCGGTGGCGTTGTGCCCGAACTACGGCCACCCCGGTGACGTGAAGAAGAAGGTGGCCCGGTGAGCGATGCGTGTGGCTGCGGCTCTGATGAGGACCGCCCCGGCGGCGAGTCCGAGCGCGAACCCGAAAGGCTTTGGGAGATCACGGAGCTGCGTGCGGCCGCGGTCGCGGGCGTGGTGCTGGCGGCTGGCTATATCACCGGCTGGTCCGGGGGGCCGCGCCCGGTCGAAATAGGGTTGTACGGGCTGGCTTTGGCGATCGGTGCCTACACGTTCGTGCCGTCCACACTGCGTCGTCTACTCAAGGGCAAGATCGGTGTGGGCACCTTGATGACGATCGCCGCGGTCGGTGCGGTGCTTCTCGGTGAGGTCGGCGAGGCCGCGATGCTGGCGTTTTTGTTCTCCATCAGTGAGGGCCTGGAGGAGTACTCGCTGGCGCGGACCCGCCGTGGCCTGCGGGCCTTGTTGTCGTTGGTGCCCGATGAGGCCACCGTCATCCGGGGCGGCACCGAAACCATCATCGCCCCAACGGATCTGCAGGTCGGCGACATGATGGTGGTGCGTCCGGGGGAACGCCTGGCCACTGACGGTGTGATCCGGCAGGGGCGCACTGCCCTGGACACCTCGACGATCACCGGCGAATCGGTGCCCGTGGAGGCGGGCCCGGGCGCTGAGGTGTTCGCCGGGTCGATCAACGGCACCGGAGTACTGCATATCGAGGTCACCAGTACCGCCGCGAACAACTCGTTGGCCCGCATCGTGGCGATCGTGGAGGCCGAACAATCCCGCAAGGGCGCCAGCCAGCGACTGGCCGACCGGATCGCCCAACCCCTGGTACCGGCCATCATGATCGCCGGCGCCGCGATCGCCGTCGTGGGCAGCATCTTCGGGGATCCGCTGGTGTGGATCGAACGGGCCCTGGTGGTGCTGGTGGCCGCATCCCCATGCGCGCTGGCGATCTCCGTGCCGGTCACCGTGGTCGCCGCGATCGGTGCCGCCTCCAAACTCGGGGTCCTGGTCAAGGGCGGCGCCGCCCTAGAAGCCCTCGGCGCGGTGCGCACCGTGGCCCTGGACAAGACCGGCACCCTGACCGCGGGCCGGCCCGTCGTCATCGAGGTCGCCACCGTCGGCGCCGCCACCGCCGCCCAAGTCCTGTCCGCTGCAGCAGCTTTGGAAGCCCGCAGCGAACACCCGCTGGCTGCCGCGATCCTGGCCGCCGCCGACACCGTGGTACCGGCCGACAACGTTCAAGCTGTCACCGGCGCCGGGCTCACCGGCGACCTGGGCGGCCGCAGCCTGCGGTTGGGGCGCCCCGGCTGGCTCGACCCCGGCCCGCTGGCCGCCCAGGTGGCCGCCATGCAAGCCGGCGGCGCAACAGCGGTCCTCATCGAAGAGGACCGCGCCCTGATCGGGGCGATCGCCGTACGCGACGAACTGCGCCCCGAAGCCCGCGAAGTGGTCCAGAGGCTGCGTCGCGACGGCTACCAGGTCCTCATGCTCACCGGCGACAACGCCGCGACCGCGGCCGCGTTGGCCCGCCAGGCCGGTATCGACACCGTGCACGCTGACCTGCGCCCCGAAGACAAAGCCCACCTGATCAGTCAACTGCGCCAACACAACCCGACCGCAATGGTCGGCGACGGCGTTAACGACGCTCCCGCTCTGGCCACCGCCGACCTCGGTATCGCGATGGGCGCCATGGGCACCGACGTGGCCATCGAAACCGCCGACGTTGCCCTCATGGGAGAAGACCTGCGCCACCTCACCCAAGCATTCCGTCACGCCCGCCGCGCCCGATCCATCATGCTGCAAAACATCGGCCTGTCCCTGGCCCTGATCAGCGTGCTCATCCCACTGGCCCTCACCGGGCTCCTCGGTCTAGCAGCCGTCGTCGCCATCCACGAACTCGCCGAAATAGTGGTCATCGCCAACGGTGTCCGCGCCGCCCGCACCAAACCACTCACCACACCAACAGCCACCCAGACAACCTCGGCTCTGACCGGCACCCCACAACATTCACCCCAGAACCACTGACACCGGCGGGCGGAGCAGGCCGCGACGTTGCCCGAAATCCGATGCCCGAAATCCGATGAGAATCGCTAACCAGCCGTCGCGGCCGCGACTACCGGCAGCAGGTGGGGTCCAGTACCGTGCACAGCGCCGTCAGCGCATCGGGTACCGGACGATGAAAGACGTTCATGCCGCGGCGATCTGACTCCACCAACCCCGCCTTGCGCAGCTGATTCATATGGTGGCTGACCGTCGATTCGGTCAGCCCCATCTCAATGGCGAGATCCCCGCTGATGATCTCGCCGTCAGGGGCGCTGAACAGCTGCGACATGATCTTCACCCGCACCGGATCAGCCAGTGCCTTAAGTCGCAGCGCCACCTCCAACGCCTGCATATCGGACATGGGACCAGCGGCCACCGGTGCACAACACACCGGGCTAGTGGTGTCCACAACAGGGAGCGCTTTGGGCATACAACGCATCCTCCCCGCTGCATTGACATATGTCAAAGAGGTGGCATACTTGCGACTGTCCGGCTAGTTCGATGAATATCTCATTAGTTGTGGAGGTGGCACACGTGTCCCGTATCCAACTTGCCCTCAATGTTGATGATCTTGATGAGGCAATCCAGTTCTATTCCAAGCTCTTTGGTGCCGAGCCAGCCAAGCGGAAACCGGGCTATGCGAACTTCGCGATCGAGGAACCGCCGCTGAAGTTAGTGCTACTGGAGAACCCTGGCCATGGCGGCACCATCAACCATCTCGGGGTGCAGGTTGAGTCGAGCGAGCAGGTGCATTCGGAGATCGCCCGCCTGACTGATGCCGGGATGTTCACCGAGGAGGAGATCGGCACGACGTGCTGTTTCGCCACCCAGGACAAGGTGTGGGTCACCGCCCCTGACGCCGAGAAGTGGGAGATCTACACGGTTCTAGCCGATTCGGAGACCTTCGGGACCACTCCGGAACTGCTCGGTCAAGGTGATGCCTGCGCCTGTGATCATGCCGAGGCCACCGACACCGATGATGCCGCTCACGCCGCCCAGACTGCCGAGGCGACGCCCTCGTGCTGCGCGACTCGATGAGCCAGGCAACCACCCCGATCCCGCCTGCGGCCGCCGGGAAACTCTCGACGCTGGACCGGTTCTTGCCGGTGTGGATCGGTGTCGCGATGGCTGCTGGGCTGCTGCTCGGCCGGGGCGTCCCTGGCCTGAACACCGCCTTGGAAAAGGTTCAGGTCGACGGGATTTCGCTGCCGATCGCGATCGGGCTGTTGATCATGATGTACCCGGTACTGGCCAAGGTCCGCTACGACCGCCTCGACACCGTCACCGGCGACCGCAAGCTACTGATCGGCTCCCTAGTGCTGAACTGGGTGCTAGGCCCGGCGCTGATGTTCGCCCTGGCATGGCTGCTGCTACCCGATCTTCCCGAATACCGCACCGGCCTGATCATCGTCGGGCTGGCCAGATGTATTGCCATGGTGATCATCTGGAACGACCTGGCCTGCGGGGACCGTGAGGCAGCCGCCGTGCTGGTGGCCCTCAATTCGGTGTTCCAGGTCTTTATGTTCGCAGTGCTGGGCTGGTTCTACCTGTCGGTGCTGCCCGGCTGGCTGCACCTGCCTCAAACCGAGATCAGCACCTCCCCGTGGCAGATCGCCAAGTCCGTACTGATCTTCCTGGGCATTCCGCTGCTGGCCGGATACCTGTCGCGACGCATCGGCGAACGCACCAAGGGCCGCGACTGGTACGAGTCGAAGTTCCTGCCGGTGATCGGGCCATGGGCGCTCTACGGGCTGCTGTTCACCATCGTGATCCTCTTTGCCCTGCAAGGCGATCAGATCACCTCCAAGCCCTGGGACGTGGCCCGCATCGCGCTACCACTGCTGGCGTACTTCGCGATCATGTGGGGCGGCGGTTATCTGCTCGGTGCAGCCCTGGGCCTGGGCTATGCGCGCACCACGACACTGGCGTTCACCGCAGCCGGGAACAACTTCGAGCTCGCCATCGCGGTCGCCATCGCCACCTACGGCGCCACCTCCGGCCAGGCCCTCGCGGGCGTGGTGGGGCCGCTGATCGAAGTCCCCGTTCTGGTGGCCCTGGTCTACGTGTCACTGGCCCTGCGCCACCGATTCACCACCCCAGCCTCCCAGCAGGTTTCACCCGCCCCTTCCACCACAAGCGTGACGGAGTAGGACATGACTGAAAGCCCTGTAACACATACTCTGCGCACGGATTTGTCGATCGATCAGCGCCATGCTCTGCGCACCGCGGCCACCCGGCTGCACACGGAATTTGGTGACACCTTCGGCACCGAAACGATCGAACGGTTCCTGCACACGTCCTACGAGCAATTCGCAGGCCGGGCCACCGTTCCCAACTTCCTGCCGCTGCTGTCCGAGCGGTTCGCCCGCCAACGCCTGCACGCCCTCGCGCGAGTGGAAGGCAAGGTCAGCGACGGTAAGCCCACTGTGCTGTTCCTGTGCACGCATAATGCTGGCCGCTCCCAGATGGCCTTGGGATTCTTCACTCACTTGGCCGGCGATCAGGCTGTGGCGTGGTCAGGTGGCAGTGAGCCGGGTCGTGAAATCAACCCCGCCGCCATTGAGGTCATGGCCGAAGCTGGTATCGATATCACTGGCGAATACCCCAAACCCTGGACCGACGAGATCGTGCAGGCCGCCGACGTCGTCATCACCATGGGCTGCGGGGACGCGTGCCCGGTCTTTCCTGGGAAACGCTACGAGAACTGGAACCTGCCCGACCCCGCCGGCCAATCTGCCGATGCGACCCGTCCCATCCGCGACGACATCGAACACCGTGTGCGGCACCTGCTCGCTGAACTGGGCGTCACGGTCGCCCGATAACAAATCAAAAACTCTGTATCCCGTTTATGTGCAATCGATTCCACACATTTACACCTCAAGGAGCCGATCAACCATGACTGCTGACAAGCCCTCGGTGCTGTTCGTGTGCGCCCGTAACGGAGGCAAATCCCAGATGGCCGCTGGGCTCATGAAGAAGGAGGCCGGTGACCTGATCGATGCATACTCGGCGGGCACCGATCCCGGCGAGGCCATCAACCAGCTCTCCGCACAGACCCTCCTAGAGGTCGGAGCGGACATCACCGGTGAGCACCCCAAACCGATCGACCCGGACCTGCTCAGCACCGTCGATCGAGTAGTGGTCCTGGGCCGGGAAGCCAAACTCGACGCCGTCGACGGCCTCCAGATCGAGTACTGGGACACCGACGAACCCTCCGAACGAGGCATCGACGGCATCGAACGCATGCGCCTGGTCCGCGACGACATCGCAGCCCGCGTAAGACAACTCGCCACCGAGATGGACAGATAAAGCACGCGTTAGCGGTGGATGACGCGCCGATCAAGGGCCGCGTATTCGCCGGGTTACCGTGCAGGCGGCATCATTGCGCGCAGCACACAGGTCAACAGCGGATCGTCACGTACATGGTGCGCTCGATCAATTGTGTGCCCACGGCGTTGGGGCGTATGGCGGATTTAGGGCTCGACACATGGGGTCGACTCCACCAGTACTGGGCGTCTATTTGCCGCACCGAAGTAACTGTGCACATTTGCAAGGGTCTGTTCCCGCTGCGATCGATGATGACCTTATCGCCCTGGCGCTGCAGCGCCAGGATGACTTCCAGCGCGTTCGGGCCCGCTGCAGGCCCAGCGGAGGCCGCCGGTGCGGCAGCCATCGCCAGCGCAGCGACACCAAGTGCGGCGGTTGTCACGATGCGGGTATTGCGAGAAAAACAGTGGTTGGACATGGGGGTTCCCTGTGTTGGGTGCCGCAGTGGCGCGGCATGACTGATGGCGGGCATCTGGGCGCCCCCACACCTGGCGGGGCGCCCCAGGCGCCGTCAGCGCCGGTTCACACAGAGCTGATGAAGAAGTAATCGCCCACTGGCTGCTCCCGGCTGCTGCGCCAGCAGGTGCGGAGGTGCTCGCACACCTGCGTTGTCAAACATGTAGCGCCGCTGCATGACAACGCAGCTGGGGCCGATTGCCGGCCAGGACAGTCGGCTCTCGTTGCTACCGGCGGCGAGCACAGATCCGATCACCGCGCAGTGCATCACAGAATCAGCCTTTGCGGCGGCGGGCGCAACCTCCTGATCAGCGCGCGACACCATCATCGTCGGCTGTGACCGGTCGGTGGCTGTGGTGGCGGCGGCCGCCGGCATGCAGTGCAGAACGGTCAGTGCCAGCAGTGCCGCCACGAGCACCGCAGCGATCTGCCTTATCTGGTTGTGCACCTTTTCCGCCTATGTCCGGACTACGTTGGCCGTGCGTTTGCGTCGTGCGGGATGCCGCACCCGCGACAATGATCTACTATCTAGGTACGTAGATAGTAGATCACATGCCATGTGGTTTCCGCTGTCGATGTGCTTGATTAGCGGTTGAAAATGAGTTCTCTTGCAACAGAATGGAGTACGTAAGTGCGTGCATTACGGATGATCATGGTGGCTGGCGCGGCAGCCCTGCTGATGTTGCTTGTTGGTGTGCCGTTGGCGAATGCGGCCAAGAAGGATTGTCCCCACCAGATGGGGTCGCATCAACGCCTGAGCGATGCCAGCGGCGCCGTGACGCAGGAGTGGACGATCACCGGGTTACACAAGAGCACCGACGGTGCGCCGGGTTACCCGGTCGCCGGTCAGCTGTGGGAAGCAACAGCATCGGTGCATGCAGTCTCGGGCACAGTGACCCCGGTCATTCCGAATCTCGCGGCTGTTTCCGGCTCTGAAGAGCACTACCGGGCGCTGTGGCAGCTGGCCAACCCGGCAGGGCTTTCCGGGGCCACCCTCGCTGAGGGGCAGAGTTCTACGGGCAAGGTGTACTTCGATGTCACCGGCGGTGCACCGGCAATGGTGGTCTACCAGGACGGCGCGATGCCCACGCTGATGTGGTGCGATGAGGCGGCCATGAAGTCGATGATGGCCACGATGAAAACCCAGATGAAGTCCAAGGCCGGCGACTGCTGCGATGACATGGCGGCCCCCGAAGGCTCCGGCGACTGCGCGTGCTGCGCGGATATGGCTTAGCCCGGCAGCCATCAATCCATCGGAATGAAACACCCTGTTCGGCAGTCGGTACGACAAAGTCAGCGACCTCGCATCGGCTGCCGGACGGACCACACGCGTAATCGCACAAGCAAGGAAGTGCTGAGATGGCCAATGTTCTGCCCCTGCTGGCGGTGCTGGCGTGCCCGGTCGGCATGGGCGTGATGATGTGGATGATGATGCGCGATCGCGGCGACACCGAGACCGGGCAGTCCCAGGAGCTGCAAGCCTTGCGTGCCGAGATCGCACAGCTCAAAGCCCAGCGTCCTACTATGTAGGTACGTAGAAAGTAACAATGTGCAGAACGTGCCTTTGGGGACGTTGCAGTGCACGGGTCAGACAAGGGAGGTGGGTGTGCGTAGTCGAGGCTTCGGTGAGCTCGAAACGGTCGTGATGGATCGCGTATGGGACCGCGGTGGGGACACCACCACGGTGCGGGAGGTGTTCGACGAGCTTGCCGCCGAACGCGATATCGCCTACACCACGGTGATGTCGACGATGGATAACCTGCACACCAAGGGCTGGCTGCAGCGCGAGCGCGACGGCAAGGCCTACCGCTATTGGGCCGCTCTTACCCGCGAACAGCACAGCGCCCGGCTGATGAGCCAGGCCCTGGATGCGGGCGGCAAACCCGATCTGGTGCTCACGCATTTCCTGGAACAGATCGGTCCGCAAGAATCAGAGCGGCTGCGCGCGATGTTGAGGCGCCCCGCCAAACGCAATCGCGCCACGTGAGCGTCGCGGTCTGTCTGCTGCTCTACAGCACTGCGGTCGTGGTGTTCGGGCCGCCGATTTTGTCGAGACTGACTCGTTCGGGGCATACTCCCCGTCTCGGGGTCACAGTGTGGGTGAGCGCGATCGCAAGTGTGCTGGCCAGTTGGACGGTGGCTGCCGTGCTCATCGTTATCGATGTTGTGCGCCACTGGAATTCCCCGATGGTGGTGCTGGCCGCCTGCAGTGCCCGGCTACACGAGGTTGCCACCGGCCAGGCAGGTATCGCCGCACAACTCGGGATACTGGTCATCGCAGCCTCGGCCGCCGGAACCGTCGGCGCAGTCAGCGTGCGTCTTGTCAAGGCGCTTGTTCATTTACGCGACACCGCCTATGAACACGCGCAGGCCGTGCGCATCGTCGGGCGCCGCAGCACCGAACGCGACGTGGTCGTCATGGACGCTACCGAGCCTGCCGCCTACTGCGTCGCGGGCCGCCCCGCCACGATCGTGCTCACCACCGCAGCACTCAATGCCCTTGACACCGAACAAATAGCAGCTGTCCTGGCCCATGAACGGGCCCACCTCGCCGGGCATCACCCCCAAATCGTCACCGCGCTAAGAGCCCTGGCGACAACGCTCCCACTCGTACGACTCATCACCGCCGGCGCCATCGAAGTACCCAAGTTGCTGGAAATGTGCGCCGACGATGCCGCCGCCCACCACCACGGCCGCACCGCCCTACTGTCGGGGCTACTTGACCTCGCCGACACAACACCGGCACCAGCGCTAGGTGCCGCCAACGTCGCCGTCCTCAGCCGCGTCCAAAGACTCCTGACCCCACCAGCATTCCCAACACAAGCACGCACCTTCACGATGCTCACCGCCGTCGTGCTCACCATCGCCGCCGGCCCACTGATCACCATCGCCCTCGCCGCCACCGGCACGCTCACCTGCATGCCCTAACAGACCCCGTAGCGACGACACCAGAGTCAAGCCCGGGCAGGCCGAAAACGGGCACCGCAGGTCAGCGCACAGCGGCTAGTTGAGCAGGACGGACTGGACCCACTGGGTTCGCTGCTCACGAGTGGATATCCAATGCGCGACGATCTTTTCGCCCACGGCACGCTGCAGGCTGCGTAGATCGTTGTGAGAGCGCGCCAGGCTGCCGAGAATCGTGTGGGTCCACCTGCGCACCTGCGCACCTGGTGATGGACGATGCAGACGCTCTGCCCGGTGCTTAGTTTGTGCACGTGCAAGGTCGCCATGTGCGCACGGTACGGACAGAGATCGACAAGCCGAAGCGCTAACTGCCGAGGCGCAGTTGCGCTGTGAGCCGTGCGATCTCGCCGTGCGCTGCCGCGAGGGCGGCGTCCTTCTCCTTGAGTTGTGCATGTAGATCGGTGATTTGGGCCCGGTGTTGGCTGCGCTGGGTGCTCAGTTCGCGGCGCAGCCCGGCCACAATGCTCGTGGGCATCGCCCCGGCGGCAGCGCCGGAGGCCGGTGTAGTGGATGCGCGAAGGGAGTCGTGGGCGCGGATACGGGCCAGCTGCTCAGAGTTGCGGTAGATGGTTTTGCGAGTGACCCCGGCGGCGCGGGCCACGGCGTTGACGTTGATCGGTGCATGCTGACGGCGCAGGTCACGGATCGCTTTGTCGATGCGGGCACGGGCATCGGCGGAACGTGCCTTGGCGTGCCGGAGCAGCCCGTCCAGGCCCGGTTGGGGTTCAGTCATGGGTGCTCCTGCGGCGCTGAGCGTGATCGAGTGCTGATTCGTGAGCGCCACGGGTTGCGATGGGCAGCAACGGAATCCGTGTGGCAGTCGCCGGTCCGCTGACTGCCACAGATGTCGGGATCGAGTGGTCGGTCAGGCGGGTGATGATGGCGTCCAAGGAGGTGATTTCGCGCAGCCGCTCGGCGACCCACACGTTGGAGTCGGCCAGCTCGCGGCCGGTGCGGGCGGCCACTTGGGCACGACGGGCATCGAGTAGTGCCGCGGTGGCCGCGCGCTGCTCGCGCAGCTCGTCCAGATGGGTGGCATCGGTCGCGAAATGGCCGCACGACAGGCAGGCGTTGCCTTTGTCGCAGGACTTCAGCGGCGGCAGCAGGCATACCCCGTTGGGCAAGATGCGGTCGGTGCGTTTGGCCAGCTGGGTCATTTCATAGATGTCGGCGGGGCTGATCGCGATGTCGGCGCCGTGAGCGCCGATCTTCTTGTGTTTCAAGAATTCTGCTTCAGCTGTGGCGGCCAGGGTGGCGGCGTAGCGGGCCGTCATCTCCGGGCTCTTGTGGCCCAGGTAGCGCTGCACCACGTGAAACGGGACACCATCGTTGAGCAGTTCGGTGGCGCGGGTGTGCCGCAGCCGGTGAGTTTGGGAGAACCGCAACGGGTTTCCTGCCGA
>NZ_MAEV01000039.1:0-24365 GCF_002013385.1 Mycobacterium sp. D16R24 | reverse complement strand
TGTTGACCGTCACTGAGGATGCAGACGTTGCCGTCATGGTCGGTGCGGATGGTTCTGATGTGACGAAGACCCTGTCCGCGTAGCGGGCAGGGTCTTCGTCGGTGTGATGACGGCGTCGTCGGTGTGTTGACGTCGCGTGGTCAGTGATTCAGTCGTGGCCACTTTCGGTGACGGCGATGCGGGCGGACTTCTCGTCGACGATCGCGGACTTCGCGGCGAACGCCGCGGTCAGGGCGTGCACCGCGAGGTTGTTCACCGCCCGCGGGTAGCCGCGGGCGGCGTTGTGGATCAACGTGATCGCATCACCTGAGAACAAGGGATCGGTGCGGCCGGCGATCTTGGCATGATGGGCGATGTAGTCAGCGGTGTCGGCCGGCTGCATACCGGCTATCGCGTAGCGGACCGCGATGCGTTGATCGAGTGCGGCCAGGACACCGAGACGCAGTCGCTGCCGCAAGGTGGGTTGCCCGACCAGTAGTGCGGCGAACGGCGCCCCGGAATCCATGTCGTGATTGGTGAGCATCCGGATCGCTTCCATCTGCGCGTTGTCGAGCAGGTGGGCCTCGTCGATGACCACGACCGGGGTGCGGCCGCGTTCGGCGTGTTCGGCGGCCAGGGCGTCGGCGGCTTGCGGGGCCAGGGTCGCGGTGTAGAAATTGGGGACCCGTCCCAGTGCGGTGACGATGTGATGCAGCATTCCCCGCACCCCGACCGAGGGGTTGGGCAGGTAGATGATGACGTGCCGCGCTGGGTCCAGACCGGCAGTCGCGGCGCGGATCGCGACGGTCTTGCCGGCGCCGACCTCCCCGGTGATGACCCCGATGGCGTGTTGATCCACACACCAGGTGATGCGGGCGACCGCTTCGGCGTGTCCGGGGTGGCGGTGCAGCATCGCTGGGGCAAGCCCGCGCCCGAACGGCATGCGGGTGAAACCGTAATATTGTTGCAGGCGTTGGATACTCATGCCGATGTTCCGTTCCGATGGGTGAGGTCCTTGACGTTGGTGACGTCGTCGATGCTGAGCTGCCCGGGGATCTGGCCCTGTTCGGCGGTGTCGCCGAAGAGGGCGTCGTAGCCGATTCGTCGATCGGCGCGGAGCTGCTGATGATGGGTCCGCTCGGTCAGATCCAGGTAGTCGATCCCCGTCGGCGTCGGCGTCGGTGGCTCCGGTATCTCGGGTCGGGCCTTCGGATGAACGTGGCGGGTGATGTTGTGCGGCAGAGCTTTGCCGTGACTCGTGTTCTGGTATCTGACCTCGACGGTCTCCATGTCGAACGGTGAGAACACCAACTCGACCTTGCGGCCCACCAACGCCGCGTCGACTTCGAAGGTGTTGCCATGCAATGACACCGTCGCGGTCTTGGTGACCATGCGGTACTCCGACCACAGGAACGCCTCGGTCAGATCATCGGAGGTCGGCATCGCCGCGGTTCGCCCCAGCCGAGTCCAGCCGTCGTCCCAGCGCTCGAGCGGGGATTGGCCGGTCTCGGTGTGGATCCGGCGGTGGTACTCGGTTTCGATCCACGCGGTCAACAACCCGTTGAGCGCCAGCAGCGCGGCACGGTGATCGGTGCCGGCAGCGACCATATCTTCGGCGGTGGTGTCGGTGACCTCGACGAGGAACTGCTCACGCACGGTCCGGAAGAACCGTTCGATCTTCCCGCGACCCTGGGGTCGGTGCGGGGTCGAATGTATCAAGCGGATGCCGAGCTTCGCGCAGGCCCGCAGCAGCCAGGCATCGACGTAGGCCGATCCGTTGTCGACATACACGCTGGCCGGGACTCCGCGGGCGGCCAACGCCGGCTCCAACGCCACCCCCAACCGGACGGTGTCCTCGGAGAATCCGAACCGGTAGCCGCAGATCAGCCGGGAATGATCGTCGAGGAACGCGAACAAATACGTCTTGCGGCCACCAATCCTGGGGCCGTGCAAGGCATCCCCGACCCAACGGTCATTGGGGTTCTCGGCCTCAAACCGCCCGAACACCGCCGGGGTGTCCCCAGCGGCCGGGCCGATCAACTCGCACCGGTGAAACAACCGCAGCAGCGTCGACTCCGAGGGCGCCCACCCCGCCGAGGACCGCAGAATGCGGGCCACCTGCGCGGCGGTCCGCGCCGGATTCTCCCGCTTGAGCGCCGCCGCCAACTCCAACGTCGCGGCATCGGTGCGCGGCGACATCGTTCGCATCGAGGGGATCAGCTCGGCGAACCCACCGGCCCGGTAGCGCCGTATCCACCGATCCAAAGTGTCGCGCGAATAGCTCACCCGAGCCCCGAACGGATCGGTGTGCTCCTTGGCAGCGATCTCGCGAACCAGCCGGCCACGGGCCTTCGTCGACAGATCCTTGTCCAACGCCGGGCAGATCAACTGGTAGCGGAACAACCCCACCGCGTGACTTCTCTCGCGCCGCTTCTCATCCTCGGTATTGATGACACCCACTCCTGTCTCGGCGATGCCACCCAAACCCGTTGCCGGGCAGTCATCCCCGCGACAATGACCCATCGGCGGCCGCAACGTCAGGGCCAAGTGGTGTTGGGCGAGCTGGCTTCGGCGCCGGCGGCCATCCCGGTGACAGGAGCCGAGCGCCGCTGCACGCGGCAGCGACCCGGGCCGAGGTCACCGCGCCGATGACCGACTCACCTCCGAAACGTGCCGTGATCGCCTCCCGCGCCGCGCCGACCGCGGCCAGCACGTCCCCGCACCCCGACCCCGACGCCCTCGGTATCGACACGTCGACCCCCGCGGTGACCGCGACCGAGATGAACCAGTGCCGCACCACCTGCACTCGGCCGGTGAGCACCCGCAGCCATCCGCGGACCGTGCCCGCTGGAATCCCCAACCGCGCCCCGATCACCCGATGCCCGGCACCGGCCGCCTTGGCCACCACCGCCGCCCAGATCAGCTCCGCGACATAAGCCCTGCGCAGCAGCAACGTCACCGGCAACAACACATGGGTCACCGCGCACCCGCGGCACCGAGACCGCCGCGGCCGCACCGGCTCGACCGACCCGACGACACGGCGAACGCGAGCGAAACCCCACCGGACCAACACCCCATCCGGGCACGACGGACACGACACCTCCCCAGCAGCCAGCTGGGACTCGACGCGCTCAGGATCGACCTCTACGGTGACCATCAGTGCCTTTCGCACTACGCACGGTGCCCCCGAGATCTCTGCCAGGAAATTCAGCGGGGGCGCCGTGCACCCATCAGTTCCTCGACACACTGACGGTGCAGACCACCAAGATCAAACCCACCCCCACACCGACCACCACATCGGCAGGATCAACGACGGCACAACACCCCATGGTCGTCATCCCGAGAGACGGTCAACACGATGCCGCCTGCGGTGCATCGCTGTTGTCCAACGTGTTCACCGAATGCATACAGTTGGGGCCAGCGCTGGTGATCATCGAGGACGTCGACCTGATTGTGGGCCGTCGCGGTGGCATCGGAAGCCGCCCGATGGCCCTGTCGGAGTTCCTGGCCGCCCTCGACAGCCACCCCGACGCACCTCTGCTGGTTATGGCAACCACAAATGATGTCACCACCCTGGATTCCGCGGCAATCAGGGCCGCCCGATTCGACTCGATCATCGAAGTGCCCTATCCATCGGCCACTGTTGCCCGACAGATATTCAGATCGCTCCTACACAGCGTCCCTGGGTCTGCGGACATTGACATAGACGCCGTAGCAGCATCCCTACCACCGCAGACCAGCGGAGCCGACATCCGCGAAATCGTGCGCCGCGCAGTGCTGCACCCCTACCCCTTATCAACCGCTGCCTTGCAAACGCAGATCTCCAGCGGCAGGTACCGCCCGACGATGCCCACCGGGACGTACCTATAAACCTACGGACTGGAGGAGGTAGGGGGCTGGCGCGCCAGCCCCCTACCTGCCGCTCGCCAATTGATCGAGCTAGACCCAGATTGAGTAGATGCGGATATACGTATATCAGTAGTTGCGCATTTTGCCTCATATGGCTCTATGCTGAGTTACTGAATAGCTCATATCCGTATATACGGAGAGGATGCAATGGTGGGTTCTTCTGGCTTGACAATCGTGGTGGCAAATCTCAAAGGCGGCTCGACGAAGACAACGACTGCGGCGTTCATGCTGCACGCTCTGGCTGAGGCGGGTTTGTCGGTACTGGGTGTTGATGCAGATGGCGAAAATGAGTCGCTGCTGTCGTGGTCGGAGGCCGGCGGTTGGAGCGTTCCTGTTATCGGTCTGCCGGTGACGGATTTGCATCGGAAACTGCCAGGCATCGCAGGTGATCGGTACGACGCCGTAGTGATCGACACTCCCCCGATGAAGGAGCGGCGCGGCGTGGTTGGTTCAGCGATTCGACTGGCGACACATGTTGTGGTGCCCATGGCCCCCACAGGGATGGAGTACGCGCGACTACCAGCGATCCGCGAGTTGGTTGAAGATTCGACTGCGCTGGTTGATGACACGCCGCCGGCTTTGTGCGTGGTGTTCACGCGAACGGTGTCCAATGCCGCGTCGACGACGGCTTATCGCGAGTTGGTAGCCGGTGATGGCGTGCGGGTTCTGGGCCCGACTGTGGCGAGACTAGAGCGGTTCGCTCAGGCTTACGGATCGCCCATAGTCGATGCCGCGGATACGGCATACGGGGAAATTGTGGCTGAGCTATTGGCTCCGGACGCGGAGTAATCCGTACTAACTGATCTCCGTATATGCGTATATACTGTGTGATAAAATAGGAGGTCAGACTGATGAGCACGGCGGCGGACAAGATTAAGGCGAACGCGGAACGGATTCGGAAGGCGCCGAAGCCTGCGGCTCCGGCCACTGCGGCTGTTGATGAGACTCCTTCTGCGCCGGCAGCGGTAGTGCGGCAGAAGAATGTGCGGCGCACTGTTGATCTCACTCCGACTCAGCACCGAGCTTTGGACGTGTGGCAAGGCGATACTGCGGAGCGACTGGGCTTGGCCAGGGTGACCGGCCAGGAGGTGTTTTCCGCCCTCGTCGACCGGCTGCTCGCAGACAAAGCGCTGGCCGAGGCAATTACGCAGGCGCTTTCAGAACGTACGTAGATACGTACACGCGTAGATACTGATATACGGATAATCGCTGCGAGCTGGCAATTCCGCAGGTTTCCGCAGCCCTGCGGAATTGTGCTAATCTGTTCTCACGATGCAATCAGCTTCGTCTGGTTGTTTGTGAAGAAGCCTCTCGGGCAGGTCCCGAGGGGCTTCTCTGTTTCTGTGGCACAGTGACCAACCATGACTGTGCCTGGCGTGGTTCTCAAGCACCTTCATCGTGCGCGGCTGAGCCATTACCGCGGCGCGGGTGGTTCTGACGCTGACGCGCTGGCGCTCTACGAGTGGAACATCGAACTGACGTCGGCACTTCAGGAGCTGCTAGGTATCGCCGAAGTGGCGGTGAGGCATGCGATCGATATCGAGCTGCGGGCATGGTCGGTGACTCACTGCGGCGCTGAGGAATGGATCGATCATGTCGCGGCTCTTCCTTATCTGTCTGTAGCCGAGGTGTTCTCGACTACGCGCCACCGGCTGTACGGGGCGGCGGACCTTTCACAGAAGGAACGTATGCACGGACATCCACGACGAGGTGATGCACCGAATCACGATGATCTAGTCGCGCACATTATGTTCGGGACCTGGGCACGGATGCTGCCGGAGAAATTCGACGCCCGCTGGGTCGACGGCCGGGGGAACCCAGTTCAGGATCTCGGCAATTTGCAAGCACGCCGCGATCTATGGCGTCAGTGTCTACATCGCGGGTTTCCCAACGCAGCGAACGACCCGAGAGGCTATGGCACCGGGAACAAGGTTCGTGACCTGCGAAAACTCCGTAACAAGGTTTCGCATATGGATTCCCTGCTCTACATCGATGTCACTCACCTACATGATCGGGTGCTTCTGCCGCTGCTGAACTCCATCAGCCATGACCTGCGGGACTGGGCGCAAAACCGCAGCAGCGTACGCGCAATACTGGCAGAGCGCCCCCAATCAAATCCGTAAATCCGTATTTGCGTACATCCGTATACGTGTGTGTCTAATTCCGCGCCGCCTTCGTACCTACTTAGGCCGTTGGCGACTTCATGACCTTGGCGCCACTGAGCACATCTGACACTGTCGCTCTATTGCAGTAAATACTGATATGCGTACACACTGACTTTACGAGTAAGACAGGTGGAGCGGACGCCGCACGGCCGCCCGCCTTACCCTGACCCTGGTTGTGTCGAATGGGGCTGCTGGCACGTCAGCTATGGCGTGAGCCGCAGGCCTCGTCGTCCGGCGAGTAATCCTGCGGCTCACTTCCACACCCACCGCGATGGGCTGGCTCTGACGACCGAACCTACAACCGCTGGGCGTCACGGGCGACCCATTTGTCGCCAACCGGTACGCAGCGCGGCCCGATGCTCAGCGGTGGCTGGCCTCGCGGCTGAGGCCGCGGCGCGGCGGGCCTCGATATGCGCCGCTTCAGCCGCACGTTGCTCGGCGGCCTGCGCTTGGGCGTGCGCTGCGGGCCGATTGGCCAGATCGCCTTGCCATTTGAAGATCGCACCGAGCAGGCCATGCGGACGATAAGGCTCAGGCGGTAGGTAGTTGCCGCCAACGCTGGCCCATTCACGGATCATGGTGTTGATGTCCTCGGGGGTCCAGCCCGCCGCAGCAGGAGCCGCTAGGAGCTTCGCCCAACCTCGGGGAGTGAAACGGCCTGCCCACGCGGGTGTTTGGCCGGTAGCAAGCCACCTGACAGCCAATAACCGGCCTTTCTCGTCAACTGGCCAAAATCTCGATCGTTTAGCCTTTCGTGTTTCCGTAGAGTGGCGCGTAGCGCCGCCTTTGTTGGGCGGGCCGTGGCCCGCACGCTCCTGTGGAGCGTTTTCGGTAGGTGATAAAGAACTAAAAGAAACAGAATCACCAGAAATAGACCCCCTACGGGGATGGGGCGACAGAATCGGCGAAACCGGGTCCCACAAGCCGTTTTCATCGCGGGAGTTATCCACAACCGGGATCGGCGGGTGCAGCGCCCACACCGAGGCCCAGCCGCGCGAGCGGTCCCCCATCCGCCAGGACGCCAACCGCTCAGCCTTGGTCCGCTGGCGTCCACGCATGACCTCGGTAGCGCATCCGAGGGCTTTGAGGATGCGGCTTGCCCGCTGCACGATGCGCGGGTGCTCGCCGCTGACGCCGGCCAGTGTTTCGTTGGTCGGCCGGCAGTGCCGCCCGGTGCGTCCTTCGGCAAAGAACGCACGAGCGTCGGCTACCCGCACGAGGCGATCGACGGTGATGCGGTCCCACTGCCCGATCGCGCCGGATGCGCAAATTTCCTTGTAGCGCAACGCATATGCGGCCGGGACTGAGATGCGTGCCCAGTGTTGGGCGCCGTTCCACAGCGGTACACCGGCGTGGGCGTCCCTGCCGCACGCCAGCGCCAGGCGGGCGATGTAGGTCGGGAATGTGAGCCCGACGACGGCAAGGGCCGGCAGGTCTAGCTGTAGCTGGCCGTCGGGATCTGCGCCCCGCAAATGCGAGCGGCCCGCGATGGCAGCAACGCCAGAGCCCGGACGCGTGGTACGCCGTTTCTGGGCTTTTTCCTTGTGGACATATGCCGTACCTCGGCGTGGGCGTTCCTTGGAAGACCCACGTAGGCGCGGCTTTGGCCGGCGTTGACCCCGAATCGTTACCGACACGTCAAGCTGCCGAGACGCGTCAGCTATTGCTGCCTGTATCAGATTCGGGGTACTCTCAAACCCGTACGTTGAAGGTGCCTTTCATGAACCGAGAGCCCTGGGTCCCTGTCAAGAACTGGAATCTCGTGAATGGTCCGGAACGTCCGTGAACGAAGCGGCAACTTCATTCACAAAAACCCTCTTAGCTAATCGGCTAGGGGGGTTTCTTTTTCGTGCCAGTTCCGGCTCTGAAACATGATCTGCGGCAACAGAAGCCGCCGCCTGTTATCAGGCTCCGAGCGGCAACACCTCCCGCGGTTGAGGTAATGCCGTGCCCCGCACATGCGAGGTGCAGACAGCGGCCACGTACGGTCCTAGCCGTAGCCCGCAGGCGTCGGCCCGCTGCACAATTGCTTCGTAGACGGCCACAGCTACTCGAGGTGCCAAGATCGTGTTGTCGGGTTCGTCAGGGGTAACGGGCGGTGTCATCTCGAACATTTGCGGCTTTAAATGCACCGCAAGTTCAGGCATGTTGACATGGATAGCCATTAGATCGGCCACATACGGCGACAAGTCAAGGCTGTAGTAACTCGCGAACGAGAGCAGCTTCGCCTTGACCTCGGGGTCAATGATTTCTGACTTGATCTGCTTGCGCGGACCTTTGTGTGGGCGAGCCATGCCGCAAGTATTCGGCACGTAACGGTTACGGCGGCAGAGCGACACGCCCGGAGATTGTGGTGAAACGGCGCTTTCTGATCGGTGCGGCAGCGCTCAATGACCACTCTGGGGGTCCTCAATGACGCAGTCGGCCTTGGCTAATGCCTCCCGAAAGAAGCCCGCGAGCCGACGCCCCGACATATGCCGCACAAACTCGGTGACCTCTACAAAAGGCACACCGCCAAAGGCAGTCACATTCACCGGTCCGGCACTCACGGTCGGGGCCAGCCTCGGACCGGACGCAGTGACTGAGTCCGACTTAGGTCCGGCAGCCTGCAGGTCCGAGTCGTCTTCTGGATCCACCAGCTCCATTGTGTTGTTCATGAGCTCCCCTGACCGTGAAACCGCGCCAACAAAAACCCTTGGTCGCGCACGTACGCGCTCGCCGCGATCCCGCAGTTTCACCGGCCCCCTCTACCGGTGAACCCGCAAGGACACAGGCTCGCGCCGAGCGCGTACGTCCACGACCAAAGACCTCACGCAACGTAGAATAGTACGAAATAAAACCTTTGTCTATGATCTTCGTATTTATGTCCAGAGGGGGGCGTATCCCATGGTTGATAGCCATGAGCAAGCGGCGGGACCGGTCGTGAGTCGACGAGTTCTTCGAGGCTTCACACCTGCCCGCTTCACGGCTGTGCGTAAGCCCCAAATGACCGTCTCGGATCTTGCACGGATCACCGGGGTTGCAGGGACAACCATCTATGGGTGGGAATCCGGCCATGCGAGCCCGCAAGTAGACAAACTCGCAGCGGCGATGAAGGTACTTGGCCACCCCATCGAGGAGGTCGTCCTCATCCCACCTGGTCAGCGCTTTCCCAGCGATTGGCGAGTGCTGGCCGGATTCACGCAACCACAACTGGCTGCAGCCGCCAGCATGCCCACAACCACTCTGCAGAAAATCGAACGCGGAGAGTCGCTTGTGAGCGACGAAAGAGCCTCGATTCTGGGCAAAATTCTTGATATCACTGGTGACGAATACCGAGCTGCGTGGCAACGCGTCCGCGAACGCCCGCCTGGAACACCCGCCTGAGCGTCGCACCAGGGCCGAATCTTGAGGTTTCACCGACCCCCTCCTTCGGTGAAACCCCAAGAAAACGGCATTTAGCTGCATCCTTCTAGCGCCACGACAAACCAGACCCGCCCGCAGTTGAGGCGATCTTTCGGGTAGAATTCTGTCGTCGTATGGCGACGCTAGCATCTAAATTGTCGTATTTCTACGACAATAGGGATGTGTTCTAGGTCACAGGAGCGGATATGCTGAGTTTCGCCGAAAAACTCACACAGCTGATCGAAAGCGTTGGCAAATCAGATATGTCCGATGCCAAGCTGGCCGCAGAGATCACCGAGGCCGCCGGGGTGAAGTTCACCCGGCAGTACATTTGGGAGCTGCGCACCGGCAAGGTCGTCGACCCGAAGTTGGGGGTCATCACTGCGCTGGCTACCTATTTCGAGGTGAAGCCGAGTTATTTCACCGACTCCAGCAACGACTCGAAAAACTCCGAGCGCCTGAAACTTCTTGCCGCGATGCGCAACAGCGGCGTGGAGGGTCTGAGCTTGCGGGCCACCGGGCTCAGCGATGCCACCATTGCGCGGGTGGCCACGATCCTGGACAGCGCCCGCGAGCTCGAGGGCTTGGATCCCATCTCGGAGCCTTCTGATGAGCGCCCGGGACAGTAACCCGAAGGCATTCTCGGGTGTCAGTGCGGCCGACAGGCGGGCAGCAAGGGCGCTTTACAAGCAGCTCAAGGAACGTGGCGCAATTCCGCATCCCTGGTCGTTGCCGGCGTTTGTGGCGTCCTGCGAGCACATCAGTGGCCGCGCTATCCAGCTGCTGCCCCAACCACTGGAGTTCTGGCAGACCTCCGGGCCCGGGGACTGTATGACCGGAATGCTGCTAACCCTGCCGAACCAGTATCTGCTGCTGTATCGCGAGAGCGACGCACCGCGCTATCAGGAACATCAGATCGCGCACGAACTGGCTCACTTACTGTTTGAGCACGAGGGTGCCGGCCGTATTAGCGATCGACAGATCGAAACGCTTTTCGGTGACATCTTCACCGATACCGATGCTGTGCGTAAAGCCCTGACACACAACAGGATCGGACTGTCTAATGAGCAGGAACGTCAAGCCGAGGCGTTCGCGGACTTGCTGCTGGCCGATACAGGCCCGCACGATCCGGACGTCGAGCACACCCGCCGACTGTTCGGGCTGGGCTGAGGCGCCCAGCGCGCTTTAGGGCTTGCGGCCGGTGACCGTGATGATGATCTGCGGGATGTCCAACACTGTCGGGTCCTGCAGTGCATCGAAGAACTCGGTTTTGTCTGCTTCGGTGATGGCGCCCGCGGCCACGAGGGCATCGGCGAAAGGTGCGATCAGCGGTGCCCAGCGATCTGATTCGCCGCCACCGAGATAGGTGGTGCGGCCCTGGTGGGCCACATCGCCCAGACCCGCCCGGGCGAAAACCGACGGGGCAGAGCGCACCCACTGCAGATCCATACCTCCGCTTTGCGCATAGTTCACGTACGCGCCGAACACCCGCGCAACGATGGGATGCGGGGAGCTGTCGGTCGGCAGTTGGTAGGCATCGGTCACCACCAGATAGCCGCCCGGGCGCAGCCAGGTGGCGAACTTGCGCACGAGCTCATCACGGTTGGCCAGGTGACTGAGCACAAAACGCGCGTGGATCAGATCAAAGGACTCGGCTGGATAGTCCAGGATCGAGATATCTGATTTCACCGCCTGCAGGTAGGCCTGCGCTTGCGCCAACGGCTCCAGCGCCTCGGTGTCGAGGTCGACGGCCACCACCGTGCCGTGGGTGAACCGTTGCGTCAGCCAGAGCGCGACCGAACCTTGCCCGGCGCCGACCTCGAGACAGTCAGCATTAGTTGGTAGATCGCATGCTGCGATGCCTTCATGGGTGAACTGGTCGGTGAAGTCCTGGATGGTTTGCAACCGGTTCTCATCGGCCTTACCGCTGGTGAAGATTCCCACGAATCCCGTTCTCCTCGTTCAGTTCACGCACATAGGTTTCGAGCTTGTCGAACAGTATCCCTCCCTCGGCGTCGGCACATTCAGCCGACTTGGCGTACTCCACAATCCCGGCCGCCGCGGCGCTGCCCGCCTGGCCGGCCGCCAGCACCTGATCGCCCATCAAGGCCAGGCTGTCCAAAATCTGAACCTCAGCTCGATACACCCCCAACCGCGGGCTGCGCACAAAGTCACGCCACAATCCTGCGTGAAGCGCCCTCCGCGATGTCTGCGAGGTGTGCTCTAAGTGTTCAAGTCGCCGCAGCAGCCGCAGCCTTCGTCGCATCGCTAACGCCGAATTGACCCAGCTGCCTGCACTGGTGACTACACCGATGAACAGGCCAAGCGTGTGAAACCACACGTGAAACAGCAGCACAATCGGTAGCGCGGAGAGGACCCACGGCGGCCGTAGCACCAGGAAGCTGAGGATCCCGATCCAGAACAGCAGACTGGAAGCGAACCCGATCAAGAAGCACACCATGGTTGCGGTCAGCGCCGGCATTCCCGCGGCCGCCCGGATGCTGCGCACGCACAGCAGCACCGCGCAGGCCATCGCACTGATCCACGCCCCGCACAGCAGCCACCAATACGGGTCCCACCAGGGCAGATCCAAAGCGGTGGCACACCCGATCGAGCCCTGACTGACCGTCTGTCCGATCACCGCCACCACCACCAGGCCCGCGGCGGTGAGCCCGTAGACGACTTTCACCGCCCGGGGCCACAGTTCACGAGCGACCAGCGCCGCCACCACCCCAGAAGTCAAAATCCCCCACAGATTCATGCCGATGTTGCAGGGGCGGGCGCTACCGAACAGCTCAGCTAAGAACTCTGCGATAGGGCGATAATACAAAGTGACCGACAGTCCGAGCGCAACCACACTGAAATACATGTTGCGGAATTCCTTCTGCCGCAATACTTCCGGCAGCCGCAACAATAAAACAACCCAGAATGCGACAACCCCAAGACCGGTCAAGTTTTCGACCATCACCGGCCCGACTCTATGCCTGCCCGGCATCTGATCGCCGACAGGCCCCAGTGTTTCCTGGAAGGTCGACCACGTCGCTGCTTAGTTGACGGGGCCCTACGCCATCGGTGTCCTTAAAGACCGCAGGGCGTACCGGTGGCATATTTGTTTGCTGAATTCGATTGCGCGTTTCGTTTCTATGAATCGAAAAACGAAACGCCACTGGTTCATCGATTTAATCGACGTACTGCTCTAAGCTGTTATAGACAGTTGCCAACTTGTGAGGCACTGCCAGATCGGATTACCAGTAATGCACTGGGGGGAATAGGTTAATGAGTGATCGGCCGATACATTCGGCGCCGAAAATGGGTGATCTGCAAGCCCATTCAGCCGCGAAGAGCGGCGCCCAGGGTGCGGCTAAGACGGTCCCCCCGGTACCGCTTCCCATCGACGGCAAATCGCTGTTCGTCAATGGTGCGCGTGCATCGGTGGATCCGGTAGCCGCATTCATCGGTGCGGCAGCACTTAACCGAGTCGTCAAACAGCCCGCGCTCAACAAGGTGCTCACCGACGCCTCCAAGCCGGTGACGCTGGCGGCGCGTGAAAGTATGAATGAGCTCTTCAAAAAGAGCGCCCAATCCAGCCTCGCACGCGGAGTGACCGCTGCCAGTGCCGAAGCGGCCAAACGCGGCGCCATTCTTGGATCACGTTTCGCTGCAACCGCGCTGCTGCGTTCGGGCACGATGAGCATCCCCGCACTAGGCTTAGCGATCAACGCTGGTCTGTGGCTATTCGATACCGGGGAACGTAAGGCGTTCAACAACTTTGTCTCCACGGCGCTAGGTGGTCACGCAGCACCGGCCTTGAATGCGCCACCGTCACCTCCGCGCACCCAATTCCTCCCGATCACAGAGGACGGAAACCGCGATGCGGTCATTGAGCGTATGGATCAAGGCATGGTGCGTTCCAACCAAGCCGCGTTCGGATACGCCCCCGCCAAGGTGTGGCCAGCCAACCCGGAGATCATCACGACAAGCAACTTCACGCCCGTGATCGATCGGTTCAACGCGTTGAACAAAAAACTCGACGCCCTCAACGAATCGATCACCGCGACCTTCAACATAGGGCAGGGCGACAAATACGTTGCAAGCCTGTGGGCCAAGACCAAGCCCGGTATCGAAGCGCTCGAGGAACTGAAGTCCACCATCCTCCCGGCGGTGAGCGCACAGATCTCCCAGGGCGCTGTAGCCGGTAACAACGCCTATCAGGCTTTCCGGAAGGTCAACGCCGACAACCGGATCGAAATCAACAACTCGACCTCGGGCCTGATTCCGTTCCGCGCCAATTACGTCAATGAGTCCAAGATGTCGGACTCCACCCAGGAGATGAAGTCCGCCGCCGACGCAATGGGCCGCGCCGCCCAGGGCGTGGCGTCAGCTGCCGATGGCTTCACTGTGCCGCTCAACGGCGTCGGGTTGCCTTCGGCGAACACCACCGGTCCCGCCGCGCGGCGCCCCGAGCCCGCGCCAACGCCGGCACCGGTGCCGCCCGCACCACCCACCCCGGTGATCAAGCCCGATCCGCTCAAGGATGCGTTGGGGGCCTTGCGGGGCATGGGCATGATGCCCATGCCTTCGTTGCCGACGCTTCCGGGTCTAGGTTCCGGTGGAGCCCCGCAGATTCCGGGGCTCGGTAACGGCATGGGCGGTCCTAAGCCCATCGACAAGGACTTGCTCGACAGGCTCAAGGACAAAGAGAAGGACAAGGACAAGCCCAAGGCGGACGAGAAAGAAAAGCCGAAGGTTGATCCGGTCACCGGTGCCCCGATCAATAACACGACCCCCCCGGGTAAGCCTGTACCGGCAGGGAACCCGACCGCGCCGGTGGGGACTCCAGCGGCGAACACGACGCAGATCAAGGGCAAGACGTTCACGTTCGATAATCCGAGGCTGCGCGATTTTGCGCACAACATGACGGGTACCGACGGCAGCGCCCATAAGACGGTTCGCCAGGCCGCCGCTGAGGCGGGGTTCAAGCTGCCCCCTCCAGGGGAGGACATTGGCCGCAAGATCGACAACCCAGCCCAGTTCAAACCCGGCATGGCAATCATGGGCCCGGGCAACCAGAATGCGGTCTATCTGGGTGAGCAGGGCGGCCAAGCCTGGGCCTACTCGGAAACCCAGGGCCTGACCACCCTGGACAAGCTGCCCAAGGCCGACGGACCACACCAGGGCTTCTTCGCGCTCAACGACGGCGGGACACCTGCGTCCCCGCAGACACAGCAAGCCTCCGTACAGGCACCAGCACCCGCCCCGGCTGATCAGCCGCCTACCCCGCCGACAGGTTCACCGTCGGCAGCTGACACCAATACCGGTATCGACCAGAGCCGCAGCACCGCTCCCGCAGGCCTGAACCCAGCCAACCTGCCTTCAGGCAACTAGAAAGGTAAAATATGATCGATAACAGCGAACCGTTCACCAGCGGCCAAGCCGAGATGCTTGATATAGCAGCAAAATTCGGCGCCAACCACCCCACAGGCCTGGACCCTAGGATCGACGCCGCCCTGGCAGCACGCACTGAGACAAGCAGAAGACACCTCGAAGAGATAGCCCACTCACTGGGTGCGGCGGCTGAGGCCATCCGTGAATACAAGGGTTAGGCTGGCTGCAGGTGGGTGGGATGATCGATACCCACAAGCTGATCCACCACGTACGCCGCTTCCTCGATCTGACCGGCCGCCAGCGCCTTCATACCTTCCAGGATCAGGTAGTTCACGAACACGAACGGATACTCGCCGTCGCGGCCGCGCCGCTGGTCCCACCTCAACGCCCACAACCTGGCGCGTGCCGATTCCATGCCGGCGTCGGTGTCAGCGCCCCACTGGACGGCGAACGCCTCCAGCCAGCCCGGAACCTTCCCCAAAGCCTCATCAGAGAAGCCGGGGGAGTGCAGCTGCGTACGCAACATAGTTGCCGCCGAAACCCTGCCCTGCTCAAGCAGTTTGGTGCGCTCAGCGTCAGTCTGCACCGCCTCAATGACCGTACCCGCCTTAGCCGGCGACAAAATCCCGTCCCGGGTGTCGTTCGACACCAGATACGTCAACTCACCGCAATTACGATGACTGCGCGCGTAGGTGGCCAGTTTCAGGCCGGCGCGCCAGTTCCCGCCCCAGTCGCTGGCGAATCCCGGGTTCAGTTTCTGGTGCTGCAGCAGTTCAATTCCTGCTGGTGCCGGTACGCCGATCGGCAGGTGCGAGAGCCCGTCGGAGGTTGCGACCACATACTTCAGGCGTGGGTTGGGGTCCTCGAGCAGGAATACACCGACCGCGATCCCGGTACCGGCCCACCCGTGGGAGGCGAACGATTTCATGAGCCCGGCCAGCTGCATATCGGCTACGGCGTGCTCAGCGGGCAGCCCGGCGATCCGGTCCCTCGGCACACCACCGGTGTCCTCAAGATCGGCGGATTTACCGCTGTTGGCTGCGGCGCTACGCAACACCGCAGCGGCTGCGGGAGTCATCGCGAGCATCGGGGCGCCGCCGGCGGCAAGTAGCGGCGCAGACGGAGCGGTCGGTGCTGCGGCGGCACCCATACCGCCACCCATGCCTGCACCCATCGGTGGCGCGATCGGCATACCTGGCCCCAAACCACCAGGACTGTATGCGCTCAGGGAGCCCTGCGCTGACGGCGGCTGAACTGCGGCCGCGGGGTTACGTGGATCCGGCGTGAATGGACTGTTGTTCGAACTGGTGTGAGTGGCCGGGCTATCGCCGCCGCCGGGATGATGCCCGGCACCAGTGAGCGTCGTTGCTGATCCTGCGGGCCCATTAGCCGGCGGCAGCGGGTTGTCATCGCTGGACAGCTCGGTGACCGGCGCTGAAACACCCGACGGGGCAGCCGAAATGGTCGGCACCGCAGGCGACGGCTTGGCGCTGGCGGGGTTGTTCAACGCCGGATTGGTGTTCTCCGCGCTGTAAACATCCGTGCCCTTGGGGCCGGAGCCCAACGTGTGAGTCCCAGTCTGCGTCTTACCGTCAGTCTTTTCCCCAGGCTTATGCTCGGTGCCCAAGGGGTTCTTCTCGTCGTTGGGGCCGCCCTCACCAACAGGGGCGGTCGGGGCACTGCTGGCCGGATCCTTCTGTGCCTCAAGAAGCTTGTCCAAGGTCCCCGCCGGCAACTGGCTGCCATTGTTCCCAGCCACCTTGCCGATCGTGTCACCGATCGTCTTAGCCACATCCCCGCCCGGGGTCTGCGACGGCATCTGCGGCGGCTGCATCTGCGGCATCCCACCTTGGGGCATACCGGCACCCATCGGCATACCAGACATACCCATCGGAGACCCCTGCCCTTGCCCAGCTCCCGTCGGCGCAGCAGGCAGAGCACCGGCCTCAGCACCCGCAGTAGCAGCCGGAGCCGCAGGAGTTGACGGGGCCGCAGGAGTTGACGGGGCCGCGCCCGCACTAGGCGCCGCAGTCGCAGCAGGCGTCGACGACCCAGCACCAGCCGGCGTTGAACCAGTCGGCGCAGTCGGCGCCGTACCTGAAGGCACGCCCGGGTTAGTGAGACCGGGGTTCGTATTCGCGGGACTGTTCGGATCACCCAACGGCGGCGGCTTAACCGGAACACCGGTCGGCGGCGTGGTGCCCACCTTCGCATCGTCTATTGGCGGCCGGACAGGAATTTTGGGGGTGCCGCCCGGCGGTGCGGTCAAACCGTGAGACTTGCAACCCGCCTTCACGGCATCGATCGCCGTCTCCAGCTGCTGTTTCGCGGTGGTGACCAGCGCCTGGGCCTTCTGCATATCGGCATCCTTAACGCCCTGCCCGCCGATCATTATCTTCAGTGCGTCATGCGCAGGAACATGCTCAGCGACTGCGGATTTCATCGCCGACTTCGCTGCCATGATGGCCGCCTGACCCATCAGCAGGAAACCGGCCAGGTTGGCGTGTGCGGTAGCGTTTTCGGCGCACTCACCGAGGTCAATGCCCATCTTCTGCTCGATGGCCTCGGCGGCCTTACCGTCCATCTCCTGGGAGGCGTACTGCCGAACTCCATGCGACGACTTGGCCGCATCGTCCGCCCAGATCCGTGCGTCCTGAAACTGGCCATCGGCGGCCTGCTTGAACAAATCCTCGTCATAAGCAGGCCACGCACCCTGAAGCACCTCATCGGCGCACTTATCAGTCGGCTTTTCAATCGTCACAGGAAGACCCCCAAAAATACGCGGTACCGAACTAGCAACTCTCTGACTGAGTTTAGATCAGCATCTCCAAGATTTCGATAACCTTGGTGCGTTTCGTTTTTCAAATCAGAAAACGAAACGCACCACTATCAACAGCAAATACTCTGATAAACCACCCGGCGTGAGCCGGAATCCAAAACTGTTGCAGCGGAGATGAAACAGAGGAGGCCTCGTAGTGCCGTGCCCGCGTGTATGCACCGGAATGGGCATAGTGACGCGACATGATTTGCCGTAGCATCAACTGGAAATGGTGTCTACCAGGGCACTTATAGGAAGGGGGGCCGTGAAGCACGCTATCGCCATTGCGGGCGCGGCCGCCACGCTCGTCCTCGTCACTGCGCCTTCAGCCAATGCCGGCAATGAAATCCCTGTCGCCTGGGCTATCGCCCCCGGAGTCGGTCTTGCCGCTTACGACGCTACGGGGCATCCAGTCGAGGCCTGCACCGTGGGCTTTCTCGCCCACGACATCACCGGTCAGCAGTTCATGCTGTCCGCCGGTCACTGCAACGGAGGCGGTGAAGTCGACATCCACTATTCCGGAACCGGCGGCTACGAGAACATCGGCACCTTCGTAACTTCTATCGACGAAGGATCGACGGGCGATGCCGCTGACATCGGCCTCATCAAGCTCAACGGTTCCGTTCCTTCCGATCCTCGGATCATCGGAATCCGACCTATCACCGGCATCACCAGCCAAGTCGCAGTCGGAGATACGTTGTGCCACTTCGGCTATGTCTCGGCACTGGACAAAATCGCACCCGAATGCGGCAACGTCACCCAGGTGACCCCCACCAAGGCGGCCTTCAACGCTCAAGCCGTCGGAGGAGACTCCGGTGGGCCTGTTTACAAGCGCAATGCCGATGGAACCGCTACCGCCGTCGGAATCGCTATCCGCGGCAGCGCACACAACACCGTTACCGAGTTGGCTGAGCCGTGGATCCGTAAGTGGGGCCTCACTCTCGACACCGCGCATAGCGGGCCCGGTGTCGTCACAGCTAGCGGCTATCCCCGCTGAACGAGCGGTGCCGTTGTTATCGGATTCGGACCAGGATTCACCTGCCGCGATGAACTCGGCTTCGAGATTGAGTTCTTCACGTGGGGTGCTCGTTGTCGCTGACCTTGCGGACGTTGTGTACTCCTGCGGCAAGGTTTTCAACGGGTTGTCGGTGGGGCGTTTCGATACCGAGAGTTTTCTGTGTTCGGGACGTGCTGACAAGGCTGTGTCTCGTGCGGACCTCGCGTTGCTGGAAGACCTGCGCGATAGCGCGCAGTTTGTGATTGATCACGCCGGTCACGAGATCGACGCGGAGTTTGTTCGGGCCGTGAACGCCACGATCATTCGTAGTGGTGCTCTGCACCCGGGTCAGCTGCGAACACAGGAGCAGGCGATTGGTGTGACGACACCGTTTGGCCGGCACACCCCGGCTGCTCTCACCGCATCTGGACTGCAAGCGTTGCTTGACGACGCGCCACGCAGTGGCGACGTTCGGGAAAATGCCCTGGATCTGTTCGTGGATCTTGCGCAGGCGCAGGTTTTCGAGGATGGAAACAAACGCACCGCGGCGCTGGTGGCCAATAGCGTGCTGATCGGGGCCGGTGCCGGAGTCCTGCTCACGATCCCTGTCGATGACAACGATCCCGGCCTTTCCGAAACGTTCAACGTCCTGCTGGCCAGGGCGTACATCTTTGGCGAGGGTGACGGTGTGAAGGCGATGCTGCGTAGCCGAGGGTTCACCAGGATCCCCCACCACAAATACGGAAATAAGGAAATACGGAAGTCTTTCGGATAGGGCGGGGTCTCTGATCCCGCTAGTCGTGGTCGGTGACACGGTCGGCTCCAGCCGCTCTCAGTAGAACGTCGCGTGCCGGGGACAGCAGGTGTTCGGCGCTGCGGAAATCCAGCGCGGCATCGGCTAGTTGGCTCCGGGCAGCGGGATGGCCGTGGCTGGCCAGGATTTGGGTGGCCAGCCTCAGAGTTTCGGCGTACGCCATGAGTTGGACGGTGTAGCGGGCGGTGGCCATGGGGGTGGGCCCGCCGGGGCTTTGCACATGTGAGGACATCATGGAAGCCCAGTCATCGAGGGTGCGCCGGTCGAAGTTGAACAAGGCGTCCACCACCCACTTTTTCCAGCGCGGCAGTCGGGTGTACGCAATCGCCTTAGCCGGATCAGCGGTCATGCGGCGGGCTCCTTCGTGTCAGAGTTCGAGTTGGCGGCGCTCTCGGCCAGTGAGGCCGCGGTTTTTGCTTTTTTCCTTCTGCGATAAGCGCTTTGGCGGCAAGCGGGAGAGCAGTAGCGACGGCGGCGGCCGGGGGTTGTGTTGAACTGCAGGTATGCGATTTCGCACGGGCACCCACGGCATCGGCGAGAGTCTTGAACGACAGTCTTCTCCCCATGGGTCGGGCAGTTCACTGTCTCGAATTTGATGCCGAACACCGCATTGGCCTGTACATATCGGCTGAGGTCAATGTCCAGAAACTCCACCAGCACCTGGGCTCGGGAGGGGTGGCGCATACGGCTCATACCCTTGCTGTACACGTGGCGCACGGTTTCTGCGGGCAGCCCGGATTGCGCTGCGATCTCGCTGTAGGGGACTCCGCGTGCGACCTCAACGATCACCCGCAGCTCGAAAGGTTCAATCGTTTCCAAGACACTGGGGAAAACCTCGGCGAGGTCAGCAGAGTAGAGCCGATCGATAAGCCGATCTTGGGCTTGTGCTCCCATCACGGGCCGGCGGCGGCTCTTCACGACTGCTCTCCCGGAGACCGGTCGTCACGTCCCTGGCCTCGTTTTCCCCTGAACCGCATACCGGTCATCCAATTCACGATAGCGGTGCAGAGCTGGGAGAACGGTTCGATGATTCGCGGCACATCAGGCGGTAACGCCCGCAGTAACGCAACACAAAACACGGTGGTGATCGCCAACACGATCACCACCACGACTACTGCCAACGTCACCGTGGCGGGCAGATTCAACAACTCGGACAATGAACCACTCCTCACTGGATTTTTGGGGGGCTGCGCACACGCAAACGGGCCCCCAGAGCAGCAGCTCTGAAGGCCCGTTCATGAATATGCAGGTATGAAAAAAGCCCCACCCGGATCGACCCGGGAAGGGCTTCAATATGGCTCAGGATATAACTATCCCCTGAAATGACTATAGCACGCTTGTTTTTGACCGCTATCGCGATAGCGCCATGTCTCGCACGAAGCCGTATTTTCGCAGCTAGCGCAGTGGAAGTTTTAGTCGCAGGCGCGAACAGCTAAAACGTAACGCGGGTCCCCTGTTCAGCTTTGGGCGCGGTGTTCTTCGATTGCGGCGAGATCGGCGAGTAGTTCGTCTCGGGTGTTGTAGTCGCGGTGGGCGAAGGTGGATGCGTCCCCGATGCCGGCGTAGTCGACGGAGTAAGGCGCTCCCGAATCAGGGGCTCGGGATCCGGCGCGGATCTCATCAAGTGTGGCCGGTTCTGGATTAGCAACACCGATATTGGTGGGCATTGCGTCTTGATCTAATCCGACGTATTCAGGCTGCGAGGGTAGCCAGGTATAGCTGTCGGCACTATCGTCTTGGTATTCGAGCACCCAGCCGCGGGCGGTGAGGATGTCGTGCAGCTGCGGATCGAATGGGACATCCTCGTGCACCGGCTCCTCTGCGCCCCATCCTGCGGGAACCACGGCCAGGGTGTCCTGCTCGCGGCGGGCCCGCCGCGCCTTACGGCGCGCTACTTTGGCCGCCACGCGGTGCGGCGATCGCTTCTTCTTACTATCTGCCATCAGTCACTAAACAACCCACGTGATGACTTCAGGGCTAACTTCTCGACGATGCATACCCCATTCTCGCATCCATCTGTGACACATGCCGAGACATGTATCGCCACACGCCCATTGGCCTTATCAGGAACCGAATCGATGCCACATCGATCCAGCAATATCAGGCAGCCACGTTCCCGGCACGCAAAACACACCCGCTCGAAAAGAGCTCAGCACAGTGCATCGACTCTCTTCCTGATTCGCTGCAAATATCTTCTCAAGTTGCTAAAACAACTCGGTGGCTGTCTCGAATGTGAGGTCGGGGGCTTCCTTAGAGGAAGCCTCTGACCTGTCCCCCAGCCCACCGGATTAAGACCAGAATGAACGTCAGCACCACTGCCGAACCACGAGTATCTCCATCTTTGCCAAATCCACACAACCAGGGTGCCAGGGCGCACGAAGCAGCCGCTGTGCGCGGGGTCAAGCTTTCGACGAGTTCGCCGAGCTGCCACCAAAACCAAACGCCGACCGGACTCTAGATCCAAAGAATTTCAGCTACCAACAGGCCTCAACTATCGCTCAAAGACAGCCACGCTTCAATGCCCGCGCAACAGTGGTTTCTCGCGCCGCCAAGACTGAAAAGCTCCACTTGTCGAATCAAGGAAAGCCCAGGGATCCGGTACCCCCGCTATGGCGCACTACAGCCTCCGTGTGTTAGCCAACGAGATTCTCTGCCAGGCATTTTCGTCGTGAAAGATCCCGTAGGGCTCCCTGATTATGGCCGAGACAACACTTGGCATGGCCCCCTGCGATCGCCTACACATGTCCCGTACCCCGTCCCCCACCTCTCCCCCAATTTTCAGAAGAGGTCACCCCTTCTCGGATTTCAAACAATCAAACATGCAGGTACTGATTCTTTTTTTCAAAATCAGGGGGCCATTTCCGCTCGAGAGGGGCCTCAGAAGTGGCCCCAGGCCTGGCCCGAGAAGGCCCCGCGATAAGACCCTTAACAGCTGTTGAGGGCCTGGCGTGATCGACCCCGTAACGCCACACATAGTGGATGCGCATGCAACATCGGCTCGCGTCGCTGATGAGACCTGCGATGCCCGGCAGTGTTCTCCGCCGGGCACAAGTCGTGGCTGTCATGATGAAAACGCGCCGCCACCGGGTGATCCGGGGCCGAACAGATCCTTGCCGACCTCAACGGCAAAGTGCACTGCGCACTTCCGGGGGCAATGCACTTTTGCAGACTTCGCGCCAGGCACTGACGCGGCCAAGGGCAGCTACAGGAAATTCCAGCCGATACGGCGGCATCGAAAGACCTGCAGAGGGAAGCGTCCCGTACTGATCAATAGTTGCCCGGTGACGCTATTTTGACGAGAACTTCGCGGGCGAGAAGTCGCCGGTGCGCGGCTGGGTTTCGGCACCAGTGCCCGGGGGCTTTCTAGGTCAGGCACTGGGATATCCGAGTACGGTGCGGGAACTATTTCCCGGAGCCCTGCATCGAATTGCTGATCTAGGCCGGGCGACATCGTCTGCAGCAGGATCCAGAACACTCGGTGGACATGTTTTCACCGCTAACGTCTGCGCTGCCACAGTCAGGGGCCTAGACGGACACCCGAACCCGGGCCGCAGTGCTGTGATGTATGGACCCTAAGTTGAAGGCGCTCAGGGCTCACGTGCGCCACCATCGAGCAACCAAGTGATCCGGGGCGGCTTTCAGGCCGCGTGCCCGGTGGCAAGGCGATCTGACCCCTGCACCTGGCCACCGCCGCCCCCTGAGGTTGGCAAGCGGGCGCTGGAACCGCCGCAGGCGTCGCAAGACGATGTCGGCGAGCTCGCGTACCGTGACCTCATGAGTGAGGACGGGAACACCGTGTACACCGACGCGATAGTCGAATTCACAGACGGCGCCCTGGCGAAATTCACTACCGCCGAGATTTTGCCGAACAGAACACTGCGCGTCACCTACACCGACACCCTGTACGTCGATGCTGGCTACGACGGCGACAACGAGCATAAAGAGGTAACCGTCACCGATACCGCGACCTACAACAAGGGCGTGTGGCGATCAGTGAACCCGCCCAAACGCGGGGTCTTGATGGTGGGGATTTGGGGGAAGAATCACGACGGGCAGGACTACCACACACGACATCACGTCGAAGCAGACGTCACCGCCGACGAGGCGCGTGAACACGCCAAGAAATGGCTGAGCAACTATCTGACGCCACAGGAAGTAGAGCGGAAAAAGCACCTATTCAGCACCTACATCGAACTCGATGATCGCCTAAAAAGGACCGTGCGTTTCTTCATGCACTGGCCACACGGCACCAGCGAGGACATCGACATCGCGCTGGAAACACGCGCCCAGATCAATGCCCCCCACTGGCGAACCGGCCCGGACAGCACACCCGAGTAAGACAACATTTTTCTGCATGCCCAAGGACGCACTCGTACCGAGCACTCACCCAGCAATACGGTCCAGAATGGTTCCGCCTCAGCTCAGCGCTCTTCGATCAACGAACCTACCTCCAAATAGCCGACGCCTGGGAGCGCCTACCTGCCCGTTTCCGAGATGCCGCTCCGGGCGACGGCAAGATCAGAGGACGACTCCTCGCAAGCTGCAGTTGAGTCGCGCAGTGTGTGACCGAGATTCTCCACGAGATGCGAGACGAGCAGTGAGCTAGGAAAAGCAGGCTGTGGCACTCTTGTCGCGCCGCGGGCAAGGGTTTGCACCCCTGCATGGTTCCCTCCCCGCTCATGTCAGAAATCCCTCAAGAGCGCGACCCCCGGTGGCCCAAGCCCAAGATGAGCACCACCGCCATCATCGTCATGATCATCATGACGATCACCACCGCCGTGATGGTCACCGAGTTCTTCCTGTTGGCCGCCTACATCGTCTACAAAACCGGCGCCACCACAGGTATCGCCGACATCGGCCGCGCCGTCGCACAGATCATCGCGGCCATCACCAACAACCCACCACCGCCCTAGC